>CAMAXJ010000005.1 GCA_945862155.1 Rhodoluna limnophila
ATACGCACAAGCAGTTCTTGGAGTCTTACTGGGATCATTTGTGGCAATGGGTGCCGGCGGAGCTTTACTCTGGCTGCGCGCTCGTTGGCATCTAAAGAACAAGCCCAGGACTAAAAAGACGAAGTCAAAGAGCCGATCCGCGAAATAGCCCTTAGATACTTCTTTTTGTATCCGCCTGACAAATACTCTGGCGAGAAGACTTCTGTTAGCCCTACCCCTGTAGAGCTAATGCTGACTTGAGATTCGTACAGCCTGTCGACAAAGGAAACGAACCTCAGTGCTGCTGACTGGTCGGTTAGAACGTGAGCCTTGGTTAAAACGACAGAATCGACCCCATCAATAAGTTTTAGAAACTTTGATGGGTGAACTTTTGCTAGGTGAGCAAGTAATTTGTCGAATTCATCAACTGCAACCAACTGACCTTCGGAAACCTTCTGTTCAACGTGTCTCATGTAATCACTGGCGCCAAGAGGCTGAGTGTGTCCGTCGACAGGGCGGTGACGGTAGTCCTCGCCATCAACGCTGACAATCAAAAAGCGATCGGACATCGCCGAAATCTCTCTTGCAAAATCTTTAGCAGCGAACCTTCCTTGCCCTAAGGCATTTGGAGGTGTGTTGGAAGTTGCTGCGAATCTAATCCCCTTTGCTCCCAGTTCGCTAAGCAGCCTAGACATCAACATGGTGTCCCCTGGATCGTCCAGTTCAAATTCATCAATACACAAAAGTTCATAGTTGGAAAGCTGCTTTAGGGCATCTGCGAAACCAAGAAGACCAATCAAACTGGTGTAAGCAAGAAAGCTACCGAATGCTTTGGGTCCTTTGAAATCGTGCCAGATCGCTGCAAGCAAATGTGTTTTTCCAACGCCAAAGCCTCCGTCTAGGTAAATTCCTGCACTTTGCGTGGTTTTTGACCTAGAGAACAATCCCTTGAGGCTAGATGGTCTAACAAACTCTCTTGCGGAGGCAACCGCTGCGGCCTGAGAAGGAAAGGATTGATCCGGCAGGTAGTTATCGAAGCGGGCTTTGGTAAACTCTCTAGGGGGTACCAGTTGACTGAGGACCTCTGACAAACTGGGATTGGGTTGAATTTCAACCAGGGAACAAATAGCCCCTGAAGTGGTTGACAATGACACCGCCTAGTGTGGTCCCGAACAAGCCATCAGTCTACAAGGAGAATAAGTTGCCGATCAGCATAGACAGCAGTCCAAAATTTGCCGAGTACGCGAATCCGCGAGCACTTGTTAGCAGTGAATGGCTTGCCCAGAACTTGGGTGCTGAGGGACTAGTTGTATTGGAATCCGACGAGGACGTACTGCTTTATCAAACCGGGCACATTCCTTCCGCCCGCAAGATTGACTGGCACACAGATTTAAATGACAAAGACACCCGCGACTACATCGACGGTGATGGTTTCGCATCGGTTATGTCGCGTCTAGGGATAAACCGTGATGACACAATCGTGCTCTATGGCGACAAAAGCAACTGGTGGGCGGCATACGCACTCTGGGTCTTCAAACTCTTCGGTCACGAGGATGTTCGCTTGCTAGATGGCGGCCGCGATAAGTGGACCAGCGAAGGCCGCGAACTAACCAAAGAAACACCTGAGGTCCAGGCCTCAAGCTACCCAGTGATTGAGCGAAACGATTCGACTCTGCGTGCATTCAGAGACGATGTCTTCACACACTTTGGCAAGCCGATGATTGACGTTCGTTCACCCGAGGAGTACTCGGGAGAGAGACTTACAGCGCCGGGCTACCCTGACGAGGGTGCCTCTAGAGCAGGTCACATCCCAACTGCAGCATCCGTTCCTTGGTCGAGAGCTTGTAACGAAGACCAGAGCTTCAAAGACCGTTCAGGACTTGAAGAGATTTACCTAAAGGGGGCATCCCTCGCTGGTCATTCTGATGTGATTGCTTACTGCCGAATTGGTGAGCGTTCATCGCACACCTGGTTCGTTTTGAAGTACTTGATAGGTATTGAAAAGGTTAGAAACTACGACGGTTCCTGGAGCGAATGGGGTTCCCTAGTCAAAGCTCCAATCGCAGTTGGTGCCGAGCCTGGTTCAATTCCACAGCTGGTATAAATGTCGACACTTGAGACAGCTGATCAGCTGATCAAAGACTTTGAAATCCTTCGGGATTCCGAGCGGCTGGATCTGTTGCTGGAATTTTCAGATGCCCTTCCTGAGCTCCCCCAAAGATACGCTGACCATCCAGAACTCCTTGAGCGAGTTGAGGAATGCCAATCCCCTATCTTTTTGTTCGTTGAAATAGATGAACAAGGACTCACAAGACTTTTTTTCAGCGCACCGGCCGAGTCGCCGACAACGCGAGGCTTTGCCAGTTTGCTTTTTAGTGTTATCGATGGACTGCCCGTAAGCCAAGCATTGGCATTCGATCAAGATTTTCCCTTCAAGCTCTCGCTTTCGTCGGCTGTTTCCCTTCTTCGACTTCGAGGAATGCTCGGGATCCTCTCGCGCATCAAGCGTCAGCTTCGGGAAAAATCTCAGCAGTGATCAAACCAATCTTTGGTCTTGCTAAAGCCACAGGTGCATCTGATCCAAAATCATTGGCTACCGCCTATGGGACCTGGTCTGGGATTCGCTCGAATCACGTAATCAGCCAGTCAGGAAGCTTTTGGGGAAGCGATGGATCCTCACGCTCAATTTCTAGCGCAGAGGACAGGGAACTTCTTGTCGAAATTCGTTCGCACTCTGACCTGATTGTGGTTGATGCTGCTACTGCAAGGCGCGAACAGTATCGAACCCCGAGCTCTGGAGCGCGACTTGCAATCTTTTCCTTGAGCGGAAACTTCTCAGGCATCGAAGTAGTTGATGATCCGGCGACTTCGGTCTTTTTGTTTTCTAGCTCTCTAGAACAACTGAGCTCAATTAGTTCCAAGAATGTGCATGTTCAAATTCAGAGCGAACCCTTTGAAGGATTTCAAAGCTGGGCCAATGACAACGGGTTTCGCTCTATTCTGCTCGAGGCAGGACCAACCCTTTCAGCTAAAGCCTTTGAGGCGGGAATTGTTGGGCAATCGGCTATTACTAGGACTCCAATTGCCACAAACGATGCTCCCGAGACGTTGCAGAATCCCTTTGATGAAGACGCTGTCCTAGTTTCGTTAGCCCAGTGCGAGGATCACAGCTTTGCGCTATGGACTCATTGACGGCGTGGCAGAAGGCTGACGCCTAGCCCGCCTCGTAAGGTTATTTGAAATGCTTGAAATCTCTGATAAAACTGACACGACCGCTGACTTTCAGCTTGCGGTGATGTCCCTGCGCCAGGCAAACATTCGCGAAGGCGTGAACATTACAGAGATCCCCTCCCCCGACAAGATTGCCAAATACTCGGTTGCTTTGGCCGCCAACATCGGTATTGACGCTCACGAGAATAGATCAGATCAGGGAACAGGTCGTTTCGTCCTTCTAAACTCTGACGAACCCCAAGAGGGTTGGGGTGGCAACTACCGAATCATTTGCTTCGCAAAATCTCCCATAGAAACCGACATCGGACAACACGAACTAATCACGGACGTTTGCTGGGCCTGGCTGGAAGATGCTCTTCGCAGCCGCTCAGCGGGTTACTCTTTAGAAGCTGGAACTATAACCAGAATCATCTCTCAGGGATACGGGTCCATTTCTGGGCACAGCGATCATGCTGAGCTTGAATTGCGAGCTTCCTGGTCTCCTACTGACAATAACTTCTCTGCACACCTTGAGGCCTGGCAAGACCTGCTTTGCATGATGTCTGGCCTTCCACCTGAATCTGGAATCAGCAGAATCTAATTGTCTGAATCACCCGAAGCACCGGAGCTTCCAGAACTTCCACTGCTTCAGCACCCTCGCGCAGAAACCAGACTAATTGCTGACGAAAGCACACTCCAAGACGCTGTTGACGCTTTGAAGGCCACCACTGGATCGATAGCCATTGATGCTGAACGCGCTTCGGGATTCAAGTACTCTCAACGCGCATACCTGATTCAAATTCGAGCAGCGAACTCAGAGATTTTCCTGATTGACCCTGTAGCCAGCCCGGAAATGGCAAGCTCAAAACCGTTTCAGGAGCTTGCAGCACTGATGCGAGATCGCGAATGGATTTTGCATGCCGCCACACAAGATCTGCCTTGCCTGAATGAGATAGGACTGTATCCAGGCTCAATTTTTGACACCGAACTTGCTGGACGTCTAGCAGGCGCGCCTCGTGTTGGTCTGGGTTCACTAACCGAATCGTTACTGCAGTTCCGACTTGCAAAGGAACATTCCGCTGCGGACTGGAGCACTAGACCGCTGCCCGAGTCCTGGTTGAATTATGCAGCACTTGACGTTGATGTCCTACATGAACTGGCAATTGCAGTTAAAGAGCTTCTGAACCAACAAGGGAAACTTGATTGGGCAAACCAGGAATTTGCCTCACTCATGAGTTTCAAACTTAGACCACAGAGAATCGATAAATGGCGTGGCATCACCGGGCTACATAAAGTCCAAGACAGGCTCTCCCATGAAATTGCTAGGCAGCTCTGGAGAGCTAGAGAAACGCTAGCTCAGAAGATGGATGTCGCTCCAGGAAGGCTGATCCCCGACTCCTCAATCCTGGTCGCTGCAACCCAAAAACCTAAAACGCGACCAGAACTGGCAGCAATGAAGTCCTTTTCAGGTCGAGCAAGCCGTTCTTATCTAGACCTCTGGTGGGATGCAGTTCAATCGGCACTGAAAGCAACTGAGCTACCGAGTCTAAAACCTGAGAAAACTGATGCCATTCCCAACCACCGCAATTGGATAACAAAGTTTCCTGAAGCCGATCGTCGACTAAAGCACGCCAAAGCGTCGCTGATTGAACTATCCGAGCAAAAGTTGGTGCCGCTAGAGAACTTGCTTACCCCTGAGATTTTGCGTCAGGTTAGCTTTAGTCCTCCGGAGAATTTTACGAGAGAAACTCTTTCTGCGAAGCTGCATGAGCTGGGTGCTAGAAACTGGCAAGTTGAGCTAACTGCCCAGTTGATTTTTGATGCCTTTAATCTTGCGAAGACAGCTCCGGTCGATCAGACATCGGCTGATCTCCTGGCACCGGACGAGCATGAGGAACTCTAGAACCTAGAACCTGGGCAACTATCTCCCTAGAAATACTTTGTGCGGTCAGGCCGACCCTTTCAAGAATTTCATTCCGTGAGGCATGCTCCAAGAATTCATCCGGTAGACCAATCTCACTCAGAGCGGTGTCAATCTGTGCGGCTCGAAGATCTTGGCGAACTCTCGTTCCGATACCCCCGACTCGAATACCGTCTTCGATGGTCACAACCAAACGATGATCAGCGGCCATCTTGACGATCGATTTCGGAACTGGGATTACCCATCGAGGGTCAACCACAGTTGAGCCGATTCCCTGATCTGAAAGCATCTTGGCAACCTGAATTCCAGTTTCCGCCATTGCGCCAACGGTGAGAATCAAAACATCCTTTGCTGAAGATTCGTAAAGAACATCTACGCCATCTTCGAGCCTTCTAATTGCCGGCAACTCGTTGGCGACAGTACCTTTCGAAAAGCGGATTACTGTTGGCGCATCAGCGATTGCAACAGCTTCGGTCAGCTGTTCTCTCAGGCGAGTTTCATCACGGGGGGATGCAATTCGTATTCCCGGCACAATCTGAAGCATCGCAAGATCCCACATTCCGTGGTGGCTGGCGCCATCTGGCCCGGTCACTCCAGCGCGGTCGAGCACAAAGGTGACACCTGCCTTATGAAGAGCAACATCCATCAAGACTTGGTCAAATGCCCTATTCATAAATGTTGCGTACACCGCAACTACAGGGTGTAGACCACCAAAAGCCATTCCTGCAGAAGATGTAACAGCGTGCTGTTCGGCAATTCCAACGTCGAAGACTCTATCTGGATATTTTGCAGCGAATTTGTGCATACCCACTGGAATAAGCATCGCCGCAGTGATTCCAACCACTGACTTGTTCTTATCCGCAATGGAAACTAGTTCGTCAGCAAAAACTGAGGTCCAGCTCATCTTTCCTGAGGACTCTATAGAAACTCCAGTATCTGGATCAATTTGTCCAACCGCGTGGAACTGATCAGCTTCGTCGCTTACGGCAGGGTCATAACCCTTACCTTTTTGCGTGATGGCGTGAACAATCACTGGGTTGGCGTACTTCTTGGCTTGATTTAGGGCAGCTTCCATCGCGTGTAGGTCGTGCCCATCAACTGGACCGATGTACTTCAAGTCGAGGTTTGGAAACATACCCTTTGGTGCAAAAGATCCCAGAAGACCTTTACCTGCTCCGCGAATAGTTGAGTAAGCCATCCGACCGATTGTTCCAAATTTGAAAAATACCTTCTTGCTCAGGCGGTACAGACGACGGTAGAACTTTTCAGTTCGAATTCCATTCAGGTACCTAGCCAATCCACCAATTGTTGGGGCATATGAGCGACCATTGTCGTTGACAACTATCACAAGCTTGCGGTCGTTGTCATCGGAAATGTTGTTAAGCGCTTCCCAGGTCATGCCTCCGGTTAGCGCGCCATCGCCAACAACCGCGATTACGTAGCGGTCGTTTTGATCAGTGAGTTTGTATGCTTTGGCAATTCCATCTGCCCAGGAAAGTGATGATGAGGCGTGCGAGCTCTCAACTATGTCGTGCACGGACTCTGATCGCTGCGGGTATCCGGCAAGACCGTCTTTTTGGCGAAGGGTGTCAAAATCTTTTCGTCCCGTTAGGATTTTGTGCACGTAGGACTGATGTCCGGTATCGAAAACGATGCTGTCATTTGGTGAGTCAAAAACTTTGTGAATAGCGATAGTGGTTTCAACAACACCCAAGTTTGGGCCTAGGTGGCCTCCGGTTTTTGCAACTTTGGCAATAAGAAAATCCCTGATCTCCTGTGCAAGCTCAAGAAGCTGTTTGTGCGTCAGAGTCTTTAGGTCCTCAGGACCGTTCACTGAATCTAGAATCGCCATCTTTATTCCAACTTCTTTGTAGGTACTTCTATTCCTAGGCCGATACCAGGGAACGAAGGACATACTGCAGAATTCCTCCATGCCTAAAGTAGTCGGCTTCTCCAGGAGTGTCGATACGAAGTACCGCATCAAAGCGCACTTCCACCTTGCCAGCGGCCGAATGACCCGAAGGCTTGGCCGTCACCTTCAGGGTCTTTGGGGTTACCCCTTTGTTGAGAGCATCAACACCATCAATCTCAAAGATTTCAGTTCCGTCAAGACCCAAGCTGTCAGCCGAGCTACCCGCAGGGAACTGAAGAGGCAAAACACCCATTCCAATCAGGTTGCTGCGGTGAATGCGCTCGAAGCTTTCGGTGATTACTGCCCGAACACCAAGCAAACTAGTGCCTTTAGCAGCCCAGTCCCTGGAGGAACCAGAACCGTATTCCTTGCCAGCCAAGATCACTAGCGGCGTTGCCTCTGCCTGATAGTTTTCACTCGCGTCATAGATAAATGCCTGAGCACCGTCTGCTTTTGTAAAGTCCCTGGTGTAGCCACCTTCGACATTGTTCAACAACTGGTTGCGAAGGCGAATGTTTGCAAAGGTTCCGCGAATCATCACTTCGTGATTTCCGCGGCGAGATCCGTAGCTATTGAAATCAACTCTTGATACACCGTGGTCAGTTAAGTACTTTCCAGCAGGAGAATCTCCCTTGATGGAACCGGCTGGGCTGATGTGGTCGGTAGTTACAGAATCGCCCAACTTGGCAAGAACTCTCGCGCCCGAAATGTTTGTAACAGGTGATGGGTTCATCGTCATGCCATCGAAGTAAGGAGGCTTTCTTACGTAAGTGGACTTAGCGTCCCATGCGAAGGTATCTCCGGTCGGAGTTTTCAAAGACTGCCAACGCTTGTCACCTTCAAATACACCGGCATACTGCTTAGTGAACATCCCGGAGTTGATAGAAGAATCTATGGTGTCCTGGACTTCAGTTGGAGTTGGCCAGATGTCCTTTAGGTATACCTCAGAGCCATCAGAGCCAGTGCCAAGGGAATCCTTCTCAAAGTCAAAGTCCATAGTTCCAGCCAGAGCGTAGGCAATAACTAGAGGGGGTGAAGCTAAGTAGTTCATCTTCACATCTGGATTGATACGGCCTTCAAAGTTTCTGTTTCCGGAAAGAACAGCGGTCACCGCTAGGTCATTTGCGTTTACAGCGTCTGAAATTTCCTGATCCAATGGACCGGAGTTTCCAATACAGGTGGTGCAACCGTAGCCAACTAGTTGGAAACCTAGGGCGTCGAGATCCTTGGTAAGACCTGATTTGTCGTAGTAGTCGGTAACAACTTTTGAGCCCGGCGCCAGAGAAGTCTTTACCCATGGCTTGGCACTTAGCCCCTTGGCAACTGCTTTTCTTGCTAACAAACCTGCGGCAAGCATTACAGATGGGTTGGAAGTGTTGGTACAAGAAGTAATGGAGGCGATGCTCACATGGCCGTGATCCATTGCGAAATTCTTACCCTTTACCTGAGCAGGGTTTGAGGCAACCGCCGAGTATGCCTTGATGTCTTCTGAAAACTTACGCTTGGATGCAGAAAGTTCAATGCGATCCTGCGGACGTTTAGGTCCTGCTATAGAAGGCACAACTGTCGAAAGATCTAGCTCTAGGTACTCGCTGTAGCGAGGCTCAATTGAAGAGTCGTGCCACAAGCCTTGGGCCTTGCTGTAAGCCTCCACCAGAGCAATCTCTTGTTCTGAACGACCAGTGAAACGAAGGTAATCCAAGGTCACGGAGTCGATTGGGAAAATCGCAACGGTGGAACCAAACTCCGGGCTCATGTTTCCAATGGTGGCTCGATTTGCCAGCGGAACAGAGGCAACGCCGGCTCCATAGAACTCCACGAATTTTCCAACCACACCGTGCTTACGAAGTTGCTCGGTGATTGTTAGAACTACGTCGGTAGCAGTTGCCCCCATTGGGATTTGGCCAGTTAGCTTGAAGCCAACAACTTTTGGAATCAGCATGGAAACTGGCTGGCCAAGCATCGCAGCCTCGGCTTCGATTCCTCCAACTCCCCAACCCAGAACTCCAAGGCCGTTGACCATGGTGGTGTGCGAGTCGGTGCCGACGCAAGAGTCAGGGTAAGCCTGCAAAACCCCATCAACTTCGCGGGTCATCACTGTACGGGCAAGGTATTCAATGTTTACCTGGTGGACAATTCCAGTGCCCGGAGGAACCACTTTGAAATCATCAAAGGCCATCTGCCCCCAACGCAAGAACTGGTAGCGCTCTGCGTTTCTCTGGTATTCGAACTCCACATTGCGCTCAAAGGCATCTGCTGATCCGGCCACATCAATAACAACCGAGTGATCGATAACTAATTCTGCGGGTGCAAGCGGGTTGATCTTTTTTGGATCTCCCCCAAGTTGAACCATCGCCTCGCGCATAGTGGCAAGGTCGACAACGCATGGAACGCCGGTGAAGTCCTGCATGATCACTCGAGCAGGAGTGAACTGAATTTCAGTGTCTGGCTCTGCCTTTGGGTCCCAATCGATAATGGATTTGATGTGGGAGGAAGTCACGTTGGCGCCATCTTCGGTTCGAAGGAGGTTCTCGAGCAAAATCTTGAGGCTGTAAGGGAGTGTCTTAGCTTCAAGCTTGGACATGTCAAAGATTCGGTACTTCTTACCCGAAACCTCTAGCTCGCGCGCAACGCCGAAACTATCTACCTTGGACACAAATTACTCCCTATTTCCCATAGACCCAGTGGGCCCTAATCTCTAAAAATACCATCCCTAGCGGGGCTTTAATACGGTAGCCCTAAGCATCAACCAGGTGCTAACGATCACCAAAGCGTATAGCGGTGGGCCCATTGCTACACGCGCCGTTGCTAGTAGTTCTGTGTTTCCAGCAAAGTAAAGGGGTAGCTGGATAGCCAGCCTGAGGGCAAAAAACCCAACCCAAAATGCAGTGACGCCTGAGTAGATAGCTAGTACTTTCCTATTTTTTCGCCAGCTCGTATCGTGGCCTCGAAGTACTTCCACCAAGACACCGATTATTGGCCACCGAACCAAAATTGAAAGCAAGAGCACAGATCCGTAGACGGCGTTTGTGACAAACCCAGGAATGAAATAGTCAACCGCTTGACCGCCCTCCCGCAAAGCTAACCAAGCTGCAAAGCCAACTGCCAACGCGCCAATCAATGCACTGGATGCGGACTTGCGAGTAATCAATCGGTAAAGAATAAATAGTGCGGAAGTGCCTCCCGCAAGTGATACCGAAATCACAGCTTCTCCCGTCAACGCGAAGCTGGTTCCAAAGAGCACGCTTGGCAGGATTGTCTCAACTACGCCGAGCCAACCTCCCATGCCGGCAAGTAAAGACTTTTTGTCAAACTGGAGATTTCCATTGTCAGCACTGACGCCTAGCTTCTTGGCAGCGGATTCGCGTAGTTCATCATTTGACATCAGGAAATCGCTTTTTTCGCTGCAGCAGGAGCAATAAGTTGAAGCAATTCCTTTGGGGGCATTGGAGCAACGCCTCTCATGACTATCACCGAGCGGAAGATGTCAATCATGTAAGTCATGGCAAGGGTGTCGGCCAGCGCTGGGCCTGAGATAACTCCGCGAAGAAACCACTTCGGACCATCAACTCCGATGAACTTTGCAAGTCTGAAGCTTCCGTCACGAGTTGGTATTTGAGCGTTTAGCTCGGGACCTAATGGGCCAACGACGGTTTCAGTTTTGCCGTTCTGGGACTGAATTGAGCTATCAAGCGCTGCTCGAATGTCGTGCCAGATACCCTCACTCCCAGGGGCGCTAAAAGCCTGCAGCTGCAAAGACGAGCCCTGGTGATCAACCGTTAGAGCAACGATGCGACTTGATACCTCCTCGACTTCAAGCTTTAAACTCACATCATCACGAATCGGGATTTGAAGCGCACCAAAGTCAACGGAAGGCTTTAGTTGAATCACTTCGCTGGAGTCAAATGGGCCAGCTGAAACCCGATCAATGGGTGCTGACTTTGAATTTCCGTACTCGAGCATTTAGGCTCGACCACTCGAACCGAAACCAGTTTCGCCACGTTCGCTATCGGGGAGCTTGTCAACTGCAGTGAAAACAGCTTTCTCGACCGATTGAATCAGAAGCTGGGCGATCCGATCGCCCGCGGCAATCTCAAAATCAGTATCGGAACTGTTGTACAAAATCACCATAATCTCGCCGCGATATCCGGCATCAATTGTTCCAGGTGTATTTAGCACCGTTATGCCGTGCTTTGCTGCCAAACCTGATCTCGGGTGAACTAAACCTACATAGCCATTGGGAAGGGCTATCGAAACTCCGGTGGGTACTATTACTCTAGACCGCGCTGGGACAGTGGTTGCAACAATAGAGCGCAGGTCAGCGCCCGCATCTCCTGGCTTGGCATAGACGGGCTCAAACCCCTCTGGGGCGGTTATCAATACTCGAACTTCACTCATCAGATGACAGCGTAATCTAGAAACTGTGCCCAACCTAAAACCGACAGAGCCTATTGTCTATAGGGAGCGTGTTCGCCCAAATCTAGGAACATTTCTAGCGGTTGCAACACTTCTTCCGGCTGTGACCCTGGTCTCGGAGCCATTTGATTATCGAATCGGAATAGCTGTTGGACTGGCTTTGGTGTTGTCAATTTGGTCAGCGCTGTATTTTCTGGCTCCAGTTATCCAAGTGGGAAGTTCTTTCCTCTCAGTAGGTCGTGCAAAGATTCCGAGAAATCTTCTTGGAAATATTGAAGAAATTGCTAAGGATCAGATATTTTCTGAGCGCGGACCGAATTTAGATCCAGCGGCCTACAAAGTTTTCCAAGGGACCGTAAAAACTGCCCTAAAAATAACAGTGAATGATCCCAATGACCCGACTCCGTATTGGATTATCTCCACCCGGAAGCCAGCACAATTAGCCAAATTGCTAAAAGCTGAAAACTAAGCGTCACATTCTGAACAGATGGGGCCGTTCTTGGTCTTTCTTGCTACCAGTGACCGGTGTTTCACAATAAAGCAATTTGAGCAGGTGAATTCATCGTCTTGTGGAGGTAAAACCACAACCTCAAGATCTTCGGAAACCACATCTGGAATTGAAAACGAGTCTCCGGACTCATCAACCTCGGTGTCAGAAGAGCCAGTTGTGGCCGGGGCGCGCTCTTTTATAGCTTCGATCGACTCGGTGTCATCGTCAGCTTTTCTAGGTGCGTCGTAATCGGTTGCCATTGTGGGACCCTTCAGTTCTTCGGTAAGCGCTAGTAGTGTCCAACAAAAACCACTCAATAGCAAACCGACACAGCGACAATTTCCTTGAAAACTCCCGTGTTTTTGCTAGGCCCATGGGGCCCTTGCTGGCACACTTCTTGATAGGAGAAGACAAGCCATGAAAGACATAAAGTTCCTAGGCGCAGATGGCGACTTCCTATTGCTCGAAACCGCCGAAGGGGTGCGGTATCGGCTCTTGGTTGACGAAACGATCAGGCGTGCCAGCCGAGGCGATGTGCGGTCGCAGCTGGATGAACCGACACTTAGTCCCAGGCAGATTCAAGAAGAGATCCGAGTTGGTAGAAGCATTGCGGACATTATTGCCGCCAGCGGAGCTCCTGAAGAATACATTCGCAAGTTCGCCCAGCCAGTTCTGGATGAACTAAATCATGCAGTTCTAAACGCTCTGACTGTAAGACTTGAAATCGCAGGTGATCGTTTCAATGAGCCAACCGCCAGGGAATTTGGCGACATCATCAAATCAAGATTGGCCGCCAGCGGCGCTGGCATAGAGCGCTGGTCGGCACTCAAAGCTCCGGACCAAGGCTTTTTTATCTACTGTGACTTCGAGCTCAACGGCGAAACAAAAAGGGCCACCTGGAGTTACAACCCGAAACGTCTTGCCCTTTCTCCAGAAAACGAAGTGGCGATCAGCCTCTCATCGCAAGACAGACTCGCAGCACAGGCACCAAGACTTCGACCTGTTGCAACAAAGTCGACCTCAATCACCGAGAACTTAGGAGAAACTGTTGACCTTGTAAGGTCAATTCCTACCACAGCAGCTCCCCTGATTACTTCTGCATCCCAACAAGATGAATCCGCACTTTCTGAAACTGCAGATTTACTGGACGCGCTTCGAAAGAAAAGAAGTGAACGCGAAAGCGTCGAGCAACTAGATCCGCATCCCAGCACTGAGGGGCTCAGGATAGTTGAGTACGTACCTGAGCCAAATATTGTCGAGGACGAACCAGAGCCTGCTCCTGCTCCAGTAAGTCCTGACTCAACAAATTCACCAAAGCGCGGACGCGCATCTATCCCAAGCTGGGATCAAATTGTTTTTGGAACAAAGACTGAAGACTAAGCTCTTCTAAAACACCAGCAGCGGCACTTCCCACTCGGCTTTACTCAATCCTCCGTGCTGGCCAATCATCGACATCGACTTCACTTTTGCAAACTCTCGATGGTAAACAACTCGATCGCCTTTGGGCAAAAGTACCAAATCAGGGGCTACTTTTTGAGCTGACTGAGATAGTGGCTGATACCAACCGGCATCAACTAGGTCCTGCACGGTCACGACCTCAACTAGGGAACCTAGATCTGCTTGGATGGCGTCGCCCTTAGCGACTAGATCGATTCCAGCAGCAAAATACAAAAATCCGACTCTCGGATCTCCCCCGATCATGGCCAAGTCCTGCATTGACTCGAATTGCTCCAGATAGACGTGCGATGTTTGGGCAACATCGATCACACCGTGATCTGCTGTCAGAATTGCCCCGGCTGATTTTGGGAGAGATTTCGTAAAGGCAGCAAGAACTGAATCAAGATCTTCTATTGTGTTTAGCCAGTTCTGAGATTGAGTCCCGAACCGATGAGCAAGCTGATCTAGTTCTGGAATGTACAGATAAACCAATGCGCCAGGTTTTGAAATCTCAGCCCTTGCAATTTCAAAACGCTCCTGCAAGGTCTTAGCGGCCAAATACTTTGAAGCTGGCATTGTCGCTTGAGTGAAGCCACTTGCCTCATACTCACCAGGTCCTACAGTTAGGACGTTCTTTCCAGCTTCTGCGGCCTGTTCACTGATTGTTTCCAGATTCTGATATTTCTGAGGTGGAAATTCAGCTCCGAGGTCATTGAGTAAATTGATTGGCTTGGATACCTCACGATCAAATACGCGGTATCCGATAAAGGCATGCTCACCGCTTTGCTTGCCAGTTGCAAAACTTGCAAGGCTTGTGGCTGTTGTTGTTGGAAAGCCTGAGAACAGAGATTTTGATGCATTGAGTTTTTGATTTAAAAATCCAGCATGACCGCCAGCTGCTTTGATGTTTGCAACTCCGAGTCCATCCACGAGCACCACGAGATAACTTTGCCTGGCCGGAAGCGAGAGTGGGTTTGATTTGCCGTCAAGCGCAAGAAATGCGCTGAGATAAGCCTCGGAAAGCCTCCCAAATGAATTTGGTACAGAAGGTAGCATCAAAGCTAAGTTTGCCACAGCAGCAGGAAGATCATGGCCAAAGAACAAATCGATAAAGTGCCGGAACGAATCTTCGACATCGACCTATCCAAGGAGATGCAGGACTCGTTCCTGGAGTACTCCTACTCCGTTATCTACTCCCGCGCGCTTCCTGATGCCAGAGATGGCCTAAAGCCAGTCCACCGTCGAATTGTTTATCAAATGGGTGAGATGGGGCTTCGTCCAGACCGAGGTCATGTGAAATCCGCTCGAGTCACCGGCGAAGTGATGGGAAAGCTTCACCCTCACGGTGACAGCGCAATCTACGACGCTCTAGTTCGTATGGCTCAGCCGTTTTCCCTGCGTGTACCGCTTATTGACGGTCACGGAAACTTTGGCTCCCTAGATGATGGGCCAGCTGCAGCCAGATACACGGAAGTACGTCTTTCTTCAGCAGCTCTGGTGATGAATGAAGGACTAAGCGAAAACGTCGTGGACTTCAAGCCCAACTACGACGCCCAACTTTCCGAACCAGAGGTACTGCCAGCTGCGTTTCCTAACCTGTTGGTTAACGGCGCTTCGGGTATCGCCGTTGGTATGGCTACAAACATGCCACCACACAACATGCGCGAAGTTGTTAAAGCTGCAATTCATCTTTTGAGAAACCCGAAGGCCACCCTCGAGGACCTAATGGCTATTGTTCCAGCACCCGATTTTCCTAACGGTGGAATCATCTTGGTCGGCGAAGGAATCAAGGAAGCTTACGAAACCGGTCGCGGAAGCTTCAAGACCAGGGCACGCGTAAGCGTTGAGTCGGTAGCTCCGAGGAAGATGGGTCTTGTCGTCACAGAGCTTCCATATTTGGTCGGTCCTGAAAAAGTCATCGAAAAGATTAAGGAAGGCGTCAACGCCAGGAAACTCCAGGGCATTTCAGATGTGATTGACCTCACAGACAGAACCAATGGTCTCAAGCTGATAATCGAGCTCAAAACCGGTTTTGATCCACAAGTTGTTCTTGACCTTTTGTATCGATACACACCGATGGAAGACAGCTTCGGAATCAACAACGTAGCTCTGGTCGAAGGCCAGCCGCAGACCCTTGGATTGCGGGATTTGCTGGGTGTCTACCTGGCCCATCGAATAGTTGTAATCAGAAGACGAAGCGAAAACCGACTTGGAAAACGCCAGGCCCGATTGCACTTGGTCGAAGGAATGCTGCTTGCCATCGTCGGCATAGATGAAGTCATCAAGATCATTAGAGGCTCCGAAGAAGTCCAAGAAGCTAAGACCAAGCTGATGAAGAAGTTCAAACTCAGCGACATTCAGGCCGAATACATTCTCGAATTGCGCCTTCGTCGCCTGACTAAATTCTCAAAGCTTGAGCTCGAGACCGAAAAGAAGCAACTGCTTCTAGAAATTGCCGAACTGGAGAAGATTCTAAAAAGCGACAAGGCTCTAAAGGATCTGGTCGCATCTGAAATGGAAGAAGTGGCCAAGAATTACGGAGACGACCGTAGAACCTCTCTCCAGGCAGAAGGTGAGATTGTCACAGAATCTGCAGCCACCAAGAAGCTTGTCAACGCTGAGCTGACCGACTCCCCCTCAGCTATTACATTGACTGCCGCCGAGCGCGTATTTAGATCAGAAGACGCCAAAGAGCCAGCCTTGAGAAAAAACGGCTACCGCAACTGGTTTGCTTCGACAACCAGAAGTGATGTGGTCTTTGTCACAGATGCCGGACGCATGCTTCGAACTCACGTGGGAGATATCCCGGTTGGGGACAGTGCGGTCCACAACACTGGTACACCTGCTGCTGAGTTTTTAGGACTTGGCAAAAAAGAGAAGGTCATCGCCGTATTCCCTGTCGACGAAAAGACGATTATTGCCCTTGGAACAAAAAACGGCACAGTCAAGAGAATTACCCCCGATTTCCCAACTAAGGCAGATTTCTCCTGCATCAACCTCAAGGGATCGGATAAGGTCATCGGCGCCGCCGCATCCCTTGAGACCGACGAAGTCGTGTTCATTACTCAAGATGCTCAGCTACTACGCTTTGATGCCAAGGCAGTCAAGCCTCAAAGTATCAATGGAGCGGGCATGGCTGGAATCAAGACTGACTCAGAAGTTGTTTACTTCGGTGTACTAAAGCCCAAGGAGAAAAACATTGTGCTGACAGTTGCCAACAGCTCCGCTTCACTTCCAGGAACTGACGGCGGTGGAATGAAGGTTTCAAAAATCGATGAGTTCCCTAAGAAGGGACGGGCAACTGGCGGCGTGCGATGCCAGAAGTTCATCCGCGGCCAGAATCAAATAGTTCTTGGATATGTCGGTCCTGAGGACTTCCAGCTGGTTGACGGCAAAGGCAAAGCAATTGGCGTTGAATATGAGCTTCAAAAACGTGACGCTTCTGGGGATCCTGCTCCAGCTATCAGCTTTGTTGGAAGAAGCTAGGCGTCGATTCTTTCCCGCTCCAGCGAGTCCGCTGAGTCAATAATGAAATCTCTTCTAGGGCCGACTTCGTTACCCATGAGAAGTTCAAACATCTTCTCGGCAGCTTCCGCGTCTTTAACTGTCACTCGCCTTAGGGCTCTCTTGGACCGGTCCATGGTAGTTTCCGCCAATTGCTCGGCGTCCATCTCCCCAAGACCCTTGTAACGCTGAATTGGTTCCTGGTAGCTCTTCTTGGCAGTCTTTAGTTTTGCTAATAGCTTTTCTAGCTCCGCTTGGGAGTAAGTGTAAATGTGCTCATTAGATTTTGATCCCGCATTAATAACGGTAACTCGATGCAGTGGTGGAACTGCTGCGAATACCCGTCCGGCCTCGACCAGGGGCCGCATGTAGCGGAAGAACAAAGTCAAAAGTAAAGTTCGGATGTGAGCACCATCAACATCCGCATCGCTCATTAGAATCACTTTTCCGTATCTTGCGGCATCTAGTTCAAAACTGCGACCAGAGCCTGCGCCGAGAACCTGAATAATTGAAGCGCACTCGGTGTTGGAGAGCATGTCAGCCACCGACGCTTTTTGCACGTTTAGAATCTTTCCGCGAATTGGCAAAAGCGCCTGGTATTCGCTGTTGCGCGCTAGCTTTGCTGTTCCCAGAGCCGAGTCACCCTCAACGATGAATAGCTCAGAAACTTGAGTTTCTGATGTTCTGCAGTCAACTAGCTTGCTCGGCAAAGATGAGCTCTCGAGAGCGTTTTTGCGACGCTGTGTTTCTTTATGTGTTCTGGCAGATACTCGAGCTTTAGTCTCGGCCACAATCTTTTCCAAAACCAAAGCTGCTTGGGTTTTGTCATCACGTTTAGTGGATTTCAAGCGTTCGTTCAATCGTTTTGCAACAATTGCAGAAACAATGTTCTTTACCGCAGGAGTTCCAAGAATTTCCTTGGTTTGACCCTCAAACTGAGGCTCGGCCAATCGCACAGCAACTACAGCTGTAAGGCCTGCAAGGATATCTTCTTTTTCGACCTTGTCGCTTCCCAGTTTTAGTTTTCTCGAGTTTGCATCAATCTCGGCACGAATTGCCTTTACGGCACCCTGCTCAAAACCCGCAACATGGGTTCCGCCTTTGGGTGTGGCTATCACGTTCACGAAAGAGCGGAAGTTGGTCTCGTAGCCAGTTCCCCACCGGAGGGCAATATCGACCTCACAATTTCGAGTGACTTCGGTAGAGACCATGTTGCCTTTTTTATCTAGTACCGGAACCGTCTCGGTGAACTCCGCGTCACCACGCAGACGCCACACGGAGGTCAGTGCAGTATCGGGAGCTAAAAAGTTCACAAATTCTGAGATGCCGCCCTCGAATTTGAATTCTTGTTTTAGCCCTTTTGCAGTTCGTTTATCGCTCAGACTGATTACGAGCCCAGGTACTAGGAAGGCGGTTTGACGGGCCCGATCTTCAACCTCTTTTAGATCAAAGGCTGTCTCCTTGACAAAGATTTGCGGATCTGGCCAGTAGCGAACTCTGGTTCCAGTTTTAGACTTTGCAACCTTGCCGGAAATCTGAAGTTCGCTTTTTTTAACGAAAGGCTTGAAAGGGTTGGTTGGAGAGATGCTTTTTTTGTCATCGAATACCCCTGGCTCACCGCGCCTGAAAGACATCGAATAGGTTTGCCCATTTCTATCCACTTCAACATCGAGACGCTCTGACAGCGCGTTGACTACCGATGCACCAACTCCGTGGAGTCCACCCGAGGCTGCGTAAGAACCCGATCCAAACTTTCCACCTGCGTGAAGTTTGGTGAATACGACTTCAACACCAGAAAGGCCGGTCTTGGGTTCGATGTCAACCGGGACACCTCGCCCATTATCTTCAACCGTTACGCTGCCGTCTTTTTGTAGCTCAATAATGACTTTTTTGCCATGGCCCGCCAGGGCCTCATCGACGCTGTTGTCGATGATCTCCCATAGGCAATGCATTAGACCGCGCCCGTCGGTGGAGCCGATATACATTCCCGGGCGTTTACGAACCGCCTCTAGGCCTTCTAGGACCGAGAGGTGTCTGGCTGAATAGTCTTCGCTTGCCACTCGTGAATCTTAAGCGCGGTCGCGGGTGGGCCTTGAAACCAACACCCATGACTGGGAAAATACTTCGCTTTTAGCGAAAAGAGGCCCTAAATGGACTAAAAAGTCGGTTGTGTGTGTTGAGATTAGCTCAGAAGGGAAACACACATGCAACCAGTTGAGGCAACAGCACAAACCCTAGGCGCCACCCTAAACGCAGCGGATCGCTGCGACGTTTGCGGTGCTCAGGCCTACATAAGAGTCTCTCTTGCAACTGGCGAACTATTGTTTTGTGCCCACCATGGCAAAGCGAACAAAGAAAAACTTGAGCCCATCGCCAAGGCTTGGCTTGACGAAACCGACAAGCTGCTAGCGCGCTAGTCGATCCCTTAGCTCAGCCCTAGCCTTCGCGGCGTATGCATCCGCAACTTTTGCTTCGGCACTTATCTGTCGGTAACTAAAACCAGAATTTCTAGCCACTATCGCAAGAAACTGATCAGCCAAATGCGGGTTCAGAGCAAGTAGCGGGCCATTCAATCTGGCAGCCATCAAGTTTTGATTCAAGAGACCTTCATCAGATCTTTGCTTGGCAGATTGTCGCGAACTGTTTCCAAAACCTGCCTCGAGTGAAATCAACGGCTGAGAATCATTCAAAAGCTCAATCTCCGACGAATGGTTGGCGTACCCGGTTGTGAGATTTCCAGCCTGGTCGTAACCGTAGCTTTCAGCAGATGCGCGCTCAGCTATTCGCTGGCTTCGTGATGGAAATACTCCGGCACCGGCCACAGTTCGGCCATCAAGCAACTCCATGCTTTCGCCTAAAATTTCCCAACCTAGTCCCAGGGCAAGAAAAGGGATTTTGCTCTCGGCAAGTTCTCGAAGTTTAGATGCTTGCGCTTCTAGAAGTTCGAGTGCCTCAAGCGCTCCGGCCAGTGTGCCAGAACCAATAAACACTGCGTCATAACCGGAGGCGATAGAACCCGAGCCGTCAAATGTCTCGATTTTTGAATCGATACCTGCCCACTTGAGCCTTGCAACTAGAACATCGAGATTTCCAGCCTCACCGTTCAGGCCTAACTGGGAAGGAAATAAATGCAGGAATCTGACGCTCATTTCCCACTCTCCAGATCAAGAAAGCCCATCAGCTTGCGAATGGCCATCATTTGCTCATAGTTAGTCAAGAGCGTTCCGCGTTTGCCGGTGGATTTCAAAAATGAGACATACTCGGCAAGCGCCTGCTTGCTATCTGGCTGAACTTGCTCGATTGATTTGCCGAGGTAGCTAAGCCGAGTGGCCCAGTGCCAAGCGCGAGAGCTAGAAA
Source organism: Rhodoluna limnophila (assembly GCA_945862155.1). Classification (GTDB taxonomy): domain Bacteria; phylum Actinomycetota; class Actinomycetes; order Actinomycetales; family Microbacteriaceae; genus Rhodoluna; species Rhodoluna limnophila_A. The sequence goes on from CAMAXJ010000005.1 coordinate 20,227, forward strand.
TCATTCTTACCGAACCAATTCGAGATAGATCAATATCAAAAATCCATGATGGGTCAGGGGTTCCCTCGTCCATTGCAATCCAAATCGCTGTTTGTGGGTCTTCCATGGATACCAATGTGGCTCTCATACTGGAAGGGTTTTTCATCATAAGAATCTGAATTTCAACGCCCTGATAGTTGACTATTTCGCCACGACCGTAAACCGTCTGTTGACTTGAGATTGCTGATGAGGCAGCCTGCATGTCAAAAGAGCTACCAAGAATTCGCTCTGCTACCGAAAAGGCCAAAGCTGTATCAATTGCGAAGTGCAAACCCTTACCCGGAAGCTTTACCTCCGACTTGACTCCACCAAGCGACAGTGTTGCAACACCATCTACTTCATCAACAACCGAGACTGACTCTGGGATCTCATTTATAACCTGACCTTTGCCAAACCTCGGAGCAGCTAACGCGCCAGCTGGCCATTTCGCCAGGGCCTTTTCGGATACCTTAACTTGGGCTACCGGAACATCCGAAAGCATTAAGCCGATGTCAACCAGATTGGCATCTGAACCGTTTATCACTACGCCATTAGTTGCGTGGTTTGCAGCAGCTAGCAGCATTCCAACAACTCGATCTGGCTCGAAGAATCTGTTGAGCTGGTCAATTTGAATGTTTGTGAGAACAACCCAGCTAGGAGTAATAAATGGAGCTAAAACTTCTCCATAGGCTTCATCTACTTCAAGAACCGCTACATCAGCATCAAGTGAGCCAGAAAGCGATGCTTTGCCAATCACGGCGGAGCCGATTCCCTGTGGCATGTTTCCACCGGATGGATTACTAAAGACTTTGAGTCCTTGGGAGGCGAGTGCTCCGGCAACCAATGACGTTGTGGTGCTCTTACCGTTCGAGCCAGAAACGAATATAACGCCGTGCTTTAGAGCCCCGAGAGTTTTGCTGAGAAGTTTGGGTTCGACGATCATCGCAATGCGACCAGGGATTGCCGATCCCCCGCCTCGCAGTTTGGCGACAATACGAATTAGTTTGCCGACTAAAACTGCAAAAGAAAGCCTCAAGGTTATCTAGTTGTCTAAGTAGTCACGCAGCATTTGGGAGCGAGACGGGTGCCTTAGCTTCGACATGGTCTTGGACTCTATCTGTCGGATTCGCTCTCTTGTGACACCGAATTCTTCGCCGATCTGGTCAAGAGTTTTCTGCACTCCATCGCCAAGGCCGAATCGTGACTTGATCACTCCAGCTTCTCTCGGGTGAAGTGATTGAAGGATTCTTTCTAGCTCGCGCTGCAGCATGGTGAAACCAACGGCATCGGCTGGGACAACAGCCTCGGTGTCTTCAATTAGGTCACCGAATTCGCTGTCACCGTCTTCTCCAAGTGGAGTAGAAAGTGAAATTGGTTCGCGTCCATACTTCTGGACCTCTACAACCTTTTCAGGCGTCATGTCGAGCTCTCTTGCAAGCTCTTCAGGAGTTGGTTCGCGACCCAGATCCTGAAGCAGCTGGCGTTGAACACGAGCTAACTTGTTGATTACTTCAACCATGTGAACTGGAATACGAATGGTGCGAGCCTGGTCTGCCATGGCACGTGTGATGGCCTGTCTAATCCACCAAGTTGCATAGGTGGAGAACTTGTAGCCCTTGGTGTAGTCGAACTTCTCTACTGCTCGAATAAGTCCAAGGTTTCCTTCTTGAATTAGATCAAGAAACTGCATTCCGCGTCCGGTGTAGCGCTTCGCAAGAGATACAACCAGACGAAGGTTTGCCTCGAGAAGGTGAGATTTTGCCTTCTGGCCATCTTTTACAACCCACTTGAGATCGCGTTCCATGTCCCTTGCAAGTTTGCGCTTGCCGGCAAGTTTTTCTTCAGCGAACAAACCGGCTTCGATTCTCTTGGCAAGCTCTACTTCTAGCTCTGCGTTTAGAAGGGCGACTTTACCAATTTGCTTTAGGTAATCCTTAACGGGGTCAGCGGTAGCACCTGTAATTGTGGTGCTCTGAGTTGGAATGTCATCTTCTTCGGTATGCGATAGAACAAATCCACCGCCTGGTACAACAACTTCTTCGATCTCATCAGCTGCAGGAAGCTCTGTCTCGACAGCTGTGATATCTACCGCTTCGGCAACATCGGCAACGATGTCTTCAACTGATTCAAGTTCAATATCCTCATCGTCTTCAAGTTCATCATCAAGCAGTGCCTTACCCTTAGCGCCAGCTTTTCCAGCCTTGCCCTTTAATTCCTTTTTGGAAGTCTTAGATGCCGGACCAGTTGATCCTTTAGCTGCCTTAGTGTTTTTTGAAACAGCACTTGCTTTGGCGGACTTGGAAGCTGGAGTAGCTTTAGAAGTCTTGATACGGCTCTTGCTTGCAGACTTGCTGGATTTTGCAGGTGCCTTCGCCTTGGCTACCGGCTTGGCAGTAGCTTTTGCAGGCTTCGCGGCTTTTGAAACTGACTTAGAAGTTTTGATGGTGCCAGTTGCCTTCTTGGGCGCGCTCTTAGAACCCGCGGTGCGGGCTTGTTTTTTTGGCGCTGCAGGAGCTTTTGCCAATTGGTCCTCTCGCCGGAAGGCTTTTCCAGGCATTACTAAGACCCATGTCAAGTCGGAAAAATCCGTCTGACTGGGTCTTTTCTTATTATGCCACGGTATAGCGAGCTTTTATGACCCCAAACACCGTGCCTCTAGGTAAACAATGATTTGGCTTTTGCTATTCCTGACCTAGCCTTGAGCCATGCCACTAGCGCTTATCACGGGAGCCAACACTGGCCTAGGCTTCGAAACGGCCCGCGGATTGCTTGGGCTTGGCTTTGAGGTTGTTATCACCAGCCGAGATATCGAACGTGGCAACAATGCCGTAGCGCGCTTGGAGTCCGAGTACCCCAATGCTCAGATCTCCGCATTCGCCCTGGACCTATCTATTCAATCCAGCGTGAGGGCATTCGCGTCATCGTTTACTCAAGCACATAAAAAATGGGATGTGCTGGTTCTCAATGCTGGAGCCAAGGTTCTCTCCAAATATCAGGAAACAGATTCTGGAATCGAGTATCACTTCGGAGTAAACGCAGTCGGTCACTTTGAGCTGGTTGCCAACTTGTTGCCGCATCGTGCTCTTATCTCAAGAGTTGTTTCGGTGTCATCAATCGTCGCAAGGTTTGCTCCACGCGAACTTGGTCCGGCAGGATCTGCTCTTTCCTACTCGGCCGGTGCAAGCTATTCGGCAAGCAAACTTTCCAACTACTTATTCGCCATGGAACTGGAGAATCGGTTTGGGTCAGATTCGTTTAGCTCACTTGCTGCTCACCCCGGTTTTGCCAGAGCAGAACCGTATGGTCCAAATAGCACAAGGTTTTTTGAATCGTTTATGGCTCAGTCAGCGGCTCAGGGCGCTCTTCCAATAGTCGAGGCGGCAACTGATAGTTCACTACCCGGTGGTAGCTACCGCGTTCCCAAAATACTTGAGCTCTGGGGTAAACCCGCCGAAGGTATTGTTCCAAAAATGACCAGCCGAAAATCACTGGAAAAGAATTGGGAAATACTAGAGACCCTCTCGGGAAAAAATCTAGCTCTGTGATTCGTCAGGATTGTTTCGCTGCCTAGAGGCTAGATAGCCCTCAAGTTCAGCGGCAATCTCGTCAGCGTTTGGAAGTTTCACAAAAGGCTTTCTAATTGGTGCTCGTGAAGGCCCGGTTAATTCGTTTTGATATCCCTGTTCAAGCGTCGAGATCATCTTTTGAAGCTCTGGGTTCTCTGTGATTTGCTCGGCTAGCTTTGCAAGGAACTGCGTACCGTCATCACGAAGATCGTCTGTTGGGAAAACCAAACCAGTCGAAGAAGATACCAACTCAAAAGCGGCAACAGCTGCTTGAGGAAAATCGTTGTCAGCTAGATAGTGCGGGCATAGTAAAACATATCCAACAATCGGCATGCTGGTTTGGGCAACCTTGAACTCGAGAAGGTGCAGAACGTTTCCTGGAACTTGGGTTTGCGGTTTCCATTCGGAAAGTTCATTGACAATATCTTTTCTGTTTCCCGAAACAGTTACACCGATTTCTCTGGTGTGCGGAATAGGAAAAGGAATTGCGTGAAGCCAAGTGACGTCTTTTACCTGGAGCCTCTTTATCAGGCGCAGTACTGCGTTTGTAAACGCTTCCCATCTGAAATCAGGTTCATACCCGTGAAGGAATAAAAACGGCTGGTTGGCCTCGTCATGGACCAGGTACAGCCCCAAGCTTGCTGGTTCGTAGTCTTCGATGTGATCTTTCTCGAAATACATCACAGGACGCCTTGAGCGATAATCGAGCAACTCATCATTGTTGAAGGTCAAAATCTGCGATGTCGAAAGATTCGCAAAGATGTTCTCAGAAAACTGGTTGAGCACTCCCCCGGCATCAGTAAAACCGGTAAGGCCGGCAATCAAGTGAAGACCTGTTGGAACCTCAACCTGGTCAAACTCGAACTCGTATAGCGGCTCATTGGACATGATCCAAGTCTAAGCACAAGCTGGAATAGCATGGACGCTATGACAAAGCTGAAGATAACCCTGACCCAAACCTCGCCTGCCACCTCGCGCCTAACCGCCACGGTTATTGGCGTCCAAGGTGCCCCTAAGAACCTCTTGCTCTCCAAAAACAATTTGGATTCGAAGCTAACGGCCGCATTCAACCTCGAATCGCTCGGAGTTTCCTCTGAAGTTGGGTCCATAAAGAAACTTTCCGGTCCTGGATCTTCGGTGATCGCACTAGTTGGGCTGGGCAAGACTGTTGAATTTGATGACATAAGGCAGGCAATGGGGGCTGCAGCTCGCGAGCTTGGCAACTTTGAACACGTAGTTGTTGACATTCCGCTAAAGACACTAGATCAAGTTCTGGCCGCAATTGAAGGTTTCCAATTGGGCAACTACGAGTACCTGACATACAAATCAAAATCAACCAAGAAGGTACTGAGCAAGCTCACTATTCTTACCTCTCTAAAACCAACCGCCGGCGCACTTGCCCAGCTAGAGGTTTTAGCTGCTGCAGTGCATCGCACGAGGGACATGGTTAATGCACCGGCCATTGACCTATACCCAGAGGTGATGGTTCAAGCCGCGAAGAAATTGGTAAAGGGCCTGGCGGTGAAGATTAAAGTCTGGGAAGAAAAGGACCTTCTTGCCGATGGGCTTGGAGGAATTCACGCCGTAGGTAAAGGTTCAATTCGCCCGCCTCGATTGGTGAAACTTGAATACAAGCCAGCCGGCGCCAAGACATCCATTGCATTGGTTGGAAAAGGCATCACCTTTGACACCGGAGGACTTTCTTTGAAGCCGGCCGAGTCAATGGTCGGAATGAAATACGACATGACCGGCGCTGCTTCTTGTCTTCAGGCTTTGATTGCGATCGCGGAGCTGGGGCTTCCAATCAAGGCGACCGCGTGGCTGTGTCTAGCTGAGAACATGCCCTCTGGCGGTGCCACCAGGCCAAACGATGTCATCAAGATTCGAAATGGTAAGACTGTTGAAGTTCTAAACACCGACGCTGAAGGTCGACTAGTTCTGGCCGATGGTCTATCCATGGCTTCTGAAGAATCCCCCGATTACATTGTCGATGTTGCAACTCTTACTGGCGCTGCGACGGTTGCACTGGGTAATAGGTATGCAGGACTGATGGGAGATGAAAAGGCTATAAAGAAGGTGCAAAATGCCGCCGCCGTCACCGGTGAGCTTGTTTGGCACATGCCACTGCCTGAAGAGCTTCGACCACTTTTGAACTCAGATATAGCCGACATCGCCAACGTAAAGATTGGAAATCGCGCCGGTGGCATGCTGATTGCTGGATTGTTCCTAAGGGAGTTCATTGGAACTGAGGGCAAGAACACGCCTTCATGGGCCCATTTGGATATTGCAGGTCCTGCAAACAATGACTCAGCTGCCTATGGACACACGCCAAAGGGGGCCACAGGAGTCACAGTTCGCACCCTGGTTCAGCTAGCCCGCGACCTAGCTAAATAACGGTAGTAAACTTAGCCCGCATCCAAAAATCCCTGCTCTAAGGAGAAATTCGCGTGGCCGATCACTCATTTGATGTTGTAATCCTCGGTGGAGGAAGCGGTGGCTACGCGGCTGCACTTCGCTCGGCCCAACTTGGCAAAAGCGTTGCGCTGGTTGAAAGGGACAAACTCGGAGGAACCTGTTTGCACCGCGGTTGTATCCCAACCAAGGCCCTTCTGCACTCAGCTGAAATTGCTGACAACACCCGGGAAGCTGAGAACTTTGGAATCAATGCGAGCTTGAACTCAATTGACATTCCAAAAGTCAACAGCTACCGAGATGGCATCATCGACAAACTTTTCAAGGGCCTAACCGGTCTGGTCAATTCCAAGAACATCACCGTTGTCGCCGGAGAAGGTCGCCTTACTGGACCTAAGACCGTGACTGTAAATGGCGATAATTACACCGGAGCCAACGTTGTTCTGGCAACTGGCTCCTATTCCAAGTCACTGCCTGGACTTGAAATTGGTGGCCGTGTAATCACCTCAGATCACGCCCTCAAGTTGGACTTTGTCCCAAAGAGCGTAATTGTTCTTGGTGGTGGAGTTATCGGTGTTGAGTTTGCTTCAATCTGGCGCTCATTTGGATCTGAAGTGACCATTATCGAAGGCTTGCCTCACCTAGTGCCAAATGAAGAAGAAGTTATCTCCAAAGCACTTGAGCGTGCTTACCGTAAGCGCGGAATCGATTTCAAACTTGGAGTTCGCTTCAGTGGAGTTGAACAGACTTCTTCGTCCGTGACTGCAGTACTTGAAGACGGAACTCGCGTTGAAGCTGAGCTAATGCTGGTTGCTGTTGGGCGAGGACCCAACACCGCTGGGTTTGGCTACGAGGAGCAAGGCCTAACTATGGATCGCGGATGGGTAATCACCAACGACCGCCTGAACACGAACCTTCCAGGCGTGTATGCAGCGGGAGATATTGTTCCAGGAGTTCAACTAGCCCACCGTGGTTTCCAGCAGGGTATTTTCATCGCTGAAGATATCGCGGGGCTAAACCCGGTAGCAATCGACGAAGACGGAATCCCAAAGGTCACCTACTGTGAGCCTGAGATTGCATCGGTTGGTCTTTCGGAGGCCAAGGCAATACAAAAGTATGGTGCTGAGAATGTTTCAACTTACGAATACAACCTAGCTGGTAATGGAAAATCCCAGATTCTTGGAACAGCAGGATTTATCAAACTGGTTCGAAAGAATAACGGCCCAGTTCTTGGAGTACACATGATCGGATCGCGCGTTGGTGAGCAAATCGGTGAAGCTCAGCTAATTGTGAACTGGGAAGCCTACCCAGAGGATGTTGCAACCTTGATTCATGCTCACCCAACAATGAACGAAGCCATGGGTGAGGCGCACCTGGCCCTTGCCGGCAAGCCTCTGCACGCCCACGCCTAGACTTTAGATAGAAACAACAAGGAGTTAGAAACAATGAGCGAATCTGTAGTGCTACCAGCCCTAGGTGAATCAGTCACCGAAGGAACGGTCACCCGCTGGCTAAAGAAAGTTGGCGACAGTGTCAACGTTGACGAGCCCCTTGTAGAAGTATCAACAGACAAAGTAGACACCGAGATCCCATCTCCAGTAGCTGGGGTGATTGAGCAGATTCTTGTTCAAGAAGATGAAACCGTTCAAGTTGGAGCGGTTCTAGTAATCATCGGTTCAGGTTCGGGATCAGCTGCGCCAGTAGCACCAGCCGCAGCAGCAACTGTTGCTCCACCGGTAGTTGCGGCTCCCCCAGCCCCAGTAGCGCCTCCTGTCATGGCAGCTCCAGTTGCCTCACCCATTGTTGCACCACCAGTAGCACCGGCTCCAGTTGTTGCAGCCGCTGTTTCTGCTCCTGTTTCACCACCCCTGATTGTCGCTTCCTTACCTTCATCCGCGGACGCAGGATACGTCACGCCGCTAGTAAGAAAGTTTGCTCAGGATTCAGGTGTGGATCTATCTCAAGTCTCTGGAACCGGAGTTGGCGGTCGTATCCGCAAGGAAGATGTTATGGCGGCAACTTCTGCTCCAGTTGGAACTTCTGCTGCTCCAGCTGCCGCTCACGTTCCAACTCCAGTCAGCGCACTGCGCGGAACTAGCGAACCGATGTCAAGGCTGCGCAAGGTACTTGCCGAGCGTGCGGTTGCGTCAATGATTTCATCAGCTCAGCTAACTACCGTGGTTGAAGTTGACGTGACTCGCATAGCTGAGATGAGAAAGAGCATCCAAGTTCGCTTTACGGCAGCTACCGGCACAAAGTTGAACTTCATGCCGTTTTTCTTCCTGGCAAGTGCCGAGGCCCTTCGTTCTCACCCGAAGCTAAACGCTTCAATCGATGGCGAAACCATTCACTTCCACCCGAGTGAAAACATCAGCTTTGCCGTTGACACCGAACGTGGTTTGCTAACTCCAGTTATCCGCGATGCGGCATCACTGAGCCTGGCTCAGATTGCGCAGCAGATTGCAGACCTAGCTTCTCGCACTCGTGAAAACAAGCTAAAGCCAGACGAGATGGCGGGTGGCACTTTCACCCTTACAAACACCGGATCTCGCGGAGCGCTGTTTGACACCCCAGTTGTGTTCTTGCCTCAGGTTGCCATCTTAGGAACAGGCGTGGTTCAAAAGCGCCCAGTGGTAATCACAGATAGTGACGGTCAAGAGTCAATTGCTATTCGCTCAATGGTTTATCTGGCCCTGAGCTATGACCACCGCCTCGTTGATGGTGCTGACGCGTCTAGATATCTAGTTGACGTGAAGGCTCGATTAGAAGAAGCGAACTTCCAAAACAACCTAGGGATTTAGTTTCTGCCCAATTTCGACCAGGCTCCCGTTCGCTGAAGTATCAAGGCGATAGTGCAACTGTTTTGATCGACCATCTTCGCATTCAACCTTTCCTGTCACACTCTGCATCGATCCGAGCGTTTGTTGAATTTTGAGACTGAGCGCTCCAAGCTTGGATTGCACCAGCACTTCAGCTGAGCTAGGTGTTTCAAGGTCTTGGAGATTAGTTGCTACCCAATCCTTTAGCTCATCAGCGGAAAGATCCAAAGCACAAGAGATCTCTAGTTGCGCAGATTGTTCTAAAGGTTCTTCTTCTGGAACCACAGCCGGCACAAAAAACAAAACCAAGCTCACAAGTCCAATCGTGACTGGGCCAAGCAGGGTGCGTGGTTCAAACCGCTTTTTGATTCCCGCAGACACAAACCCAACTTCGGGCACGAGCACCTCTTGGCTGGCGCTTTGTTTTGCTAGTTTGTTCAGACCCGAAACAATCCCACGGATTCGTTCGCCATCTTGCGCAAGTAGCCACAGCTTGCCTGCTTCAATGAGCGTGTAATCAATTTGTGCTTCGTCGAGCACTTTTGCAATTGTTGGCCAACTAGGTCCGAGTACTTTTCCGCGGATAAGTAGAAATTCAGACCCGAGTTGATCTTGGGTTTGGTGAATACGAAGACCTCGTGCGGAAAGGGCTTTACCTAGGTAGTACCCTCGGGCAATCAGAACACGTTCATGTATCTGCCTCATGGCTTCAAGCATCCCAAGGCACCTCAGGCTCTGCTTGGTGGAATTGGCTTCTTGGGATAACTCTTAGAATTGAGAAGTGCCGGAATTTCTAACCGCAGGACTTGATCCCGATTTCGTGCCTTATCTAGAGGGGCTCGCCCTCCAGCGAACCATCCACAAAGAAGTAGCAGCTGGCATTAGGCCAGACACCTGCATCTTGCTTGAGCACGAGGGTGTTTACACAGCCGGCAAGCGCACCGAAGATTCCGAGCGACCAGACGATGGTACAGAGGTTATTGATGTGGACCGTGGCGGAAAAATTACCTGGCATGGTCCAGGCCAGCTGGTTGGCTACCCAATCATGAAGCTTCCAAACCCAATTGATGTGGTCGGATACGTTCGCTGGCTCGAGCAAGTACTTATTGAAGTGTGTGCTGACTTCGGTCTTGAAACCGAAAGAGTCGAGGGTCGATCAGGCGTTTGGGCTCCGGTTGGCGATACTCACCTAAAGATTGCTGCAATTGGCATCCGGGTCGCAGAGCACACCACAATGCACGGCTTTGCTCTTAACTGCTCAAATTCGCTCGATCCATATGAGACCATAATTGCCTGCGGCATAAAGGACGCAGGCACCAGCACAATTTCTGCCCTAACTGGCAAGCCAGTCACCCCAGCCATGGCCGCTGAGCGGGTAAAGATGCGTCTTCGAGACATTGCTAAAGTTGAAGCATGACCCAGACCGATCCTGGAACTAAGCCTGCGAAGAAGATGCTTCGCATCGAGGCAAGAAACTCGGCCGTTCCAATCGAACGCAAACCAGAGTGGATCAAAACAGTCGCGAAAATGGGACCTGAGTACCAGGCCATGCACAAACTGGTCAAGTCAGAAAACCTTCACACAGTCTGCCAAGAAGCAGGATGCCCAAACATCTATGAGTGCTGGGAAGATCGCGAAGCAACATTTTTGATTGGCGGATCCCAGTGCACTAGACGCTGCGACTTCTGTCAGATTGATACCGGTAAACCGGTAGCCTTCGACCCAGACGAGCCAAGAAGGGTTGCAGTTTCGGTGCGTCAGATGGAGCTTCGCTACGCAACAGTCACCGGTGTTGCAAGGGATGATCTTCCCGATGAAGGCGCTTGGCTGTATGCCCAAACCATCAAGCAAATTCATAAAAAATCCCCAGGAACCGGAGTTGAGATATTGGTTCCAGACTTTTCCGGCAAGCCAGAGCTTCTCCAGAAGATCTTTGATGCCAAGCCAGAGGTGTTTGCGCATAACGTTGAAACTGTTCCACGAATTTTCAAAGAGATAAGGCCAGCATTTAGCTACGCTCGCTCCCTGGATGTTCTAACTCAAGCGCGCAATGCGGGAATGGTCACAAAATCTAACTTGATTCTGGGAATGGGTGAGACTCGAGAAGAGATCTCTCAAGCGATGGTTGATTTGTTTAATGCCGGAACAGATATCTTGACCATCACCCAATACCTGAGGCCGACGCCAAAGCACCACCCAGTAAACCGCTGGGTTAAGCCACAGGAGTTTGTCGAGCTAAAACAAGAAGCTGAAGCACTTGGCTACCTAGGAGTTCTAAGCGGTCCCCTAGTTCGCTCTTCATACAGAGCAGGTCGACTATGGGCTTTGTCCATGAACAAAAAAGGTCTTCCCGTTCCCGCAAACCTCCAGCATCTGGCCGACGCCGCAGCCAAAGATGGCTTCGCGCAGGCCGTCGCTTAAAGAAAAAAAGGAAATCATGGCAGAAAAAGCACCAAAGGTTGAAAAAGAACCCGGGCGGATTAAGCAGCTTTGGCAGGTTTATAAGCTCACAGCTAAATCCGATAAAAACTTTGTGCTTGCCGGTGCCCTGGGATTTCTAGCTCCTTTAGCAATTGGTGTAATAGCTATCGTCTTGTTTTTCAGAGACTCTGCACTCACTGTTTTCCTATGGTCAATAACAACTCTTTTGTTTAGCTTCCTAAGTGCCCTGACTGTTTTATCTCGCCGAGCAGAAAAAGCTGCCTTCATGCGCATTTCTGGTCAGCCAGGAGCAGTCGCAGCAGTTCTCGGATCCACTCTTAAGCGCGGATATTCAACTAGTGAAATGCCAGTAGCGGTTGATCCAAAATCCAGTGATGCCGTCTATCGGGCCGTTGGTAAGGCAGGGGTAGTCCTGATTGCCGAGGGAAATTCAGCTCGAGTAAGACAGCTAATCGAAGATGAAAAGCGGAAGGTCTCAAGGGCAATACCAGGAGTGACAATTCCAGTGGTCTGGGTCAATCAAGACCCTTCTTCGACCCCGCTGCACGCGCTAACTAAGACCATTTACAAGCTCAAAAAGGCCCTGAATAGGACCGAGATCTCGGTTGTGAACAAGCGTCTGACAGGTCTTGGCCTGAATATTCCTATCCCCAAGGGGATTGATCCAAACAGGATCCGCCCCGGCCGCCGAATGTAAGTTTTACATTCCTGAAACATTTCAAGAACTTTCTGAAACAACCTTCTAGCTAGAGTTAGGGCTAATCGGAACTTTCAGCCGCCACCAAGACATAACCGAAGGGAACAAATCATGTTCAAGACCGCCTCAGAAGTCGTGAAGTTCATCAAGGATAACGACGTCAAATTCCTAGATGTTCGATTCACTGACCTACCTGGAGTTCAGCAGCACTTCAACCTGCCTGCTGCAATGATCGATGAGCAGTTCTTTATAGATGGTCAATTATTCGATGGCTCTTCAATCCGTGGTTTTGCTTCGATTCACGAATCAGACATGCAGCTAATCCCTGATGTCACAACCGCTTACCTTGATGCGTTCCGCGTCGAGAAGACCTTGATCATGATTTTCGATATCTACAACCCTAGAAACGGTGAGATCTATGGACGCGACCCACGTCAGGTAGCAAAGAAAGCTCAAGCCTACCTAAACACCACAGGTCTGGCTGACACCGCATTTTTTGCACCAGAGGCAGAATTTTTCATTTTTGATGACGTTCGCTACGAGAACAAGCAGAACACCGCCTACCATTTCATTGACAGTTCAGAAGCTGCTTGGAACTCCGGTCGTAAAGAAGAAGGCGGAAACTTAGCCAACAAGACTCCTTACAAAGGCGGCTACTTCCCCGTTTCCCCAGTTGACCAGCACGTGGACATGAGAGACCAGATTGTTCTTGAGCTTGAGGCAGCCGGTCTTTCAGTTGAGCGCAGCCACCACGAAGTTGGAACTGCTGGTCAAGGAGAGATCAACTACCGCTTCGACACATTGCTTAATGCAGGCGATGACATTCTGAAGTTCAAGTACATAGTGAAAAACGTTGCGCACTCATTTGGCAAGACCGCAACTTTCATGCCTAAGCCTCTATTCGGTGACAACGGTTCTGGAATGCACGTTCACCAGTCACTTTGGAAAGACGGCAAGCCACTGTTCTATGACGAGTCCGGCTACGGCGGCCTAAGCGACATGGCCCGCTGGTACATCGGTGGGATCTTGAATCACGCTCCAAGCTTGCTAGCTTTTACTAACCCGAGTGTGAACTCCTATCACCGTCTAGTTCCTGGATTCGAAGCGCCAGTGAACCTGGTTTACTCGGCAGGAAACAGATCCGCTGCAATTCGTATTCCGATGACCGGAACTAACCCGAAGGCTAAGAGAATCGAGTTCCGTGCTCCAGACGCGTCCTCAAATCCTTACCTTGCATTCGCAGCAATGCTGATGGCAGGACTTGATGGAATCAAGAACCGCATTGAGCCACACGAGCCAGTAGATAAGGACCTATACGAACTGCCACCAGAGGAAGCCAAGCTAATTCCACAGGTTCCTGGAACTCTAGAAGAAGTTCTTCAGGCCCTGGAAAAAGACCACGACTATCTACTTGCAGGAGATGTGTTCACCAAGGATCTAATCGAAACCTGGATCGACTATAAGCGTGAGAAGGAAATTGCACCTCTTGCAATGAGACCTCACCCTTACGAGTTCGAGCTTTACTACGGCGTTTAGTCGAAGAACAGCTTTTCAAAAACAGCGCGTCCGCGACGGGTGGCAGCTAGGTAGTCTTGCTCAACACTGCTAGCTCCCCCTCGCGGATAGCCATTTAACCTAGCTATGCCCTCAAGTTGCGCTCTATCCAGCGGAAGCACATCGGTTCTTTTGTTGAGATACAGCATCGCGTTTGAGCGGATTGAAGAAGATAGCACCCATGCTTCTTTCAAGACTCTCGCATCGGAATTATTGATCAAGCCACAAGCTTCCATTTGCTCCAATGCTGGAAGAGTGTGCGGGGTTTTAATCTGCGGGTTTGCGCTGGCGTACTTCAACTGGAACAGCTGGACAAGCCACTCGACATCGCTTATGGAACCCCTACCAAGTTTCAGATGGCGCTTGGGGTCGGCTCCCTGCGGGAGTCTTTCAACCTCAACCCTTGCCTTGATGCGGCGAATCTCAACAATTGCCGCCTGCTCCATCACCTCCGGGTACCGGTACTGGTTGATTAGCTCTACGAATTCCGAGGCAATTTTCTGCTCGCCAGAAATCAGTCTTGCTCGAAGAAGTGCTTGGGATTCCCAGGTGCCCGCCCAACGTTTGTAGTAGGCGGAATATGAATCTATCGATCGCACGATCGGCCCATTCTTGCCTTCTGGTCGAAGGTCTAGATCAAGCTCGAACTCCAAGCTCTGATCTGCCGAAAGTCTTCTAATTTCGGAGACCAGAATCTCCGCTTCGGCTTGAGCTTTGTTGACATCCTCCCCCAGCACTCGGTACACAAACATCACATCGGCGTCAGAACCAAATCCGAGCTCAGCTCCACCGAAGCGTCCCATGGCAACTATTGCTAGTTCGTGACAAAGCGGACCTTGCTTTTCAATCAGGAACTTGGTTGCAATTTCCTGAATTGCAATCAGGTAGCTCTCTGTTAGGTCAGTTAGGCCCTGGGAGGTACGCTCAAGATCAATAATTCCAAGAGCGGCACCCATTGCCACTCGCAGGGTTTCTTTGCGTCTGATTGCTCGAATACTGGCCGCCGCTAACTCAGCATCCTCGTGTCTGGAAACAATTGCCTCGAACTGAGCATTTAGTGATTCGAGTGTGTCTGGCTCAAGTTCGTCTTCCCGATCGAACCAGGCTGCCGCCTCCGGCATCTTTTCAAAAAGATTTGTAGCTAGACGACTTGTTGAGAAAACCTGCGTCATGCGTTTTGCAGCTCCAGAGGAATCTCGAAGCATGCGAAGGTACCAGTGCGAGTCCCCTAGGTCCTCGCTGAGTCTCCTAAAGGCCAGTAGTGCAGCGTCCGGATCGGTTCCCTCTGCAAACCATTGAAGTAGGACTGGTAAAAGCTGCCTTTGGATTGCCGCTCTCCTTGATAAGCCTGTGGTTAGTGCACTGATGTGGGCCAGTGCACCTTTGGTATCGCCAAATCCAATTGCAGCCAAGCGGTCTTGAGCTTGTGCACTGGTTAGCTCAAGATCTTCCTGACTCAAGCCAGAAACTGCGCTCAATAGAGGCCTATAGAACAGTTGCTGGTGCAGGTCTCGAACCTCAAGTTTGACTTTTTCCCAGCGGGTAATTAGCTGCTCGGCCGTTAGCTCCAGAGCTACCGCACGCGCAATGCCGCGCCTAGCACTCTCGTCAGCGGGCATCAGATGGGTTCGACGCATTGCTGAGAGCTGAATCCGATGTTCGAGCAGCCTTAGGAAGCGGTAGTGGGCACTAAAGCGCTCCGCATCGTCGCGACCGATGTAGCTTCCGTTTGATAGAGCCTCTAGGGCGCCGAGGGTGTCTCGGACTCTGATTGATTCATCATTTCGCCCGTGAACCAACTGCAGCAGCTGAACTGTGAACTCAATATCTCTTAGTCCCCCGGGGCCAAGTTTTATTTGTGCGTCGACTTCGCTTATAGGAATGTGATCGGTGACTCTCTGGCGCATCTTTTGGACTGACTCAACGAAATTTTCACGAACCGTGCTTTCCCAAACTTTGGGCCAGATTCGAGCCATGTAATCAGTTCCAAGGACCTGATCACCTGCAATTGGTCTGGCCTTTAGAAGTGCTTGGAATTCCCAACTCTCGGCCCATCGTTCGTAGTAGCTCTGATGTGAATCTAAAGATCTAACTAGTGCCCCAGATTTTCCCTCTGGTCGCAAATTCGCATCCACTTGCCATAAGGAAGGTTCAGTTCCAACCTCGTCCATGATTCTCATCATTCGCGTAACTAGTTTGGTTGCAATCTCCATGGCCCTTGAGGATTCAAGATCCCCGGAGGGCTCGGCTACAAATATCACATCTACGTCGGAGATGTAATTTAGCTCCCGCGCTCCGCACTTGCCCATACCGATTACTGCAACCCTTGTCGCCGAAACTTCTAATTCTGGAAAACTAACTGAGTTTTCTGGATTTGAAAGTTCATAGCGAGCAAGCTTTAGCCCGGCATCCAGCGTTGCCCCTGCAAGATCTGCCAAGCTAGCGGCAATTTGAGCTACTCCCTCAACTGGATCAAGCTGCTCAATATCGAAACTTGCAATCTTTGTTAGCTGTTTGCGATATCCAATTCGAATTTGGGCAACAGAGCCAGCATGATCTAAAAGCTCTCGGGAATGATCATCCAGAGAAGGAAGTCGTGGCTTGCCCTCGATTAAGCTCAAGTGCTCGATATGGCGATCTAAGAATTCAAATAGTGCGCTTGATGCCCCTAGAATCAAACACAATCTTTCAAGGTGGCTAGCTTTTGCGCAGAAGGACTGGAGTTGGCCGGTATGGTTTCTGGAGAGTCGAAGCAGTAGCTCAAGTGATTGATCGGGATTTTGCGCCTTAGCGACAAAAGCTAGTGCTGGTCGTACCCTCTCGCCAATTAGCGCAACAAGCTCTTCGAGGTTTTTGAGTGCTGGTTCTAGATTGCTGAAACCGTAGCCTGCAAGCTCAGAGAGCGAGGTGGTGCGCTCGAGAGCCATGAGTTTCTAGAGGGTCTCGAAGTTCTGCTTGAGCTCGAAAGGAGTCACTTGTGCACGATATGCAGACCACTCGGCCTGCTTGTTTGCAAGAACGTAACTGAAGACTTGTTCGCCAAGGGTCTCAGCAGCGAGTTCAGACTCTTCTAGCTTTCTGATCGCGTGATCTAGGGATTGAGGCAGCGGCTGAATTCCCATCGCGCGACGCTCTGAGTCGGTTAGATCCCAAACGTTGTCTTCTGTTTCTGCAGGAAGTTCGTACTCGTTCTCGATTCCCTTTAGCCCCGCTGCTAGTAGCAGTGCATAGGCAAGATATGGGTTTGCCGCGGAGTCGATTGCGCGGTACTCGATTCTCGAAGACTGACCCTTGTCTGGCTTGTAAAGCGGGACACGAATCAAGGCTGAGCGGTTGTTGTGACCCCAGCAAACAAAGCTTGGGGCTTCGCCGCCACCCCAAAGACGCTTATAAGAGTTCACGTACTGGTTTGTGACAGCTGTGATTTCAGGAGCGTGACGCAGCAGACCCGCAATGAACTGACGTCCAACCTTTGAAAGGTGATACTGACCACTGGCGTCGTAGAAAGCGTTGGTATCGCCTTCGAATAGCGACATGTGCGTGTGCATACCCGAACCAGGGTGCTCAGTGAAAGGCTTTGGCATGAAGCTCGCGTATACACCCTGCTCGATGGCAACTTCTTTGATGACGGTTCTAAAAGTCATGATGTTATCGGCCATAGTCAATGCGTCGGCGTAGCGAAGGTCGATTTCGTTTTGACCCGGGCCACCCTCGTGGTGACTGAATTCAACAGAAATACCGAGCTGCTCGAGCATAAACACAGCTCGACGCCTAAAGTCATTAGCGGTTCCACCTGGAACGTTGTCGAAATAACCAGCCTTGTCAACCGGGATTGGCCCCTCAGGGCCAATTTGAGAAGACTTTAGAAGGTAAAACTCAATCTCCGGGTGAATGTAGAAAGAGAATCCAAGATCACTGGCTTTAGCCAGTGCGCGACGAAGAACGTTTCTAGGGTCAGCCGCTGCTGGCTGGCCATCGGGAGTCGTGATATCGCAAAAGATTCTTGCGGTTGGGTTAATCTCCCCCCGCCACGGCAGGATTTGAAAAGTTGAAGCGTCGGGCTGAGCCAACATGTCTGCTTCATAGCTTCTTGATAGACCTTCGATTGCGGAGCCGTCGAAGCCAAGCCCTTCGGCAAAAGCTCCCTCTACCTCAGCCGGTGCGATAGCAACCGACTTTAGGGTTCCGGCTACGTCAGTGAACCAAAGACGCACGAACTTGACGCCGCGCTCTTCGATGGTTCTAAGCACGAAATCGCGCTGCTTATCCATGAAAATCCTCTTCCTTGCCTGCTACTAGGCTAATGCTTATGCCCGCCGTTCGCGTAGCCATGGCCCAGATAAACCCTACAGTTGGGGATCTTTCGGGCAACAGCGCAAAAATCCTCGACTTCGCTAAGCACGCTCAAGAATCCGGTGCCCAGATTGTGCTTTTCCCAGAGCTTGCCCTCACTGGCTACCCGATCGAGGACCTTGCCCTAAGCCGCGATTTTCTCTCAGCCAGTGAAGCCGCTCTCGAGGACCTGGCAAAAGCTGCTGACGAGGCTGGCCTAGGAAAAATGACCTTGGTAGTTGGCTATCCGGGATTTGCTGAAAACCCAACGAGCTGGGCAATCGGAGCCAACAAGGCAGCACTTATCACCGGCGGAAAGATCTCTGGCAACTACGCAAAGCATCACTTGCCGAACTATTCAGTGTTTGACGAGTACCGGGTTTTTGTGCCGGGGCGGAACTTACTTACCTTCGAGTCAAACGGCATGAAATTTGCCACAGTGATCTGTGAAGACATTTGGCAATCGGGTGGGCCTGTTGCACAGATCAGCGCATCGAAAGTAGATCTAACCCTTGTTCTAAACGGATCGCCATTTGAAACCAGCAAAACAGACTCGCGTCTTGAACTTGTCCAGTCTTTGGCCAAAGCCCAAGGCACAGCTGTTGCATATGTGAATCTCGTTGGTGGCCAGGACGATCTTGTGTTTGATGGAAACAGCTTTGTAGTCGATATTTCTGGAAAAGGAATTATTCGAGCCAGGCAATTCAGCGAAGACCTCTGTGTTTTTGATATTGAATCACAATCCAAAATTGCACCGGTTTCAAAAACTGCCGAACCGCTCAAGCCTCACCAGCAAATTTGGGAAGCGCTCGTGCTTGGGCTCAAAGATTACGTTGCAAAAAATGGATTCAAATCAGTGGTTCTTGGTCTATCCGGTGGAATCGACTCGGCGGTGTGTGCCAGCCTCGCAGTTGACGCACTTGGGGCAAGCAATGTCTTTGGTGTTGGCATGCCAAGCGAGTATTCCTCTGAGCACTCACTTACCGACGCACGAGAACTTGCTCAAAACACCGGTCTTATTTATTCAGAACAACCAATTGAGGCAATGGTTGATAGCGCGATGGGTCAACTAAATCTTGATGGCCTTGCTGCCGAGAATCTGCAAGCAAGAATTAGGGCTCTAATCCTGATGGGACTTTCGAATCAGAATGGCCACTTGGTGCTCACAACCGGAAACAAGTCTGAGTTGG
Source organism: Rhodoluna limnophila (assembly GCA_945862155.1). Taxonomy (GTDB): domain Bacteria; phylum Actinomycetota; class Actinomycetes; order Actinomycetales; family Microbacteriaceae; genus Rhodoluna; species Rhodoluna limnophila_A. The sequence continues at coordinate 39,257 of CAMAXJ010000005.1, forward strand.
CGGTTGGCTACTCGACTATCTATGGCGATTCAGTGGGCGGCTTCGCGCCTATCAAAGACGTTGAAAAGAGTTTGGTTTGGGCTCTAGCCAAGCATCGAAATGAAATGGCAGCCATTGCTGGTGAAACTCCCCCGATTCCCGAATCATCCATCACCAAGGCACCTTCTGCTGAGCTTCGCCCAGGGCAAACAGATCAAGACTCGCTTCCTGATTATGCGGTTCTTGATCAAATTCTCGAGCTTCATATCGAGCAAAGACTGTCGGCATCAGAGATCACCTCAAAAGGCTTTGATGGTGCATTAGTTGATTCGGTTCTCAAACTCGTCAAGAACTCAGAGTGGAAAAGACGCCAGGGGGCAATCGGCCCAAGGATTACTAAGCTTGCCTTTGGCCGTGAACGCCGTATGCCAATTTCGAATGGGTGGAGCTAATCAAAAATGAGCACCTCGCTTAAGAAAATCAGAACCAGCACGCTAGCTGCCATGAAGCAGGCCGGCGAGAAATTTGCATGCCTTACCAGCTATGACGCTTTGACTACAGAGATCTTCGATGAAGCGGGCATTGAAGTGATCTTGGTCGGTGACTCTGCCGGTAACACTGTTCTGGGCCATGAGAACACTCTGGAAATTACTCTCGATGAGATGGTGAGCTTCGGCAAGGCTGTGGCTACCGCCGCCAAGCATTCACTGGTAGTTGTGGATATGCCTTTTGGCTCTTACGAGATTAACTCACAGCAGGCGGTTGAGAGCGCAATAAAACTGATGAAACAGACCGGCTCATCTGCAATAAAGCTCGAAGGCGGCAGCTCTCGAATTGCCCAAATTGAAGCCATAGTCGCGGCCGGTATTCCAGTGATGGGTCACTTGGGTTTCACTCCGCAGTCAGTTCATGCAATCGGTGGCTTCAAAGTTCAAGGTCGCGGGGACTCTGCGGCGCAGCTAATTGATGAAGCGACAAAACTCCAAAGCGCTGGGGTCTTTGCGATCGTGTTGGAAATGGTTCCAGCTTCGGTTGCGGCCACAATTACAAAGCAACTAGTTATTCCAACAATCGGTATCGGGGCGGGAAACCAAACTGACGGTCAGATATTGGTTTGGCAGGACTTCGCAGGTCTTTCAACTGGTTCAAGAAAGTTTGTCAAGCAATATGCTTCGCTTAGAACAGATCTATCAGCGGCGGCTAAGGCCTATCGAGCAGAAGTTCAATCAGCTACTTTCCCGAGTAAAGAGCATTCCTTCGAGGACTAGTCCTCTGCGTTCTCTTGCGCTCTCCAGGCCTCTGACCGCGCCTTCACAATAGCCTCGGCCTTGGCTGCTTCAGCTTCGCTCTCAAAAGGTCCAATGCGATCTTCCGATGAGCTCCGTAGCCCAAGTTCAACCTGCCTAGTTCTTATGTTGAACCAGTACTTAGGCGAATCTGACACTTTTTTACCTCCGGGTTATAGCAAGAGCCTAACGCGCATCTCAAAATAGACTGGAGCAATGCCCAGAGACAGTCAAACAGGATTTCTAACGCCTGGAGTGATCTCAAAACCCCTTACCGTGCCAAGTTCTATTGCGCGACCCGAATACGTTGGCAAGCCTTCCCCGACCGAATGGACCGGTGGCCACATTAAGTCGGCCGACCAGATAGAAAAGATTCAAGCCGCTGGAAAAATTGCCGCGGAGGCAATTGCTTTGGTTGGGGCCAATGCCAAACCGGGTGTCACTACCGACGAGCTAGACAAGTTAGCTCACGAGTACATAGTTTCTCAAGGTGCGTACCCTTCGACGCTGGGTTACCGAGGCTTCCCAAAGTCCTGCTGCACTTCGATAAATGAAGTCATCTGCCACGGAATTCCCGACGACACTATCTTGCAAGACGGTGACATTATGAACGTTGACATAACGGCTTTCAAAGATGGCTTCCACGGAGACAGCAATGCGACCTTCTTGATTGGCGATGTCTCTTCCGATGTCGCGGACCTAGTTGAAAGAACCAAAGAGGCACTTGATCGGGCAATTGCAGTAGTAATGCCAGGAAGGCCAATCAACGTGATTGGTCGAACTATCGAGTCTTACGCCAAGAGGTTTAACTACGGCGTAGTAAGAGATTTCACCGGCCACGGTATTGGCGAAGCTTTTCACTCAGGTCTAGTGATCCCCCACTTCGATGCCGCTCCGAGTTATGCAAACACCATGGAGGTGGGAATGGTTTTCACTATTGAACCAATGCTTACCCTCGGTACCCACGAGTGGGACATTTGGAATGATAACTGGACCGTGACTACTAAAGACAAATCAATCACTGCGCAATTTGAACACACTCTGGTGGTGACCGAGTCTGGTGCCAGGGTACTAACCCTGCCCTAGACTGAAATTTCTATGAGCAAAGCAATTGGAATTGACATCGGTGGAACCGGCATCAAAGGCGCACTGGTGAACACTAAAAAAGGTGTTTTGCTCGGCGAGCGAATTCGCTTTGACACTCCTGAAGGCGCCTCGCCCGAAGAGGTAATTGCTAAAGTGGCGGAAATTGTCGAACAACTTGATCGCGACAAAGACACTCCGATTGGCATCTGCTTTCCAGCGCTCATCAAAGATGGTGTGACTTTATCTGCGGCCAATGTCTCAAAAGACTGGGTTGGGTTCAAGGCCGAGAAGCTTTTTTCAAAAGCACTTTATCGCAAAGTTGTTTTGCTCAACGATGCCGACGCCGCAGGAGTTGCGGAAATCAAGTACGGTGCGGGCCAAGAGCGAAAAGGCCTGGTGCTTATGGTCACACTTGGAACTGGAATTGGAACAGCTTTGTTTATGAACGGCAAACTCATTCCCAATAGCGAGCTGGGCCATTTGGAAATCGACGGGGTCGACTACGAGAGCATGGCTTCATACTCGGCCAAGGAGCGCGAGGGATTGAGTTTTGCGGATTGGGCCAAAAGACTTACCAAATACTTCAACATGGTTGACAGGCTTTTGAGCCCGGATTTGATAATTATCGGGGGCGGAGTTTCGAAGCAGCACGAGGAGTTTTTGCCACTGATTGAAACCAAAATCAAAATGGTCCCTGCAGAGTCAAAGAACAACGCTGGCATCATTGGAGCTGCATTTATTGCACGCAGGCGGCTAAAGCCGGATTAAGTGGATGGGCCGGCTATTACGCCGGGTTTTGTCCTTCTTTCAAAGTGACGGTCATCTATCTAGGGCACTGGTTGCCCAGTGCCTCGAGCGACCTACCCGTGAGCTTGGGCGAGCAGCCCTCAAGCGCTCACTGTTTGGTCTTGCTCCAAATGAGGTTTACATAGCCGATCTGATCACTCAGTTCGCTGGTGGTCTCTTACACCACCGTTTCACCCTTACCGATTGCTCGGCGGTTTACTTTCTGTTGCACTTATCTCTCGGGTTACCCCGGGTGGGCGTTACCCACCATTTTGCTCTTTGGAGCCCGGACGTTCCTCGTCAGTAAACTGCCGCGACCGCCTTGCCGACCCATCCACGGACCAGTCTAGCTTCGAGCGCTAGGAAGATAAATGGGCTGTTGAGTTAGTGCAGATAACCTCTGCTGCCTCAAGGCCCCAGTAGCGGGCGATAGAAATTGATGCTGGTCCAATGTTGGTTCGCCAAAACCCCGCCACTTGGGCATCGTTAGCTAGGCGCAGCAGTGCTCGAATTGGCATCACATGAGCTACCACCACCACTGTTTGCCCAGAGTAATTTGCAAGAATTGAATCGAAAGCTTTCCTAACTCGAGCGTCAAAGTCCTTTAGAGACTCTCCTCCTGGAGGTGCTACCTCAAAAGATCCTCGCCAAGCGTTGTATTGCTGCTCATGAGCGGTAAATACCTCTTCATTGGTCAGTCCGTCCCAATCACCAAAACCTATTTCAGAAAGATCATTACTTGAAACCATAGGTAGCGAAACGCGATTAGCGATTGCCTGGGCTGTTTGCTGGGCTCTGGCAATTGGAGAATGCACAATTGCAGTTGGCGCACTCAAATAGGCGAAATTTCCCGAGTGACCGAACTTAGCAAGCTCTTCTGCAACTTCCCTGGCATCTTGTCTTCCAAGCTCCGATAGATCAGGATTCTCGCCATCGCCGCCAGAAATCTTTCTGGATTCAGTTAGGGCGGTTCGTCCGTGACGGACAAGAATCAAAGTTGTCGTCGCACCAGTACTCGGACGTGGAGCGCGAATGGAGGATGGTTCGGCCAGATTGAACTCAACAGCGGAGGCGATAGGAGCGCCGGAGTAATCCATGGCTTTATTGGCAAGTGCATCAGCTAGCCCGTTTTGCTCACGCGGAATCCACACGAACTCAACGTCTTTGGATGCAATTAACTTCTGCACCTTTGAACCCAACGCCATCATGTCTGGATGCTTAATCTTCCAACGTCCTGACATCTGTTCAACTACCAGTTTGGAGTCCATCCGAACCATTACGCTTGCCGCAGGATCAATCTCGAAGGCTGCCTCAAGTGCGAGAACAAGTGCTGTGTACTCGGCAACATTGTTGGTTGCGATTCCTACTGCCTCGGAAATTTCTCTAAGAATTTTTCCCGTTGCGGCATCTATTACAACTGCGCCGGCTCCCGAGATTCCAGGATTCCCGCGAGATCCACCATCTGCTTCGATAATCAATTTCATGAGCGCACCAAATAGGCCTGACAGTTAGGGCATTCTGCAATTTCATCCGCTGGTAAAGTAAGAATCTCTTCTAGGTTTGTGGCAGTAATCGATAAGCGGCAGGCTCCACATTCGTGGCCCACTAATTTTCCCACCGCAACGTTTCGCTCCGCTTTTCTTTGATAAGCCGCCGCTAGCTCTGGCTCGATAAGTCCAACTAGGGCACTTCGCTTGGATAATAGCTCGGCACGTGCAGAATCTAGTTCCGAGGTATTTGTTTCAAGTGCCGCTCTAAGTTCAGCTAATTCTTGTTCAGCTGCAGATTTTGCAGCTTCGGCTTCAGATAGCTCAGCACGAACCGTCTCTAGAACTTCCATGATTCCAAGTTCGGCATCTTCTAGTTCACTTTTTCTCTTTGCCAATGTGGTTAGCTCATGCTCGATGCCTTGAGCATCTTTTGCCGAACTGGTGGATGAAAGTCGCTGGTTATCTTTTGCGATTCTGTTTTCAACAAGTTCAAGGTCGTTCTCTGAGCGTTTTAGTTCAAGCTCTAGATCACCGACTCTATTTCGCGCGTCGATAAGACGATCCGAAACCGCAAGTGCTTTTTCACTTGCCTCCGAAGTAGCTGTTGCCGAAAGGAGCTTGGCTCTATCGCCTGCGTTTCGCACGAGAGAAAGATCAAGGTCAACAAGCTCAAGTAGCCGCTTTTGATCCTGAAGGTTAGCCTTCACTGCTTCTTCTTCCCTGCATGCTCATGGACCACGGATCTGTCGAAACTTGGCTCACAACAAAGTTAACCTCAGGGACCAGTTTTGAAAGAGTGATCTGGGTTGGCTTTAGCCAAAGACTCTCTGCGGCAAAATGTGAGATGTCCATTAGCGCAAGCGGATTAGTTGGCTCTGATACCGCATCGAGGACAACATGATGCCTTAGATCGCTGGTGACAAATAGATCGGCACCCTTTTGCGAAGCGGCAGCGATATAACTATCTCCAGCACCTCCAACAACAGCAACGGTTTCAATCATCCTGGTCAAATCCCCCGCCACTCGGACGGGGGCATAAGTTTCAGGAAGGCAAGATGAAACAAATGCTGCATACGTAGAAAGTGTCTGGGGGTTCTTTAGCTTTCCGATGCGCCCATGGCCGATTCCATTCCCCGTGGAGATTAGTGGCGTTGTGTTAGCTAGCCCTAGATGTTGAGCCAAAACATCAGATACTCCATCGACAACGATGTCAGCGTTGGTGTGAGCGGAGAATATGGCTATTGAGTTTTTCACAGCAAAAGAAATTAGCTCTCCTTTGAGCTGATCTTCACTTAGGAAGTTAACGCCCTTTAGCAAAAGCGGGTGGTGAGAAATCACAAGCTCACAGCCGTGCAGTTTTGCTTCGGAGAGCACTTCTAGGCTCACGTCAATGCACAGTAAGGCCTTTGTGATGGTCTGGTTTGAGCTTCCAGTTGCGAGGCCGGGGCGGTCCCATTCTTCGGCACCTGAGAGCGGCCAGAGCGACTCAAAGGTACCAAGCAGGTTCGATAGAGGTAGCGGCATCTTTTTACGCCGCAGCGTCAAGGAATTCCCTGAGCTCCTGGCGTCTCTTATCTAGCTCAGCAAGTTGTCGCTCTTGCTTCTTGATTCTTGGGATCCCTAGAACTACCGGTAGCAAGGCAGCTAGCCCAAACGCCATGGCAATTCCGATGTTTGATCCGACAAGCTCGAATATTCCTGGGGTGAAATCCCCGAGGTATCCAGTCCAGCTAGAAAGTTTAGGGTCGCCGTTTAGGTATCCAAAACCCAGAGCAACTGCGAGCAAGAACCCAAGGGCGTTGACAAAGTTAAATTTTCCGTAGAAACCATATTCGCGTGTTAGTGAGACCTCGTGATAGCCGCGAGTTCGAGCGAGTGCGTCAGAGACAAAGATTCCAGCCCAAGCTGCAGCAACCACTCCAACTAGGAGCACTAGCTCAAGTACTAACTCTTGCAGAGTGGATGCCGTAACGAGATAACTAGGTACGAGCACTGCCGCGAACACCAGCACCGAAGCCAGCATTGCCGCTACCCAGCCTGGAATCTTAACGATTCCGATTAGGTTTCCCGATAGCGAATAAACAGAGGCGGTAATCAAGTGAAGTATCGAGATACCAACAGTCGCCACAAAGATCACAAAAACCCAAACAGGGGCCGAGACTGCAACAGTTGCTAACACTTCAGTACTGAATGAAGCGGTAAGAGTGTCTTCAGCCATGAATAGCCATAGCAAGCCAAGAACACCTGTAATCAGTGGAAGGAAAAAGGTTGAGACAAAGCTCAGGAAAAACACCTTGGACCCAGGGGTTTCTTCTGGCAACTTCCTAGCAAAATCTCCCGAGAAAGAAAGCACCGCAAACCCAAACAGGGCCAGGGCAAAAAGACCCAGGTCAATAAGTCCAGGGTTTGAAATAGCTTCAACTGTTGCAAGATCCTCCAGTGAATAGGTGTTGGCTACAAAGTAGACAAATGTTCCAGTTCCAATCACAGTTACAGTTGCCGTGACCTGCTGAAGACGCAGAACACCCTGGCCGCCAAAAGCGGAAACTATTGCAGCGATAACAATCATCGGAATAAGAACAAATAAAGAAGCGGTAAATTCACCCGGGAAGACCAGTCGCTCGGCGACATCGGCAAACCACGGTTGGTTGAAAATCAGCGGTGAGACAATTCGTGCCGCAAAGTACACAAAAGCAGCAGCCCAAAAAAGTTTTGCGAAAAGCATGAATGTGGCAGGCAACGAATTACCCCAAACCCCAAAGGCTGCTCTTGAAACTACCGTGAGCGAACTAGAGGCTCGGACAGAAGCCATGGAACCAACCGCTGCCATAAATGATGTGATAACCAAAACAGAAGCTAGCAATACAACCGACTGAGCCAGCGATGCTCCAGCGTCTTTGATTAAAGCGGCGACAACAAGAGCCAACGGGGATGCAGCAATCGCAAGCCAGGACCAGCTAAGCGCTAAAGCGGTTCGTGTTGGGCCGGCTTTATCTTCATCATCCGCGTCAACCTGATTTTCGTTCTTGGAAGCTGTAACTTGGCTTTCCTCGAAGAGCCCTACTGAAACTGAAGCTGAAACCGGTTCTGCTTCAATCTTGTCGGATTTCGTTGAAGCAACTTCAGAAGTTGAGTCAACTTTGGCAATTGGGGTTTGCATGATCTCAGGTTCAGTTGCAACCTCTGCGTAGCTGGCATTAAGCGCAGCAACACGGTCTTCGATTCGCTCTGGAGTTGTTTGAACGACGGCTGGAGCAGATGCGGGAAGCGTTGTCGGTGCTGCTGGATCTTGGAATGAGAATGAATCAACAGGCGCTGGTTCGGTGGCCGCAAGCAACTCGGCTTGAAGTTTCCACTTCGAAAGCTCTAAGGCGTCTTCTTGACGCAGTTTCGACTGTTCTTCGACTAGCGACATTGCCGCCATTATGCCGTCTGGCCGAAGCTGGAGCTCGGCCATCATTGTATTTAGCTCAGCATCTGACATGGCTTTTGGGGACGGGGGGTTTTGTTGAAACATAGCCAAATCCTATCCCCGCTAATTCAAATGGTCGCTATCTGTGGGCCCTACCGGGCTCGAACCGATGACATCCACGGTGTAAACGTGGCGCTCTACCAACTGAGCTAAAGGCCCTCAAACATGCGCCGTAAGGCAACTACAAAACTCTACTACAAAGCCGCTAGAGCCTCTTTGTAGCTTCCTAGGTCCCTGGCTTCGCCAGGGCCGTTGACAAACTTGGCCTGAATCACGCCTTCTTTATCAATCAAGAAGGTACCGCGCTTGGCAATTCCAGCTTCTTCCATGAAGACCCCGTATTGCTTGGCAACGCCACCGTGGGGCCAGAAATCGGCTAACACCTGAAACTTGTAACCCTCCTGGTCAGCAAAGATCTTCTGGGTGTATTTCGAGTCCACAGAAATAGCCAAAAGCTCAGTGTCCGCTGACTCAAACATAGAAATGTTGTCCCTCAGCTCGCAAAGCTCCCCGGTACAGGTGCCC
>CAMAXJ010000006.1 GCA_945862155.1 Rhodoluna limnophila
GGCTACCAAAGCCTTAGTTAGTAGCTGGTTAGGATAGTAAAGCCTTGACCGATTGGAACAATTTTGCCAGAGACCATCGAGCTGACCCTTGAAGGTGCGCCAACAGCAGTTGCTAGCGGCTCGACTGGTTTTGAGGTGTTTCAGGACAAAAAGGTTGTAGCTCAGCGAGTAAACGGAGAGCTTCGGGACTTGGCTCACGTTCTGTCCGCCGGCGACAAAGTAGAAGCGGTGCTGATTGACTCAACCGATGGCCTAAGTATCCTCAGACATTCAGCCGCTCACGTTCTTGCTCAGGCAGTTCAAAAGATAAACCCTGATGCTCGCCTAGGCATCGGCCCACCAATCACTGACGGCTTTTACTACGACTTCGATGTTGCCGAGCCATTCACGCCAGAGTCGCTGAAAGCTTTGGAAAAAGAGATGGATCGAATTATTCGATCCGGACAACGTTTTGTTCGCAGAGTCGTCTCTGACTCGGAAGCGGCAACGGAACTTGCCAACGAGGCAAACAAGCTTGAATTGATTTCCCTAAAGTCTTCCGAGAACCTGGCCGAGGGAGCCGCTGAAGTTGGTTCCGGTGAGTTAACCATTTACGACAACGTAGACCCGCAATCGAGCGAAGTTGTTTGGAAGGATCTTTGCCGAGGTCCACACCTTCCGAATACGCGCATGATTGGAAATGGCTACGCTCTTACTCGTTTGGCGGCTGCTTACTGGAGAGGCAACGAAGCCAATAAGCAACTTCAGAGAATCTATGGAACCGCATGGCCATCCAAGGATGAGCTCAAATCGCATCTGGAAAGACTCGAGGAAGCAGCCAAGCGAGATCATCGTCGACTCGGTGCAGAGCTAGATCTATTTTCCTTCCCCGAGGAAATTGGATCAGGTCTTGCAGTTTTTCACCCAAAGGGTGGAATCATTCGCAAGGCGATGGAGGATTACTCTCGTGCCCAACATGAAAAAGCCGGCTACGAATTTGTCTATAGCCCGCACATAACCAAATCGAATTTGTTCGAAACTTCAGGACACCTTGCTTGGTACTCCGAGGGTATGTTCCCTCCAATGAAGCTCGATGAAGAAGTAGACGCTGATGGGGTGGTTCGTAAAGCTGGTCAGGACTACTACCTAAAGCCGATGAACTGCCCGTTCCACATTTTGATATACAAATCTCAGGCCAGGTCATACCGCGATCTTCCCTTGAGAATGTTTGAGTTTGGATCGGTTTATCGCTACGAAAAATCTGGTGTGGTGCACGGCCTTACTCGAGTGCGCGGTATGACCCAAGACGACGCTCATTTGTTCGTCACCCAAGAGGACATGGAGTCGGAGCTAACCTCGGTTTTGAACTTTGTGCTTGATCTGTTGCGCGATTACGGACTGACGGATTTCTATCTGGAGCTTTCGACCAGGGACCCCGAGAACGAAAAATTTGTTGGATCGGATGCTATTTGGGAGGCTGCTACCTCAACTCTCGAAAAGGTCGCAACTGATTCCGGACTCGAGTTAGTTCCTGATCCTGGAGGCGCTGCCTTCTATGGTCCAAAAATTTCAGTGCAAGCGCGAGACGCAATTGGTAGAACGTGGCAGATGTCCACAATCCAGCTGGATTTCAATCTTCCCGATCGGTTTGACATCGAGTACACGGCCAGTGACGGAACTAAGAAGCGTCCGGTAATGATACATCGGGCACTGTTCGGTTCAATCGAGCGTTTCTTTGCTGTACTAACTGAGCACTACGCCGGCCATTTTCCACCATGGCTTGCTCCTGTGCAGGTAGTTGGAATTCCTGTTGCTGATGAGTTTGCGCCTTACCTTTCAGAGATCATCGCCCAGCTAAAGAGCAAGGGTGTCAGAGCAACCGTGGATCTAAGCGATGATCGGATGCAGAAAAAGATTCGCAACCACACCAAAGACAAGGTGCCATTCCAGTTGATCGCTGGAGGAGACGACCGTGATGGTGGTTCCGTAAGCTTCCGATACCGTGATGGGACTCAAGTAAATGGAGTCTTGGTGGCGGATGCTATTGAGCAGATTGTTTCCGCAATCGCAAATAAGGAGCAGGTCTAGTTGGAAAAGCCGGAGTTTTTACCAGGGGTACCTGATAATTTTCAGCGCCTATGGACTCCGCACCGTCTGGTCTACATTCAAAACGGGCAGCAACCGCCAACTGATGAGTGTCCATTTTGCTTGGCACCGGCTGGTAGCGACGAGGATGGCCTGATTGTTTATAGAGGTAAGACTTGTTTCGTTTTGTTGAATCTTTTTCCTTACAACTCTGGCCATCTTCTGGTTTGCACATATCGCCACGTCCCTGATTACGACCAGACCACACCAGAAGAAGCAGCTGAAATGGGGTCACTCACAAAACGGGCTATGGAAGTTCTGCGAACAGTTGCCCAGGCTCAAGGCTTCAACATTGGCATGAATCAGGGTGTTCTAGCTGGGGCTGGAATAGCGGAGCACCTGCACCAGCACATCGTTCCCCGTTGGGCCAACGATTCAAACTTTTTTCCAATCATCGCTAAAACCAAAGCCATGCCAAGGCTTTTGGGTGAGATCAGGTCTGAGATACAGGCAGCCTGGGGATAGCGGGTTCGAAAGCCCCTAAATTGTCGGGTTAGAATTGTCAGCATGAATCCCTCAAAGAATGAATCAACACCTCTTGTAAAGCGCGGCCTAGCCGAGATGCTCAAGGGCGGCGTAATCATGGACGTCGTCAATGTAGAGCAGGCCAAGATTGCCGAAGACTCTGGAGCAGTTGCAGTTATGGCTCTTGAAAGAGTGCCTGCCGACATTCGTGCTCAGGGTGGTGTCGCCAGGATGAGCGATCCAGACATGATCGAGCAGATAATGAAGGCTGTCTCGATACCGGTAATGGCAAAGGCGCGCATCGGACACTTTGTTGAGGCTCAGGTTCTTCAGAGCTTGAAAGTTGACTACATCGACGAGTCAGAAGTTTTATCTCCTGCCGACTACATCAACCACATCGATAAGTGGAAATTTGATGTCCCGTTTGTTTGCGGAGCGACCAATCTTGGAGAGGCGCTAAGACGCATCACCGAAGGGGCAGCGATGATTCGCTCCAAGGGAGAAGCTGGTACCGGTGACGTGTCCGAGGCAACCAAGCACATTAGAACAATCCTTGGTGAAATTAACGCACTCTCAGCCAAGAGCGAAGATGAACTATACGTGGCGGCCAAGGAGCTGCAAGCCCCTTACGATTTAGTTCGCGAAGTTGCCCGCACTAAGAAACTTCCTGTTGTGCTATTCGTAGCCGGCGGTGTTGCCACACCAGCGGATGCTGCGATGATGATGCAGCTCGGTGCCGATGGAGTATTCGTAGGTTCTGGAATATTCAAATCCGGAGATCCAGTCAAACGTGCGGCCGCAATCGTTAAGGCAGTTGCTGCCTACAACGATGCGAGTGTCGTTGCTGATTCATCCAGAGGCTTGGGTGAGGCTATGGTCGGAATCAACGTAAAGGATCTTCCAGCACCTCACCGTCTATCGGAGCGCGGCTGGTAATTGCGCGTCGGCGTATTTGCTTTACAAGGTGATGTTCGCGAGCATCTTCAACTTCTGACATCCCTGGGTGTCGAATCAATCGAAGTTCGAAATACAGAACAGCTCGCAAGTGTTGATGGGTTGATTATTCCCGGTGGCGAATCAACTACTATTTCCAAGTTGATTGACATCTTTAAGCTTCGCGATGATTTACTCGCGTACATCGCCAAGGGCAATCCTGTTTATGGAACTTGCGCGGGGATGATAATGCTCGCAGCTGAGGTTTTGGATGAGGCATCCGGCCAACAGAGCCTCAAGGCTATGGATATTTCGGTTAGACGCAATGCTTTTGGTTCGCAGCTCGACTCATTCGAAGCTTCGATCGAGTTTGCTGGTGCGCCTGTGGATGTGGCATTTATCAGGGCTCCGATCGTTGAACGTGTTGGCGAAAATGTGCAGATAATGTCTCAACTTACTGATGGAGCGGTCGTAGCAGTAAGGGAAGGCAGTTTGTTAGCGACCTCGTTTCATACAGAACTTACGGGCGATAGCAGTGTCCACGAGTATTTCCTCGGGATGATTTCAAGAACCCGTTAGGTTCTCACCTAGAATTCAAAGCGAAGCCAATCAAGGAGAGTAATGTCTGGTCATTCCAAGTGGGCCACTACCAAGCACAAAAAAGCAATTATTGACTCACGTAGAGCCAAGCTTTTTTCCAAGCTGATTAAGAACATTGAAGTTGCCGCACGCATTGGCGGAGCAGACATTGATGGCAACCCAACACTTTACGATGCTATTCAAAAGGGGCGAAAGAGCTCTCTTCCCAACGACAACATCGAAAGAGCAGTTAAGCGCGGGTCTGGTCAGGACGCGGATGCTATCGAGTACCAGACAATTTTTTACGAGGGCTATGGACCCAACGGTATTGCTCTTCTGATTGAGTGTCTGACAGACAACAAAAATCGCGCTGCCGCCGATGTGCGTCTGGCGGTCACCAGAAACGGCGGCACAATGGCAGACCCCGGAAGCGTTTCTTATTTGTTCAGCCGCAAAGGTGTCATCACAATCGAAAACGCCGATGGAGTTTCCGAGGATCGTTTGCTTGAAGTCGGTCTGGATTCAGGTATCGAAGATGTTGAAGTGAGAGAGTCCAGCTTTGTGGTGATTACCGATCCGTCCGCCATGGTTGCAGTTCGAACCGCGTTGCAGTCGGCGGGACTTGATTATGAGAGCGCAGATGTTGAGTTTGTTCCGGCAGCAAGCTTGCCAGTGGACGCTGATACTGCCCGCACGGTCTTCAAGCTAATAGAAGCTCTCGAGGACTCAGATGAAGTTCAGAGCGTCTACGCCAACTTTGACATCAGCCCGGAAGTTCTAGCCGAGCTCGAGGCCTAGTTGTGACCAAGATTCTAGGCATCGATCCAGGTCTTACTCGATGCGGAGTTGGGATCATTGAACTATCAAGGGGTAGAAAACTTACCTTGGTTGATGTTCGCGTTTTAGTGTCGCCAAAAGACGAATCGCTCGATGCTCGAATTGGTTCAATTGGGAAAGAACTTGAAGCTCTTTTCAAGAAGCACCGCCCTGATGTGGTGGCAATCGAACGAGTGTTTTCTCAGCAGAATCTTTCCTCTGTTATGGGCACTGCTCAGATCTCGGGTGTAGCAATATATCTTGCCAACAAGTACTCGATTCCAATTGCGATGCATACCCCAACGGAAGTAAAAGCGGCGGTGACTGGTTCGGGACGAGCCGGAAAAGCACAGGTGGGTCAGATGGTAGCCCAGCTACTTGGTCTAAAGCAGATTCCCAAACCGGCTGATGCCGCAGATGCATTGGCCATAGCCATCTGTCAAGGTTTTCGGGGTGTGAACACATCCACCAGTTACACCAAAGCACAGCTGAAGTGGAATGAGGCTGCGAAATCAGCCAGTACAAAAAGCAAACGCTAAGTAGGCTAATGGCGTGATTGCCTCGTTGACCGGAATGGTCCTTTCTAGCTCGAACGGGCAGGTCGTCATTGATGTAACCGGAGTCGGCTACCTAGTTCACACCACATCTTCCACAGTGGCTTCTCTTTCAGAGGGCCAGAACATAAGCCTCCACACCAGCCTCGTGGTTCGCGAGGACGCCTTCACTTTGTTCGGATTTGATACTAGGTCTGAGCTTGAAGTTTTCGAATTACTCAGGAGCGTGAATGGCGTTGGGCCAAAGTCCGCTCTTTCTATTCTTAACCAGATGAGCGTTGAGCAGATCGCCCAAGCTGTATCCGAAGAATCCGACGCCGCATTTAAGGCAGTTTCTGGTATCGGAGCCAAAACTGCGAAATTGATCACACTTACTCTCTCCGGAAAAATGTTGGCGCGAGCGACTAAGGGTGCCCCTGCCAGTCAAAGCGAAAAGACAGTTAATGCTTTGGTGGGTCTTGGTTGGAGCGAGCGTCAGGCTCGAGATGCGGTGCATGAAGTCGGCAATCCTGGAATGACCGACAAAGACCTCCTCAAGAACGCACTGAAAACTCTTTCAAAGGCTAAAAAAGCGTGAGTGAACTTTTAGACGGAGCAGCCACCGAAAGCGATCTTGCTTTCGAGAGTGCACTGAGGCCAACTAGCCTGACCGAGTTCATTGGACAGTCAAAAGTAAAGCAGCAACTAGACCTTCTTCTAAAGGCAGCAGCACTGCAGAAAAGATCCCCTGATCACATTCTTCTCGCGGGCCCACCTGGACTCGGAAAGACCACGCTCGCCATGATTGTTTCAAACGAGATTGGCTCGGGCCTTCGAATGACTAGCGGTCCAACAATTCAGCATGCGGGAGACCTTGCTGCTGTACTTTCTTCCTTGAGTGCTGGGGAAGTTCTGTTCATCGACGAGATTCACCGTATGGCCAGACCTGCTGAAGAGCTGCTTTATATGGCAATGGAGGATTTTAGAGTAGACGTGATGGTTGGCAAGGGAGCAGGTGCAAGTTCAATTTCGCTAGAGCTAGAACCATTTACCTTGGTTGGAGCCACAACAAGATCCGGAATGCTTCCCAACCCTTTAAGAGACCGATTTGGATATACCGCCAACCTCGAGTTCTATGTTTCAGATGAGCTGCGTATGGTTCTTGAGAGAGCGGCTAATAAGTTGGAGCTGGATGCTGAAGCTGAGGCCATTTCTTTGATTGCCTCTCGCTCTCGTGGAACTCCAAGAATTGCAAATCGGTTGCTTCGCAGAGTTAGAGATTATGCGCTGGTTGAAAACAATCAGAAGATTAGTCAAGCTCTTGCCGCGGCCGCTTTAGATCTTTATGAGGTTGATTCCTTAGGACTGGACCGTTTAGACAAACAAGTGCTTTTGACTTTGATTCAGAAATTTGAAGGGAGGCCTGTTGGTCTTTCCACGTTAGCGGTAGCGCTAGGGGAGGAGCCAGACACGATTGAATCGGTGGTTGAGCCTTACCTTCTTCGTGAGGGCCTAATCGAGCGGACCCCAAAGGGTAGGCAGGCTACAGCCCTTGCCCACCGGCACCTTGGCCTGCCGTTATAATCAAAGCAACGCATTTGCGTTCGACGGCTTCCTGTAATCTCACCAGATAGGCACTTTTCCATGACCGACAGTCTTTTCCTATTTCTTGCCTTGGCCTTTCTTGGCGCGATGCTGTTTTACTCAAGCAATAAGCGTAAGAAGGCGGCAAAGACCCTTCAGGCTCAGGTTGTAAATGGCGCTTACGTGATGCTAACCAGCGGAATCTACGGAAAAATCACAGCCGTGCTAGAAAACCGTATTGAACTAGAGACCGCTCCTGGTCAGAAACTGCTCGTCGCTACTGGTGCGATAAGAAGCATTGAAGAGCAGCCGAAGAAATCTAAGTCAGCTTCTGCGGCAAAGCCTGCTGCAAAGTCAGTCCCTAAGACCAAATCCCGTTCTGCAGCTAAAAGCCCAGCTAAGTCTTTGGCTAAGAAAAAGTAAGGTCAGTTAACTTGTCAGCTTCAAACTCAGTTAAGTCTGCGCGCAAATCACTCGCTTGGTTGCTCGCCATAGTGGTGGGACTAGCTGGTCTAATCGCGGTTGGATCCCTATCAGATCAGAACGCGAGTTTCACGCCAAAGCTTGCTCTTGACCTTCAGGGCGGTACTCAGGTAATTCTCTCCCCTCTTGTTCTAGATGGCGAGGCGGTCACCCCTGAGCAGCTAGACCAGGCGGTATCCATCATTCGCCAGCGCGTGGACGCCAGCGGTGTGAGCGAGTCTCAAGTAATTACCCAAGGAGATCGAAACATCATTGTTTCTATTCCTGGAGTTCCGGACGAGAACACTCTTGCGCTGATAAAGGCTTCTGCGAAGCTCGAGTTCCGAGCAGTTCTAGTAACTAGCACCGGTGCACCATCCTCAAGCGTGGATCAGCCAGAAACAGCTGTTGAGGGGGAGACTACCGATGGTGAAGCTACTGCCGAAGAAACCGCTCCAGAAGAAGTTGCTCCAAACGTTCCAACTGCAACGCCCACCGACCCGAGCGATTTGAATTGGGTTTCGCTTGATCTGCAGAAGCAGTTCGACGCACTGGATTGCGCTTCTTCTTTCCGCGAACCAGGTCAGGTTGATGACCCAACAATTCCACTTATCACCTGTGATGTAACTGGAACCCAGAAGTTTATCCTTGGCCCGGTTGAGGTTGAGGGTGCCAACATCTCCGATGCTTCCAATGGAACCGTGCAAAGTTCCACTGGTGCCTCGACCAATACTTGGGCCGTAAACCTTGACTTTAATGAAACAGGTTCTCAGGCTTTCGCCGACGTGACTCAAAGGCTTTTTCCTTTGAGCGCCCCGAGAAATCAGTTTGCTATCACCCTTGATGGCTACGTGATCACCGCTCCTGCTACTCAAGCTGTTATCACTGGCGGATCCGCGCAAATCACTGGAAACTTTGATCGTGATTCATCCAAAGTTTTAGCTGACCAGCTCAAATATGGTTCCCTCCCTATTGGTTTTGAAGTTGAAAGCCAGGAAAACATTTCAGCTTCCCTTGGTTCCGAGCAGTTGACTAATGGTCTTATCGCGGGTCTTATTGGTCTAGTTCTGGTAGTTATCTACTCGGCATTCCAGTACCGTGGCCTAGCCATTGTCACTATCGGTTCCTTGATAGTTGCTGCAATCCTGGTCTACTTGTTTATTGCGGTTCTTTCTTGGAGACAGGGATACAGGCTTTCTCTAGCAGGTGTGGCCGGTTTGATTGTCGCAATCGGAATCACGGTGGACTCTTTCATTGTTTACTTCGAGCGTGTTCGAGACGAGATACGAGAGGGCCGAACCCTCGAGGTAGCGGTCGAGAACGCCTGGACTAGGGCTATACGAACAATTCTTGCTTCCGATGGAGTGAGCTTTACCGCTGCATTAACTTTGTTCCTTCTGACAGTGGGAAACGTTCGAGGTTTTGCTTTTACTCTTGGGTTAACAACAATCATCGACCTAATTGTCGTACTGATGTTCACTCATCCTTTGCTTCGACTACTGGCGCGAACGAGGTTCTTCAGCTCAGGCCACCCGTGGTCCGGCTTCGACTCCAAGGCTCTTGAAGCTTCTGGTTACGTTGGGCGAGGAAAGTTCCGGGTTTCTGACTCGCTTGCTTCAGGAAAAGTTGAAAAGGCTTCAAAGGAAGCTGAAAAACGCCAGAGTATTGCCGAGCGCAAAGCTGAAGCAGCAATCGCGGCAGCCAAGAAGACAGGTGAAAAATAATGTCAAAGCTAAAGGACCTCGGAAACGATTTCTACAGCGGGAAAAAATCGCTTGACATAGTGGGTCGCCGCAGGGTTTTCTACCTGATCGGTATCGCAGTCGTTATTGCTTCAATTCTTGTTCCGATTGTGAAGGGCGGCTTTAACTTCGGAATTGAGTTCCGCGGTGGGAGTGAATTCAGAATCGAGGGAGTGGCTAGTACTTCGCAGCAGATCGCTGTTGAGGCAGTTCAGTCGGTTGAACCAGGCAGTCAGCCACTTGTGACCACAGTTGGACTTGACGCAGTAAGAATTCAGACCGAACAGCTAGATGACATAGCTTCCGAGGAAGTTCGCATTGCTCTGGCAACTGCCTATGGCGTTGAATCAGGAGCCGTCACTTCATCGTTTATTGGAGCTAACTGGGGCGCAGACGTCACCGAAAAGGCCATTATTGCTCTTATCGTGTTCTTGGTTGTAGTGAGCCTTTTGATGGCACTTTACTTCAGAACGCTAAAGATGTCAGTTGCTGCACTGGTCGCTCTATTCCACGATGTAGTTATTACCCTGGGAATTTACGCACTAGTTGGGTTTGAAATTACTCCAGCAGCAGTAATTGGATTCTTAACGATCCTTGGTTATTCGCTCTATGACACAGTAGTTGTTTTCGACAAGGTTCGAGAAAACACCCTTGATGTTGAATTCTCAGAGACCACCACTTTTGCTTCTCAGGTTAACTTGGCCATCAACCAGACACTGGTGCGCTCAGTGAATACCTCTGTAGTGGCTGTTCTACCGGTGGCAGCGATTCTCTTTGTTGGAGCAACCGCCATAGGTGCTGGAACTCTAAGAGATATCTCACTTGCGTTGTTTATTGGAATTATCGCGGGAACATACTCTTCTGTCTTCCTCGCTGGTCCGCTCTATGTCGACCTTAGATCTCGCGAAGGAAGATTCAAGGACAAGACAGCTGCAGCAAAGCTATAACTGCTTGAACTAACCTCCCATTAGGCTTGACTCATAGCTAACAATCAGGGAGGAACGTCGTGACCGATACCACCTCTAACTCCCTGCGTTCTAGACTTCCAAGAATCTTTGCGAAAACCGGGGCTTACAACTCGGAGCTTCAAGCTGTTATTCGCTCCGTTAAGGCAAATCACCCCAAAGCAGACGTTTCCGTCATTGAAAAATCCTTTGTGGCAGCCGAAAAGGCACACGCTACCCAGCTTCGAAAATCAGGCGAGCCTTACATAACCCACCCGCTAGCAGTTGCACAAATTCTTGCTGACCTTGGAATTGGCGCAACAACCATTGCGGCAGCTTTGCTTCACGACACGGTTGAGGACACTGATTACACACTGGATTTTGTAAGGCGCGACTTTGGTGATGAAGTAGCGATGTTGGTCGATGGCGTCACCAAGCTAGACAAACTCAAGTTCGGGGATAACACTCAGGCTGAGACTGTTCGCAAGATGGTCGTTGCAATGTCTAAGGACATTCGAGTCTTGGTTATAAAGCTCGCAGATAGGCTTCACAATGCTCGGACTTGGAAGTTTGTTCCCGAGGAAAGTGCCAAGCGCAAGGCTCAGGAAACCCTTGAGATATATGCACCACTGGCTCATCGACTTGGAATAAGCACCATCAAGCTTGAGCTGGAGGATCTTTCCTTTGAAATTCTTTACCCGAAGGTGTATGAAGAGATCGTAAATCTCGTCACACAGCGCACACCAAAGCGCGAGGAGTACATCGACTCCGTAATTTGCTCCATTGAAGAAGACCTAAAGGATTCGAAGATCAAGGGCAAAGTTGCCGGCAGACCAAAGCAGTACTACAGCATCTACCAGAAGATGGTGGTTCGAGGCAGAGAGTTCGACGACATCTACGATCTGGTTGGTGTAAGAGTTTTAGTTCCAACCGTTAGAGATTGCTACGCAATTTTGGGGTCCATTCATTCCCACTGGAATCCGGTTCCTGGAAGATTCAAAGATTACATCGCTATGCCAAAGTTCAACCTGTATCAGTCGCTCCACACCACTGTTATCGGTCCTGCGGGCCGTGCAGTTGAGATCCAGATCCGAACAACTGAAATGCATAATCGTGCGGAGTTCGGTGTAGCGGCGCACTGGAAATACAAGGAGCAGGCCGGCACATCACAGACCACCACCGAAGATGACATGGTTTGGCTTAAGCACCTTTCGGATTGGCAGGCTGAGACTCAGGACCCAGGGGAGTTCCTTGATGCTTTGAGATTCGAAATCGGAGCCAAAGAAGTTTATGTCTTTACCCCTAAAGGCAAAGTGATTGGGCTTCCTTCAGGAGCCACCCCAGTTGATTTCGCTTATACAGTCCACACTGAGGTTGGTCATCGAACTATAGGCGCAAAGGTGAACGGAAGACTGGTTCCACTCGAGAGCACCTTGAATTCCGGCGATGTAGTTGAGGTATTCACATCAAAGTCTCTAGACGCTGCCCCGAGCAAGGACTGGCTGAATTTTGTCCGGTCGCCAAGAGCAAGGGCGAAGATTAAGCACCACTTCTCACAAGAACGTCGTGAGGATGCTATCGAGCAGGGCAAGGATTCCTTGACTAAGGCGATGCGCAAACAAAGCCTTCCTTTGCAACAACTAATGTCTGGTGAGTCACTAGCAAAAATCGTTGCTGATTTACGTTTGTCGGACGTGAGTTCACTTTTTGCGGCGATTGGTGAGGGCCAGGTCTCTGCTCAGTCAATTATTGACAAGTTGACCCAACCGGTAGGCATCGAGGAAGACAACGATGTTGAGTTTGAGCTACCTCCAGTACCGAAATCCTTTAGGCACGTTGGCGGCAGCGACTCGGGCGTTCTCGTCAAGGGCGACGCGGATGTAATGGTCAAGCTAGCTCGCTGCTGCACACCAGTTCCTGGCGACCAGATCATGGGATTTGTGACAAGGGGCACAGGAGTGTCCGTGCACAGAACTGATTGCAAGAACGTTGGTCAGTTGCAGCTAGAGCCTGAGAGAATTCTCGAAGTCAGCTGGGCACCTTCATCGAAGAGGTTGTTCTTGGTGCAAATCCAGGTTGAGGCGCTCGATCGATCTGGACTGCTAAGCGACGTGACTAGGGTATTGAGCGAACATCACGTCAACATTCTCTCGGCGTCTGTATCGACTAGAAATGACCGCGTGGCGCTAAGCCGTTTTGTGTTTGAGATGGGGGATCCAGGTACATTGGAGCACTTGCTAAATGCGGTAAAGAGAATTGAAGCTGTTTACGACGTTTATCGAGTGTCTCAGTAATTAGCCAGCGTTTTGCCTTACTACTTCAAGCCAAGATCTTCTAGCTGAAAGCGCTTCGGAAAGTTCCCGGCTCTTCTTCGAATCATTTGAGGCGGTTGCGGCGGAAAGATCCGATTCAAGGCTCGCAATTGACTGCTCTAGCTGCGACAGAACGCCATTAGTGCGCTCAATCGCCGCAGGGTCAGATTTTCTCCACTGATCTTGCTCTAGTTCCTTGAATTTTTTCTCGACAGCGCGCATCCTGTCGTCGGTTTCACGGATTTTGTCTTTCGGAACTTTTCCAGCCTTTTCGTACCGCTGTTGAATCGATAGCAGCTGTTTCTTTGCACCCGCCAGGTCCTTGGTTGGGTCAAGTTTCTCAGCCTCAACAATAAGGGCGAGTTTTATCTCGTAGTTTGCCGAGAATGCAACTGTCTCCTTGGCAATGGTGTCTTTTCGGAGAGAATAGATTGCGTCGCCAGCTGCTTTAAAGCGATCCCAAAGAGCGTCGTCTTGTTTACCCTGTGATCTACCCAACAATTTCCATTCATCAAGTAGTTTTCGGTAGTCGCTAGACGCGTCTGAACCTTTTGCTACCAAGGCCTCTGCCTTGGCAACAAGGTCTGATTTTTTGGCACGCGCAGTTTTGGTCAAAGCAGTAAGTTCGGCAAAGAAAGCTCGTTTGTTGGCTTCAAATTTAGTTCTTGCCTGAGAAAAGCTCTTCCAAATTAGGTCGGCTTCTTTTCTAGGAACTTTAGGTCCCGACTTCTGGGAAGCCTGCCAAGCCGCAAATAGCTCAGTCATCTCTATCGATGCAATCTTCCATTGGGTCTTTTTCGGGTCTTTATCGGCAAGCGCTGTAGCTTTTTGCGCAATCTCGGTCCTGGTTTTTAGCGTGGCTGCGATGGCCTGAACTGTGGCTTCAGATTTCTCTGCACGAATTTTCTCTATGTTTGGAGTTATAGCTGCCACTCGATTGCGTAGTTCCTGAATATTGCCTACTGCCGCAGGTTCCGCGAGGTCCTTAACTAGCTTGTCAGCAGCTGCAGCAATGCTGGCCGGATTTGCTCCGCCCTTTAACC
Source organism: Rhodoluna limnophila (assembly GCA_945862155.1). Lineage (GTDB taxonomy): Bacteria > Actinomycetota > Actinomycetes > Actinomycetales > Microbacteriaceae > Rhodoluna > Rhodoluna limnophila_A. The sequence goes on from CAMAXJ010000006.1 coordinate 13,538, forward strand.
GCTGCTCGAGAATTCGAACGTTTGCCTCTAGTTCCGCGAACTTTCGCTCAAAATATGTCAGCGCCTCTGCCTCAGTCACACCTGGGTACTGCCCAACTTTGCGCTCGGTTCCGCCGTCGGTGACGAAAACATTGTTCTCGTTGTCGACTCTTCCATAATTGGCAGAAATAGGGGGCACAGTGATCTCCTGGTGGCTTTCGGTTCGGTCTTTATCTTAGTTCGATAGAGCTTAAGAGGGTTTCGAGAGCTGGCGGGCCATCTGCTGCTCCGCCCTCAACCCCTGCGGAGATGACCGGCTCTAGCCCATCAAGGCCAGAAGTAATCTTTCCAAATATCGTGTAGCCACCTGCATCATCGGATGGAATCCTAGAGTCCTGATAGACGATAAAGAACTGAGATCCCATGCTGCTTCCGTTGCCTCCAACTCTTGCCATGGCAAGAGAACCCGTGACATAGGAATCATCAGCCGGAGCGTTCTCAATTGGACCGAAGTTGTATCCTGGTCCGCCGCCGCCAGTTCCGTCTGGATCGCCGCACTGAAGGACATAGATGCCGTCGGTCACTAGTCGGTGACAAGAAACACCCTCATAGAAGCCCGATTGGCTAAGGGAAATAAAGTTCGCTACTGCCTGTGGTGCAGTTACTCCATCGAGTTCAAGCTCGAGGGTAGCTTCTCCAACATTCATGGATCCAGTCCAGACACGAGATTCTGCAAGAGCTATGTCTGGAACAAGCTCAGATGTTTCGACCGGTGGAACCTCTGCGGTTTCAGTGACTGAGCCTGGACCAAAACTAAAGTAAGCGAATTGACCAACAAGAGCTAGGGCGACTGCGCCAGCACCAAACATGACCGCGAGTCTGTTATCCGACTTGCGTCTTGATGCCTTTGCGGTTTCGAGTGTTTGCTTAGCCTGAAATGATTCAAGCCTCTCAGCGGCTGCGTTCGCAATTTTCTTCTGCGTGCTCACGGTGGTTTCTCCCTAGCTTTATGGTCCATAGAGAGTTTACAAAGCTTTTGTTGTGCGTTCTTATACTCTTGAGAAATGAACGATTCCCTTTTCGGCGCCAGTGGGCCTTTAGCTGCTCGAATGAGGCCACGAACCCTTGATGGGGTTGTGGGTCAGAACAAAGCCCTTGCTCAAGGATCTCCACTTGCAATGCTTGCCAAAAAGCCCGAGGGTCAAACTCCTCCAAGCACCTCGGTAGTTATCTGGGGTCCTCCGGGAACTGGAAAAACCACAATTGCCAAGGCTGTTGCAAACACCTCGGGACGAAGATTTGTTGAGCTTTCGGCAGTTTCGACCGGGGTCAAAGAACTCCGCGAAGTAATTGAAAAAGCTCGGCTAGATCAGGAGCTGTATTCAGTAGCGACCATTGTTTTTCTGGATGAGATCCACCGATTCTCAAAAGCTCAGCAGGATGCACTTCTCCCGGCTGTGGAAGCAGGCTGGATAATTCTTATTGCTGCCACCACAGAAAACCCATCGTTTTCTGTTAACGAACCTCTTCTATCGCGCTCTCTTGTTGTCAAGCTTGAACCGCTTGAAGCATCAGACATCGAGGATTTGGTTAGAAGAGCTCTGTTGGATCCAGCAGGCCTTATGGGTAAGCTCACCATTTCAGTCGACGCGGTGACTCGAATTTGTCAGATTGCGGGCGGTGACGCAAGAAGAGCGTTGACGGTGCTGGACGCAGCAGCTTCCAGAGCAATGGAGTTTTCAAGCTTGGACTCGGCCGAGATTTCGCTAGAGGATGTTTTAGCGGCTCTCGAAACTGCACTGGTTAGATACGACCGAGAAGGCGAGCAGCACTACGACACCATAAGTGCGTTTATCAAATCCATTCGAGGCTCCGACCCCGATGCTGCGCTGCACTATTTGGCCCGGATGCTCGAAGGGGGAGAAGACCCAAGATTTATCGCCAGACGTTTGATGATCCTTGCATCTGAAGATATTGGCCTTGCTGACTCGACCGCTCTACCCTTGGCGGTTGCCGCATTCGACACTGTTGCAGCAATTGGAATGCCCGAGGCCAGAATTGCACTTAGCCAGGTGAGTATTTATCTTGCCCTTGCACCTAAGTCCAACTCGGCCTATCTGGCCATCAATTCTGCATTGGAAGATGTTCGATCCGGGTTCACCCCTGCTATTCCTTTGTATCTTCGAAGCTCTGCCTCGGCAAGAGTGGGTTCTGAGAAGACCTACGCGTATCCCCACGATGAGGTGAACGCGGTTGTTGAGCAGCAATATCTCGCTGAGCCGAGGGAGTATTACACACCAAAGCCTTTTGGCCAGGAACGAGCCTTTGCCGAGAGACTCGAAGCTCTTCGGGCCATTATTCGGGGAAAAAAGGCTTGATGAGGCCAGCGGGCCGGTGCTAAACTTTCAAGGTTGCCAATTTGAATCCCAAGCGCGGCTGCGAGGGATTGAACAAATAGCGAGTGTCATTTAGCAGACCTTTCTCGGCAACAAGAAGGCATTCCTCTATTGCTTATACTTTTTGTTGGAATAACTTGAAAGGAAGCAGTGTCTAAGACATCGCGCACTCGCAGTAAGACCCGTCTGTCACGCGCACTCGGGATCGCATTAACCCCAAAAGCAGCCAAGTATTTGGAAAAGCGCCCCTATGCTCCAGGTGAGCACGGTCGCACCAAGCGAAAGGCAGACAGCGACTTCGCCGTTCGTCTTCGTGAGAAGCAGCGTCTAAGGGCGCAGTACGGTATTCGCGAAGCTCAGCTCAAAAAGACCTTCGAAGAAGCAAAGCGCTCAACTGGCCTAACCGGTGAGAACCTTGTTGAACTCCTAGAGATGCGTCTTGACGCAATTATCTTGCGTGCCGGCTTTGCCCGCACAATCGCACAGTCTCGTCAGCTAGTTGTTCACCGTCACATTTTGGTTGATGGACAGCGAGTAGACCGCCCTTCGTTCCGCGTAAAGCCAGGTCAACTGGTACACGTCCACCCTAAGAGCGAAAAGACTGAGCCGTTCCAGGTTGCTGCAGCCGGGGGACACGTTGACGTTCTTCCTCCGCTTCCTGGCTACTTGAGCGTTGAGCTAGAGAAGCTTCACGTCACTCTAGATCGCCGCCCACTTCGAGCCGAAGTTCCAGTCACTTGTGAAGTTCAGCTTGTGGTTGAGTACTACGCCGCTCGATAGATAAAGAATTAGTCAAGGAGGGCGCCATGTCAGGATCTGAAATCGCAAGCATAATTGCTGCGGGTGGATTCGTTTTGCTGGTGCTCTTCCTTGCAGTTCCTATTTTGAAGCTGGGAAAGCTTCTAGATAAAAGCGCGGATTCAGTTTCTCTAATGACTGAAGAACTGGCTCCTTTGGTATCGGAGATCACCGTCACCCTCGAGGAGACTAATCGTCAGCTTAAGAAAATTGATTCGATCACAACAGATGTCTCATCAGTTACAACAAACCTGTCATCTCTGGTTAGTTCCTTCACAGCTTCCATGGGTGGAACCCTTGCCAAGCTTGCTGGATACGGCGGAATAATGCGCAACCTACTCGGAAAGAAGAAGTAGAGCTATGAAAAAACTTGTTTGGTTCATCGCAGGTCTAGCAATTGGTGCTGTAGCTGCGAGGCAGATTGAAGAGAACCCAGTTGCTCGTAAGGCCTACGAGGAAGCCAAGGCTTCCGTTTCGGAGTTTCGCGATGCAGTGCTTGAGGGATTTCAAGAACGTGAAGCAGAACTTTCAAAGCCGAAGCGGAAACCAGCAGCTGCCAAGACAACCGCTGCTAGATCTAAGGCTGCTTCAAAAAAGACCGGACCAAAATCCAAGCCTGCTGGTAAGTAAGGGTTTAAATTGAAGACCGCCGAGATTCGTCGGCGCTGGCTCGACTATTTCGCCAGCAAGGATCACGAGATCGTGCCTTCGGCTTCGCTCATCTCTGAAGATCCAACTTTGATGTTCACCGTAGCCGGAATGGTCCCATTCATTCCCTACATGACTGGTCTTGTACCAGCGCCATACAAAAGAGCTACCAGTGTTCAAAAGTGCGTTCGCACACTTGATATTGAAGAAGTAGGCAAGACCACCCGCCACGGAACCTTCTTCCAGATGAATGGTAACTTCTCTTTTGGCGACTACTTCAAGAAGGAAGCTATTTCCTACGCTTGGGAATTTCTCACATCTAGCAAAGCAGATGGTGGACTAGAGCTCGACCCTGAGCTTTTGTGGGTCACGGTTTACAAAGACGATGACGAGTCCATCAAAATCTGGCGCGATGTCGCGAATGTTCCTCTAGAGCGCATTCAAAAGCGTGGCATGAAAGATAACTACTGGTCAACTGGTCAGCCAGGTCCCGCTGGCCCATGCTCGGAGATTTACTACGACCGAGGCCCGGCCTACGGTTCGGAAGGCGGTCCCGAAGCTGACGAGAACAGATACATCGAGATTTGGAACCTGGTGTTCATGCAGTTTGAGCGCGGCCAGGGAACTGGCAAGGACAGTTTTGAAATTCTGGGGGAGCTACCTTCAAAGAACATCGACACCGGCATGGGTCTTGAACGCGTTGCGTTTTTGATGCAGGGCGTGGACAACCTCTATGAGATAGATGAAGTAAGGCCAGTTCTGGACTTGGCTGCCAAGCTTGCTGGCAAAACTTACGGCGCGGACGCGGATGATGATGTGCGATTACGTGTTGTGGCCGATCACGTGCGCTCAGCACTAATGCTGATAGGCGATGGGGTCACACCTGCTAATGATGCTCGCGGCTACGTTGTAAGGAGACTACTTAGAAGAGCGGTTCGAGCCATGCGGTTGCTTGGGGTAGAAGCGCCGGTTTTCAAAGAACTGTTCACTGCTTCGAAAAATGCCATGAAAGCAAGCTATCCAGGGCTGGAAACAGATTTCGAGCGGATCCTGCGAACCGCAGTGAACGAGGAAGAAGCTTTCCTTCGCACCCTAAACTCGGGCCTTTTGGTCCTCGACGAAGAAATTGCCAAGGCTAAGTCTTCAAAGGCTTTAGCCCTTACAGGGGACAGTGTGTTTTTGCTTCACGATACTTACGGCTTCCCTGTAGATCTAACCTTCGAGATTGCTCAAGAAGCTGGCTTGGAAATTGACCGGGAGAAATTTACATCTTTGATGAATATTCAGCGCCAGCGTGCCAAGGACGATGCAAAGCAGAAAAGATCGACCAATGCTGATCTATCGGTCTATGGAGAATTTCGTTCCATCGGTGTCACAAAATTCACCGGCTACGACGAGCTTGTTTCAGCTGCTAAGGTCATTGGTCTAATTCGTGACGGTTTGGTCGTTAAAGAGTTAAAAGAAGGCGATGTCGCCGAAGTATTGCTGGATGAGACAAGTTTCTATGCCGAGTCTGGTGGTCAGGATAGCGACTCCGGATTCATCACCGGTGACGGAGTATCACTCGAAGTTCTAGATGTGCAAAAGCCGGTCAAAGGCCTTGTTTCTCATTCAGTTCTTGTCAAACGCGGTTCAATTGCAATTGGTTCAAAAGTTTCAACCGAAGTGTCAGCTGATTGGAGACTGGGTGCTGCTCAGGCTCACTCAGCAACCCACGTTGTTCACGCAGCCCTACGTCAAGTTCTAGGACCGCAGGCTTTGCAATCCGGTTCGTACAACAAGCCTGGCTACATGCGCCTTGATTTTTCCTGGAGCGAGGCTTTGTCTCAGGCAACTAGAACTGAAATTGAAGAAGTGACCAACCTAGCGATTCGTCAAGATCTTGCCGTGAGTGCTCAGTTTATGAGCGTGAAGGAAGCTAAGACCTTTGGAGCTGTGGCACTCTTTGGCGAAACCTACGATGAGAGTGTTCGAGTCATTCAAATTGGCGGACCTTGGTCAAGAGAACTTTGTGGTGGAACCCACGTTTCGCGAAGCTCACAGGTTGGCCTGGTTTCCATAATTGGCGAAGCATCTGTTGGCTCGGGCTCTCGAAGACTGGAAGCGTTCGTTGGTTTCGAGGCTTTCCAAGCGCTAGCTTCTGAGCGAGCACTGGTGGCGACCCTGACTGAATCACTGAAGGTTCCTCGCGAACAGTTAGCCGAGAAAATCCAATCGACAGTTGAAGACCTTCGTGCCGCCCAACGCAAATTGGCATCACTTTCGATGGAGCAACTAAAAAGCAAAATTCCGCAGCTGGCTCAAGCCGCTAAAAAAGTTGGTGAAACCAAAGTAGTACTCGAAGACATCGGTCCAGTTGATTCTGCCGACCTAGTTAGAGAGCTTGCTGCCGCGCTGAGAGACAAATTGGAGTCAGAGTCAGCGGTTGCTGTGATTGCAGGTGTTTCGGGAGACAAGATCATTCTGATTGTCGCAACGACCAAGAAGGCTCGTGAAGCAGGCATTAGCAGCGGAATTCTTGTCAAAGAAGCGTCTGCGATTCTGGGCGGTGGCGGTGGCGGTAAGGATGACATCGCACAGGGTGGCGGTCCGGAGCTAAAGAAACTTGGCGCCGCATTTGCTGCCATCGAAAAGTCAATCAAACGCTAGATGGACAGAGGTTCTCGCCTAGCCATCGACGTTGGGACAGTGCGAATCGGGTTAGCAATTTGCGATCCGGACTCCATTGTTTGCACGCCGTTGCCAGCTCTTATTCGATCAAAACTGCTAGCTGAGTCTCTTCAGGAAATTCTTGGAATAGTTTCCCAAAATGGTGTGCTTGAGGTTTATGTGGGCGATCCGCTGTCTCTTTCTGGATCAGAAACCGCATCAACCAAAGCCGCTAGAGAATTCGCTGTGCAACTAGCGGAACTGGCTTCCGTGCCTGTGCGATTAGTGGATGAGAGACTTACAACTGTGACCGCTTACTCCAAGCTTCGACAAAACGGGAAGAACGCCAAGGCAGCTAAGGACTTGATAGACAGTGCAAGTGCGGTTGAGATTTTGGAACAAGCGTTGAACATATCTAAGCAATCTGGAAAACCTGCTGGTTTGCGAGTTGGAGGAACGGATGACTAGGGCCTATGTTCCAAGAAGGCGAAGACTTTTTTTCACTATTTCGGCTTTGGTTCTGAGCGTTGCTTTGATCGGGGCTACGGTGGTGGCTTTGAACTACGACACACTAAGGGCTCAGTATTTGCAACTGACGACTCTAGATTTTGAAGGCCCTGGTCAAGGTGAAGTTGTTGTCAGGATTGATGCTGGCGAGGACGGATTGAAAATCACTCAGAAGCTCCTGGATTCTGGAGTTATCAGAGACTTTGATAGCTTCTACCGCTATCTCATCGAGAACGACGCAGTCTTTTACCCCGGTAGCTTCATGATGCGTCTCGAGATGAGCAACAAAGCTGCTTTGGATGTTCTTTCTAACGCCTCTAACGCTATGACCTACCGAGTGACAATTCCCGAGGGTTATCGAGCCGTGCAGATCTTCGATGAATTGGCGACTGTTTCTGGCATTCCGGCAGACGAGTTTCGAAAGGCTTCTGAGGACTTACCAGGGTTTGATATCCCAGCAGAAGCTCTCACAATTGAAGGTTACTTATTTCCTGCTACCTATAGTTTTGACACCGAAGCCAGTGCGACTGACATCATCCAAGCGATGGTCTCGCGAATGAAGGATGAGCTGGAAAGACTTGGAGTAGCTGAGAAAGACTGGCATTCCTTACTCACATTAGCTTCGATCGTTCAGCGAGAAGCAAAGCTTGATGCCGATTTTTTCAAGGTCTCGCGTGTGTTTGCTAATCGACTCGAAATTGACATGCGGTTAGAGACGGACCCGACAATTAACTACAGCTACAGCGGTAAGGATATGTCGGAGCTTTCGAAAGCAAAACAGTTGGAACACGGCTACAACACATACTTAATTAAGGGACTTCCTCCTGGCCCAATTGCATCGCCAGGCGCGCTTGCACTGGAAGCGACTCTTTCCCCGTCTGATGGTGATTGGCTATTTTTCGTGACAATCAATCTTGAAACTGGCGAGACAAAGTTCTCAAAGACACTTGCTGAACACGAGAGCTATGTCGTGTTTCTGCGTCAATGGGAGAAAGAGAATCCAGGCTGGTATGACAACTAGTTTCTGTGTGGTTGGATCACCAATTGAGCATTCACTGTCACCTATTTTGCATAAGGCCGCCTACAAGCAACTTGGTGTTGATTTCACGTACGGGAAAAATGAGGTTCTCGCAAGTGACCTTGCAGATTTTCTTAGCTCCACGGACCTATCCGGTGTATCCGTGACTATGCCATTGAAGCAAGAGGCATTCGCTCTTGCATCCAGTCACGATCACAATTCCTTAACTACGGGTGCTTCTAATACTCTCGTTAGATCCGCTAATAGCTGGCGAGGATTCAACACCGATATTTATGGCATTTCTCAGGCTTTAGCTGGTGTTTCTGAACCAATGAACACTGTGGTTATCGGATCTGGGGCGACCGCTCGGTCAGGTTTGGTTGCTCTGGCAACGCTATTTCCCAGAACTGAAGTCCAACTAGTCAGTCGAAATCCAGATGCCGGAGTTGAACTGGAAGCATTCGCAAAAAAACTAGGACTCAGTGCTGCAGTAATGTCGCCGACACCGGAGGCAATCTTGTCTGCAGATTTAGTGATGTCTTTGGTACCAGCGGGCTCTTTTATTGAGCTTTGGGAGCAGATTCGGCAAAGTGATGAACCTAAATCGGGCACTTTATTCGATGTCGCCTACAATCCATGGCCGTCGAAACCTGCACTGGCGTGGAATCTTCCGAATGTGATCTCCGGCATAGAGATGCTTATCTGGCAGGCAATAGAACAAGTTCAGCTATTTTCTTCAGCTGCGGGTATGCCTGGCGAAATAGATAGAAGTGCTCTTTATTCAGTAATGAAGGAAGCCGTTTCACTCAAATAATCGCACCTGCTGGTGGTCTGTGCCAGAATTGAGTTATGTTGCGCTGGTTAACCGCTGGAGAGTCCCATGGACCTGAACTTGTCGCGATTTTAGAAGGATTACCCGCTGGGGTTCCGGTCACGACCGTAGACGTCCAGAATGCGCTTGCTAGAAGAAGACTCGGTTTTGGTCGCGGCGCACGAATGAAGTTTGAGCTAGACGAAGTAAATCTATCTGGGGGTGTCCGCCACGGACTAACTCAAGGTGGCCCCGTAGCTATCACGATCCAAAATACCGAGTGGCCGAAATGGGAGAAGATTATGTCTTCCGACCCAGTCGATGCGTCAGAGCTTGAAGGAGCCAGAGCGGAGGCTCTAACTAGGCCACGACCTGGACATGCCGATTTCACAGGTATGCAGAAGTATGGATTCTTGGATGCTCGTCCGGTTCTTGAAAGAGCTAGTGCGAGGGAAACTGCGGCTCGTGTTGCCCTGGGTGAAGTAGCGGCTCAATTCTTGAAATCTCTGGGTATTGAATTAGTTACCCATACTGTTGCCATCGGTCCGATTTCGAATACAGAACTGGCCTTACCTAAACCAAGTGATGTAAACGCTTTGGATGATGACCCTGTTCGTTGTTTTTCTAGCTCAGTTTCCGCTGCCATGGTTGCCGAGATCGAGGAGTGCCACAAAGCAGGAGACACTCTAGGGGGAGTAGTTGAAACTTTGGTCTACGGGCTACCCCCAGGAATTGGCTCTTACGTTCACTGGGACAGAAGGTTGGACTCGCAACTTGCAGGAGCTCTAATGGGTATCCAGGCAATCAAGGGCGTGGAAGTCGGAGATGGTTTCGAAACCACCCGTCGTAGAGGCTCATTAGCCCATGACGAAATTGAAAAAGATGCCTCAGGAGTTGTTCATCGCACATCTGGACGTGCTGGTGGAATTGAAGGTGGAATGTCCACAGGAGAAATTCTTCGCGTTAGAACAGGCATGAAGCCAATTTCTACCGTGCCTAAGGCCCTTGCGACCATCGATGTATCGACCGGTGAGGCAACGAAGGCCCATCACCAAAGATCAGATGTTTGCGCAGTCCCTGCTGCTGGAATTGTTGCCGAGGCAATGGTTTCGTTAGTTATCGCGAATGCGGTGCTTGAAAAATTCGGTGGAGACTCAGTTGCGGAAACTAAGCGCAACATGCAATCTTTCTTAGCGAGCATTCCAGCTGTTCTTAAGTCATTTGAGAGCTGATGGATACCCCGGTGGTATTGGTTGGTCCTATGGGAGTGGGAAAAACCACAATTGGCAAAAAGCTTGCTAAGCAGCTTGGACTCTCGTTTGTCGACACCGATAAAGAAATAGTCAAACAGCACGGCTCTATTGCGAAGATCTTTGAAAAATCAGGTGAGCAGCATTTTCGAGCCCTTGAGCACGAATTCTTGCTGTCAGCTATTTCCACAAATTCTGTCGTTGCTACTGGCGGCGGAGTGGTCACTCAAGAAAACAATCGCCTAGCTCTTAAAGGCTCCTTCGTAATCTACCTTTCGACAAACGGTCGACACATTGCTTCCCGGCTTTTGGCCGGGCGGCGCCCGTTGCTTAAAAACGGCATCGCTGACTGGAAACGTATCTATGAAGAACGCAAGCCGCTTTACGAACAGGTTGCGTCGGTTGAGATAGAGACCAGCTCAAAGTCTTTGAACTCAGTGGTGTCAGAAATTGTTGAGCTGGTGAATAATCGTGGCTGAAATATCAAGAATCGTTGTAGGCGCTGAGATACCTTACCCAGTTGTGATCGGGCGTTCGCTTTTGGATCAAGTGCCTGAGCACCTCAAGGGAGCCAAGAAGGTACTGGTGGTTCATCCTGTTGGATTAGCTGTAAGTGCAGAAGAGCTTCGGGATTTCTTGATTGCAGAGGGCTTTGAGGTTTTATTAGCAGGAGTGCCAGACAATGAAGAAGCTAAGCGTATTGAGGTCGCAGCGTTTTGCTGGGGGATTCTCGGTAAATCTGAGTTCTCAAGAACGGACATGGTAATTGGTTTTGGTGGGGGAACCATTACTGACCTCGCTGGTTTCGTCGCCGCTACCTGGCTTCGTGGGGTTGGAATAGTTCAGATACCAACAACACTTTTGGCCATGGTTGATGCGGCAGTCGGTGGCAAGACCGGCGTCAACACCACTGAGGGTAAAAACCTAGTCGGAGTATTTCATTCGCCAGCTGCTGTGATTGTCGACCTAGAAACTTTGAACACGTTACCAAAGAATGAACTACTTGCTGGTTTCGCCGAAGTGGTGAAGTGTGGCCTCATCAGCGATCCTGAAATCCTAAACCTGATTGAATCTGACTTTCAGAAAGCTGTTGACCCATCAACACTTGCTTTTGAAGAACTGGTTCGACGCAGTATCCAGGTAAAAGCTGACGTAGTGGCGGTTGATTTTAAAGAATCGAGTCTGCGCGAGATTTTGAATTATGGCCACACACTAGGTCACGCAATAGAACTTGCCGAGCGCTATAAGTGGAGGCACGGGGCAGCAATCTCAATTGGGATGGTGTTCGTCGCAGAACTTGCACACCTGAATGGAAGGCTTTCAATTGAAGCGGTCCAGCGTCATAGGGATTTACTTGTAAAACTGGGGCTGCCAGTGACCTACCCAGGGGATAAGTGGCCGCAGCTGCTTGCAAACATGCAAATTGACAAGAAATCTAGGGGCGGAAACCTTCGTTTCGTTGTGCTCGACGAAATAGCCAAGCCAACAATCATGCATGCACCAACCGAGGAAATACTCTTCGCTGCTTTTCAAGAGATTGCTCAGTAGGCTAGAGAAATGAAAAACGTAGTTGTGCTCAACGGCCCTAACCTGCAAAGGCTTGGCTCGAGAGAGCCTGAAATCTACGGCGAGATGAATTTAGATTCTCTGACCAAAGAGCTATCCAAGCTAGCCGAATCACTTTCTTTATCGCTGGAATTTTTGCAAAGTGATTCGGAATCCGAATTGATTGCGGCTGTTCATAGAGCTACTGATGCCAAGCAGGACATTGTGATTAATCCTGCAGCCTTCACTCACTACTCGTATGCATTGGCGGATGCCTGCAAGGCTCATACCTCCGCGGGTGCAAAGCTAATCGAGGTACACATTTCGAATCCACACGCCCGTGAAGAATTCCGTCACAAGAGTGTCATTTCAGCTTCAGCAACCGGCGTTATTGCTGGCTTTGGGTTTGACTCCTACAAGCTCGCACTTCGGCAACTTGCCGGCTAAGCCGATAGACTCAAATAATTCCAACAGACGAGACAAAAGAAATCAGAGTAAGCACGACTTATGGCAACCTCAAATGATTTAAAAAACGGACTTGTTCTAAACATTGATGGCCAACTATGGACCGTTATCGAGTTTCAGCACGTCAAGCCAGGCAAGGGCCCCGCGTTTGTGCGCTCGAAGCTAAAGAATGTCCTAACTGGCAAAGTTGTGGAGCGCACATTCAACGCCGGTGTGAAGGTTGAAACCGCAAGCGTAGACAAGCGCGAGATGAATTACCTCTATAAAGATGGTTCTGGTTTCGTATTCATGGATAACCAAAACTACGAGCAAATGACGTTGACACCAGAAGTAGTTGGTGAAGCTAAGGATTACCTTCTCGAGAACCAAGGTGCGGTAGTAGCTGTCTACGAAGGGAATCCAATCTACGTTGAGCTACCGGCTTCGGTTGTGCTGGAGATTACATACACTGAGCCAGGGCTTCAGGGAGATCGCTCAAGCGGCGGAACCAAGCCTGCAACGGTTGAAACTGGTCTTCAGATACAGGTTCCTTTGTTTATTGAGCAGAACGTAAAGGTACGAGTCGACACTAGAACTGGCGAGTATCTCGGCCGCGTAACCGAATAGCTTGTGAGTTCTAGAACTAAATCCAGAAAGATGGCGCTTGACGCCATCTTCGCAGCTGACATGCGTAAGCAGAACCCGATTGAGCTTCTTGACGTCACTGCCGCAACGCAAGAAAACCGACAGAACCAAGACGAGATTGTCGGCTATGCGCGGCAAATAGTCGAAGGAATTATCAGCTCCCACGCCGATATCGACTATCGAATTGCCTCCTTTTCACACAAGTGGTCAATTGATCGCATGCCCGCTGTAGATAGGGCCATTCTGAGGGTTGCTGTTTGGGAGATCTTGTTCAACGATGAAGTCCCTGATCCCGTGGCTATTGCCGAAGCTGTGGAGCTTGCCAAGGAATACTCGACCGATGAGTCTGGCTTGTTTGTAAATGGATTATTGGCTGCAATTTCTGGAACCAAGACCGCAAAATAGCAACATACTGCTAAGCTTTCCAAGAATCATCCTTTAAGTACCGTCCTGTGAGGCGGAGAAGGAGGTGGGCGTTGACAAAACGCACCGTCTTGAGCGCCGATGACATCTCTCGGGCCATTACACGCATTTCTCATGAAATAGTTGAGGCCAACCAAGGTCTTGAGAATTTAGTCTTGCTCGGAATACCTACCCGAGGCGTATTTATTGCCAACCGTCTCGTTGAGGTAATAAAGAAGCACTCTGGTGTCGAGATTGAACTAGGTTCATTAGACATAACTCTCTACAGAGACGACCTTGCAAAACAGCCAACCCGCGGACCGGGAGTAACTTCGATGCCAGCAGGTGGAGTCTCTGGAAAGACCATCGTCTTAGTAGACGACGTACTTTTCAGTGGTCGCACCGTGCGAGCCGCACTCGACGCTTTGAATGATCACGGAAGACCCAAAGCTGTCATGCTCGCAGTGCTGGTGGATAGGGGCCATAGACAACTTCCCATAAGAGCTGATTTCGTCGGTAAGAATCTTCCAACTTCTTCTAAGGAGCACATTTCGGTGAAGCTCTCAGAATCAGATGGTGTGGACGAAGTGGTGATCGAATCATGAGGCACCTGCTTTCCGCAGCCGATCTAGACAAGGACCAGGCAATCAAATTGCTTGACCTGGCAGAAGACATGTCGGATGTCAATGACCGCGAAATCAAGAAGCTACCTACCCTGCGAGGTAAGACCGTAGTGAATCTTTTTTTTGAAGATTCGACTAGAACCAGAATATCCTTCGAGCTGGCAGCAAAGAGACTCTCGGCTGATGTAATCAACTTTGCTGCCAAAGGGTCTTCGGTTTCAAAAGGGGAATCCCTAAAAGACACCGCCCAGACTCTCGAGGCTATGGGTGCTGATGTAATTGTTCTTCGACACTCATCGAGCGGTTCAGCACACAGACTCGCTCACACAGATTGGGTAGGCTCGGCAATTGTGAACGCTGGAGACGGCTCTCATGAGCATCCAACTCAAGCTCTGCTCGATGCCATGACCATCCGTCAAGGGGCCATAAAACATCCAAGAGGCAAAGACCTAACTGGAATCAAGGTTTTGATAGTTGGCGATCTTTCTCACTCGAGAGTGGCAAGGTCTAATCTGATTTTGCTAACAACTTTAGGTGCAGAGGTGCACGTGTGTGGTCCTGCAACTTTGGCTCCAGCATCGCTAGTGTCAAGTGGGCGAGTTCACTTCTTACTTGATGATGCAATCAAGTTGGTAAATCCAGATGTGGTAATGATGCTACGAGTGCAGCAGGAGAGAATGAGTGACTCATTTTTCCCAACCGAGCGCGAGTACGCAAGAATTTGGGGACTGAACAAGTCACGACTTGCTCGAATTGGTGAAAACACTCAGATACTTCACCCTGGGCCAATGAATAGAGGTCTCGAGATCGACGCGGCGAGTGCCGATAGCAAGAACTCAATGGTGCTAAATCAAGTTCGAAATGGGGTAGCCGTGCGAATGGCCGTTTTATTAACCCTACTTTCTGGAGAGGCGAGCTGATGACTGGAAACTATCTACTTCAAGGTGTGACAATCACAACTGGTGAGGTTCGCGATGTAGTAATCGAGAGTGGCCTGATTGTGGATAAAGCGTCAACCGGGACAAGCCATGAAGTGATGGATTGCTCAGGACTGGTTGTTCTACCCGGCTTTGTTGACCTGCACACGCATCTTCGTGAGCCTGGCTTTGAACAGAGTGAAACTGTTGCTTCCGGTTCTCGGTCGGCAGCGGCTGGGGGATACACGGCGATCCACGCGATGGCCAATACTTTTCCGGTGGCGGACACCGCAGGAGTTGTTGAGCAGGTAGCAAGACTAGGAGAAGATGCCGGTCTTGTTTTTGTTCAACCAATCGGTGCTGTGACAGTTGGTCTCAAGGGAGAGCAACTGGCAGAGCTTGGAGCAATGGCTCAATCGAAAGCTCGGGTCAGAATCTTTAGCGATGATGGAAACTGCGTTCACGATCCTGCACTTATGAGAAGGGCCTTAGAGTACGTGAAGGCGTTCGATGGTGTCGTAGCTCAGCACGCCCAGGAACCAAGACTTACTGTAAACGCCCAGATGAACGAAGGAGCTTTGGCCACAAAACTTGGACTCGGTGGTTGGCCTAAAGTTGCCGAAGAAGCCATTATCGCTCGAGATCTAATGCTCACGGAACTCACTGGCTCAAGGTTGCATGTTTGTCATGTTTCCACTGCAGGTTCGGTGGAACTGATTCGTCAGGCGAAGGCGCGTGGGATAAACGTCAGTGCAGAAGTCACGCCGCATCACTTGTTATTGACGGAGGATCTCGCTTCTGGTTATGACCCGGTCTATAAGGTCAATCCACCCTTGAGATCAACTGCCGACGTTGAAGCACTCAGAGAAGGTCTCATTGACGGAACCATCGATGTCATTGCAACTGATCACGCCCCGCACCCCAAGGAATCGAAGGATACCGATTGGGCTAGTGCTGCTTTTGGAATGGTTGGGTTGGAAACGGCTTACTCGGTGGCGCAACAGGTTCTGATTGATTCAGGAAAGTCAAACTTCGAGCGACTTGGAGCGGTGATGTCTTCAAACGCCGCAGCTATTAGCGGTTTGGCTCAGCAGGGCAAATATCTTTCTGCAGGTAGTGCAGCTAACCTGACTCTTGTAGACCCGAAAGACTCTTGGGATCCTAAACCGCAAACACTCAGCATGAGCGAAAACAACCCGTTCACGGGCCTCAAGATGCAAGGGAGAGTTCGCCACACGATTTATAACGGACAATTTAGCTACAGAGATTTGTCGATTATGCAGAGAGCAGGTAGCTAATGGAGACATACCAAGTGGGTCTCATTGCTCTAGGACTCTTCAGCCTTTTCGCAATCATCGCCGTCATTACCTGGCGGCGTCGAATGGCCACTCAAGCGAGTCTGCTGGAAGTGCCGGTAGGTATCGAAAGTTCCTTTGCTGCCAGCAACTGTTTTTACGTAGCAACAACACTCTCAGAGCGACCACTTGAACGAGTGATTGCTCATGGGCTAGCCCATCGCGGACACGCACGCCTAGAGGTAACCGGATCCGGGGTTGAAGTTTCAAGAGTCGGTGAATTTTGCTTCCTAATTCCAAGAGCAGGCCTAATTGAGGTTTCGCTGGGTTCTGCTGTTATCGATCGGGCTGTCGAAAAAGATGGTCTGGTAGCAATCAAATGGAGACTCGGAAAGGTTGAACTCCAAACTCATTTTAGATTTGTGAGCTCTGAACTTCGTTCGGAAGCCCTTGAAGCCCTCAAACCTTTGGTGGGAGCATAATGGCTATCACGACCGCGAAGCTGGTCTTGGAAGACGGCATGATTTTTGAGGGGCTTGCCTATGGTGCCGAAGGGCAAACCCTAGGTGAAATCGTTTTTGCAACCGGAATGACTGGGTACCAGGAGACAATAACCGACCCAAGTTACGCCGGACAGATTGTTGTGCAAACTGCTCCACATATTGGAATCACGGGCGTCAATACTCGAGATGAAGAATCTAACCGCATTTGGGTAAGCGGCTATGTCGTTAGGGAACCTTCGAGAGTGGTTTCCAACTACCGGTCTGAAAGGTCCTTGGATGAGGAACTCGAGGAGAATTTCGTTGTTGGGATTTCGGGCATCGACACCAGAGCACTCACCCGGCACATTCGCTCGCGCGGAGCAATGCGTGCTGGAATCTTCTCTGGCCCAAGGTCCGAGCAGACTATCGAAAGACTTGTTGAGATCGTTCGAGAAGCTCCAGAGATGAAGGGGCAGTCGCTAAGCGATATTGTCACGACACCTGACGCTTATGAGGTTCCTCACTTGGGGCAGTTCATTGGTCGAGTCTCGATACTGGATCTAGGTATAAAGCGCTCGACAATCGAACACATGATCAAGAGAGGCTTAGTTGTCACTGTGCTACCGGCACTTACCAGCCTGGAAACTTTGCTTGCAACGAAGCCGGACGCAGTGTTTTTCTCGAATGGTCCAGGTGACCCAAGTGCCTCCGCTGGTCAGATCAAACTCCTCCGAGAAGTACTTGAAAGGCGTATTCCTTTCTTCGGTATCTGTTTTGGAAATCAGTTACTCGGAAGGGCTCTAGGTTTTGATACCTACAAGCTAGCTTTTGGCCACCGCGGTATAAATCAGCCAATTCTTGATCGCATAACTGGTCGAGTTGAGGTCACTGCACACAATCACGGCTTTGCAGTTCGTGTTCCAGGAGGCGAGGCTGGCGAATTGGTGGATTCCCCTGCCGGCTTTGGAAAAGTGCGTGTTTCACACGTGAACCTAAACGACGATTGTGTTGAGGGTCTTGAGTGCGTTGATGTGCCTGCTTTTTCTGTCCAGTACCACCCGGAGGCAGCTGCGGGGCCTCACGATTCTTCTTATCTGTTTGATCGCCTTGTTCAAATGGTCGTTTCTCGCGGGGAGAACTAATGCCGCTTAGAGAAGATCTCAAGAGCGTTCTAGTAATCGGTTCCGGTCCGATTGTGATTGGTCAAGCTTGCGAATTTGACTATTCGGGTACCCAAGCCTGTCGAGTACTCCAGGCCGAAGGAATAAGGGTTATCCTCGTGAATTCAAACCCTGCCACGATCATGACTGATCCTGATTTTGCTGATGCCACATATGTTGAACCGATCACTGCTCAAGTTATCGAAGCAATCATTGCGAAGGAAAGACCAGACGCAATTTTGCCCACTCTCGGTGGTCAAACAGCACTCAATGCTGCTATGGAGCTTCATGAGCTTGGGATTCTTGAGAAGTACAACGTCGAACTAATTGGAGCAAATATTGATGCAATTAGGGCAGGTGAGAACAGGCAGTCGTTCAAGCAACTAGTTCTCAATGCTGGGGCTGATGTCGCAAAGTCCGTGATTGCGCACAACATGGACGATGTTCTTGCCGGTGCAAGTAAGCTGGGATATCCCCTTGTTGTTCGTCCTAGTTTCACTATGGGTGGTCTTGGTTCCGGCTTCGCTTACGACGAGAAGCAATTGATTCGTATAGCTGGAGCTGGGCTTCAAGCTTCACCAACAACAGAGGTTCTTCTTGAAGAATCAATTCTGGGTTGGAAAGAGTACGAGCTTGAACTTATGAGGGATCGAAACGACAATGCGGTAGTTGTCTGTTCGATTGAGAACTTTGATCCGGTAGGTGTCCACACCGGGGATTCAATCACCGTTGCTCCTGCCCTTACATTAACCGACCGCGAGTACCAGAACTTGAGAGACATCTCGATTCAGATAATTAGAGATGTCGGAGTAGACACCGGGGGATGCAACATTCAGTTTGCCGTTGACCCAGCAACCGGTCGAGTAATCGTTATCGAGATGAACCCTCGAGTAAGTAGATCTTCTGCGTTGGCTTCGAAAGCAACAGGATTTCCAATAGCGAAGATTGCAGCAAAGCTGGCAATTGGCTACACCTTGGATGAGATTCCAAACGACATCACCAAGGTCACACCAGCAAGCTTTGAGCCAACCCTTGACTATGTAGTTGTAAAAGTCCCAAGATTTGCCTTCGAGAAATTTCCGGCAGCTGATTCAACCCTCACAACAACTATGAAATCCGTTGGAGAGGCTATGGCTATCGGAAGGACTTTCTCTCAGGCGCTACAGAAGTCGCTCCGATCGTTGGAGAAGCGGGGCTCATCTTTTCACTGGAACCAAAATGCCATGTCTGTCAAAGAGCTTCTCAAAATCATTAAGAAGCCAACCGACGGTCGCATCGTCAATGTTCAGCAAGCTCTTCTAAAAGGCGCTACACCACAGCAAGTTTTTGAATCAACGATGATTGACCCTTGGTTTATCGACCAGATAGTTCTAATCAACGAAATTGCCGTCACTATTGGCGAAGCAATCGATTTGAATCCAGAAGTACTAAAACTTGCAAAAATGCATGGCTTTAGTGATCACCAGATTGGGGAGCTTCGGAATCTGGCTGAAGCTGACGTTAGAACCCTTCGTCACAAGCTGGGATTGCGCCCAGTTTTCAAGACGGTTGACACCTGTGCGGGGGAGTTTCCTGCACTTACCCCATATCACTATTCAACCTATGAGATGGAAACAGAGGTAGTACCTTCTGATCGCAAAAAGGTCATTATCTTAGGCTCTGGCCCAAACCGGATTGGTCAAGGTGTCGAGTTTGATTACTCATGCGTGCACGCTTCATTTGCACTCTCAGATGCCGGCTACGAAACAATCATGATCAACTGCAACCCAGAGACGGTATCAACCGACTACGACACTTCCGACAGACTGTATTTCGAGCCCCTAACACTTGAAGATGTTTTGGAAGTTATTCACGCGGAATCGGCTTCGGGGGAAATTGTCGGTGTTGTTGTTCAACTTGGTGGTCAGACAGCTCTTGGACTTGCCCAAGGTTTATTGAAAGCCGGAGTTCCAATTCTTGGGACCTCGCCGGATGCAATAGATCTAGCTGAAGAAAGAGGGTTTTTTTCAAAGATTTTGGAGAAAGCCAATTTGCTCGCACCGGCCAACGGCACAGCAACAAACTTGGCTGACGCAAAAGTCATTGCCGAGAGAATTGGCTTCCCGGTTCTAGTGCGGCCATCGTTTGTTCTTGGCGGTAGGGGCATGGAGATTGTTTATGAGTCTGAGGGTATGGATGATTACTTCCGAAGAATTGAAGACCAGGCAATTGTCGGTCCTGAGCACCCATTGCTAGTTGACCGCTTCCTTGACGATGCCATTGAGATTGACATCGACGCCATTTACGACGGATTAGAGCTTTATGTAGGCGGGGTTATGGAGCACATCGAAGAAGCCGGAATTCACTCCGGTGACTCGAGTTGCACGCTGCCACCAATCACCCTGAGTGAATCGCAGATTGCTCGAGTTAGAGATGCTACCGAGATGATTGCAAAGGGGCTTGGGGTAGTGGGTCTAATAAACGTTCAGTTTGCAATTGCTGCAGATGTCTTATACGTGCTCGAAGCTAATCCTCGTGCGTCAAGAACTGTTCCGTTTGTCTCCAAGGCGCTTGGAATTACTCTGGCCAAAGCCGCTGCGCTTGTGATGGTTGGGAAATCAATTGCGCAGCTAAGGGTAGAGGTTCACCTGCCTGAGCGGGACGGAACCCACATTCCTGCCAATTCTCCAATTGCAGTTAAGGAAGCCGTACTACCTTTCAAGAGATTCGCGACTCCCGATGGAAGATTCGTAGATTCCTTACTTGGCCCAGAGATGCGTTCAACTGGTGAAGTAATGGGAATTGATGTGAACTTCCCGAAGGCTTTTGCGAAATCTCAAGCGGCGGCTGGAAGCTCGCTTCCAACAAGTGGTCGCATATTTATTTCGGTTGCCGACAGGGATAAGCCTCAAATGCTGTTGCCGGTTAGAAGACTTGAGCAATTGGGATATGAAATTCTCGCAACAGCGGGAACTGCTCAGATTCTCCAACGCCATGGCATCAAGGTCAAAGAGGTGCGCAAGCACAGCCAAGGCTCATCTGCAACCGAAGGCCCAACAATTGTTGACCTGATAACTGCGGGTGAGGTTGATGTGGTTGTGAACACACCAACCGGATCTTCCGCACGTAAGGATGGCTACGAAATCCGTGCTGCTACAACTGCAGCTGACAAACCAATCTTTACAACCTTGGCTCAGCTCAGCTGTGCGATTGGCTCGTTTGAAGCTGTTATCGCAGGGCCCTTTGAAGTTAAATCTCTTCAAGAGCACGCAGCCGATCGGAAAGCGGCCCTCGGTGTCTAGTTTTGGTAAGAGATTGTTGGAGACCTTTAGACAAAAGGGCCAGTTATGCGTCGGAATTGATCCAAGCACTGAACAATTGAATTCCTGGGGCCTCCCGATTTCAACCGAAGGGGCAAAGTCATTTTCCTCTTCGATGCTTGATGCGGCTCAAGGAAAAGTCGGAATAGTGAAGTTTCAAGTTGGATTCTTTGAGCAGTTTGGGCCAGAAGGATTCAGTGTGTTGTCTCAATTGCTTGTCGATGCAAAATCTCGCGAACTTGTGGTCATTGCTGACGCTAAACGCGGGGACATTGGATCGACAATGTCTGGCTACGCGAGAGCATGGTTATCTGGTGAAGCGGCTTTTGTGTGCGATGCACTGACAGTTTCGCCATACCTAGGACCTGATTCTTTAGCTGAGACAGCAACTCTCGCGCTTGAGAACAATCGTGGATTGTTTGTGCTTGCCGCAACTTCAAATCCCGAAGCCACTGCACTCCAGTCGTCCATTCGCCATGGGAGAACTGTTGCAAACAGCGTGTTGGATTTTGCTGGGTCTTATAGCAGCGCTGGCCTTGGTTCAATTGGGGTCGTCGTGGGAGCAACTGTGAACGCTGCAGACCTCGGCCTTTATTTTGAAAGTAGCTTGAATTTCCCCGTTCTTGTTCCCGGCTTTGGAGCACAAGGTGCCGCTTTGTCGAAGGCGCGTTCGCTGCTTTCTGGCTACGCAGACACAGCAATCTGCAACGTCTCGCGTTTAGTCGCTGGCGCTTCGCTAGAAGGTCTTGATTCTAGAGTTTTGAAAGCAAAGGCTGAGCTTGAGGTAGGGTTGCGGGCATGAAACCAGCTGGCAAATTAATTGTTATGGCGGGACCTTCCGCAGTGGGTAAAGGCACTCTCGCCTCGCACATAGTCGCAAACTTTGATGGTTATGTACTCTCTGTTTCCGCAACCACTCGGTCTCCACGCGAGGGAGAAATTGATGGCGTTTCCTATGCTTTCCTAACGGACGAACAGTTCAAGAACCGTGCTGAAACGGGCCAGATGCTTGAGTGGGCAACTGTTCATGGCAAACATTCTTATGGAACTCCACGAGGTCCTGTTGAAGAGGGGTTAGCAAGCGGATTCAATGTGATTTTAGAAATTGACGTTCAGGGTGCCTTTCAGGTTAAAGAGAGTTTTCCGGAGGCCCTACTTGTGTTCGTAAAACCTCCAAGCTTCGAAGAGCTGCGGGCGAGGCTCGATAAAAGGGGTACCGAGTCCGAAGAAGATAAGCGGATTCGCCTTGAAACGGCCAGGACCGAGTTAGATCAGGCCTACCAGTTCGATTTTTCGGTAATAAATGACGAGGTGGCCAGATGTGCCCAAGAAGTCGTAGACTTGGTTCAAACCACATAATTTCAGGAAAGTTGCCATGTTTGAAAAGCTAGAAGGAATCGTTTCTCCCTCCATTGACAAATTGATGGACCGAGTTGATTCGAAGTATGAGCTCGTGATGTTTGCTGCCAAGAGGGCACGTCAAATTAACGATTACTACTCTTCTTTGCACGAGGGAAGTCTTTTCAACAACGTAGGTCCATTAGTTGATGTAACCATCGACGAGAAGCCTCTCACCATTGCCCTAAATGAAGTTGACCAGGGTCTTCTTACAAAGCGCAACCTAGACTAAGCGACACCAACAGGTGGCCAGTGTAGTGGTCGGTGTGACCGGCGGTATAGCTGCTTATAAGTGTGCTCCTTTGATTCGTTTGTTTTCTGAGGCCGGCCATAAGGTTCAAGTTGTTGCTACAAACAATGCCTTCAAGTTCATAGGTAAAACCACCCTGGAAGCTCTTTCGGGAAACCCAATTTCAATCGTGGACCCGGATCTCTTCACTGATGTGGACCAGGTAAAACACATTGCCTTAGCTAAATCTGCCGACCTTGTAGTCGTAGCTCCTGCAACAGCTTCATTTCTTGCGAAGATGACTTCTGGGATTGCAGATGATCTGCTCACAACCACTGTTCTAGCTGCTACCTGCCCAGTGATAGTCGCTCCCGCCATGCACACAGAAATGTGGGAGAACAAAGCTACGGTTTCGAACATCGAAACTTTAAAGCTAAGAGGAGTCACAATCGTTTGGCCTGCCGTTGGCAGACTCACCGGTGAAGATACCGGTGCCGGAAGACTCGCTGAGCCAGAAGAAATTTTCGAAACAGCTATGGCTGCACTAGGTGGTCCACTGAGTGGTAAGCGTGTGCTTGTCACTGCAGGCGGAACCAGGGAGCCAATTGATGCCGCGAGGTTCATTGGTAATTTCTCATCAGGTAAACAGGGGGTCGCTTTTGCACGTGCAGCTAAGCTTCTGGGCGCTGAAGTTGAACTTATTGCCGCCAACCTCGATGATTCGTTGACTTCAGGACTTAAAACAACTTCTGTTAGTACGGCTTTAGAGCTATCAAATGCTCTTGCCGAAAAGTCTGGAAGCTACGACATGCTGGTCATGGCGGCAGCAGTTGCTGATTACAAACCCACTGACCCAACTTCGTCGAAGTTGAAGCGCTCAGAAATGGGTGAGCAATTGAATGTTTCGCTGGTTGCTAACCCAGACATCCTTGTCGAAACCGTTAAGTCCTTAAGGGCTTCAGCTTCAAAGGCTGTGGTAATTGGATTTGCTGCCGAGGCAAGCGACGATCTTGAATCCCTGGCTAGGGTCAAACTATCTGCCAAGGGATGCGATTACGTGGTAGCCAACGACATCAGCGACGGCAAGGTCTTTGGCAGGGACAACACTGAAATTGTTCTAGTTGATAAATCTGGATCGAACAAGTTTCAGGGATCTAAGCAGACTGTAGCTAAAGACGTATTGTCACTGATTGCAAGTAACATGGGACAATCATGAGCAAATTAAGACAATTTACTTCGGAGTCCGTGACTGAGGGTCACCCAGACAAGATCTGCGACCAGATTTCGGACGCCATTCTTGATGCAATGCTGGCCCAAGACAAGGACGCTCGAGTTGCTGTAGAAACAATGGTGACCACCGGTTTAGTACATGTTGCAGGTGAGGTTTCAACTTCCGGTTACGTGGAGATCCCGTCAATCGTCAGAGAAACTGTACTGGCGATCGGATATAATTCATCAGAGATTGGTTTCGACGGCAGAAGCTGCGGAGTTTCGGTCTCTATTGGTCAGCAGTCACCAGATATTGCTCAAGGAGTTGACTCAGGGCTTGAGGCCCGCGCCCAGGGTTCTACTGATCGATTTGAAGCTCAGGGAGCGGGGGATCAGGGCATTATGTTCGGATACGCCAGCAACGAGACCCCAACCTACATGCCAACAGCAATCGCTCTTTCGCATCGCCTCGCTGAAAAACTCGCCAGTGTCCGAAAAAGTGGCGAAGTTTCATTCCTAAGGCCAGATGGAAAAACCCAAGTGACAGTTGGGTTTGACGGTTCGACGCCAAAAACTATTGAAGCCGTTGTTGTTTCAAGCCAGCACGATGACGGTGTTTCACAGCAAGACATTCATGACGCCATTAGAACTCAAGTAATTAATCCGATTCTGGAGGGCTCAGGGCTCGATTTCTCGGGAGCTAAATTCTTCATTAACCCAACCGGCAAGTTCGTTGTCGGAGGCCCTCAAGGAGATGCAGGACTTACTGGAAGAAAAATCATCGTTGACACCTACGGCGGGGCAGCCAGACACGGAGGTGGAGCTTTCAGCGGAAAGGACCCATCTAAAGTCGACCGCTCAGCGGCTTATGCGATGCGATGGGTTGCAAAGAACGTTGTCGCATCTGGAGCTGCTGATAGAGCAGAACTGCAAGTTGCCTATGCAATTGGCGTAGCTAATCCTGTCGGAATTTATCTTGAAACCTTTGGAACTGAGAAGGTTGCGACTGAACTGATCGAAAACGCGATTCGAGACATTTTTGACCTTAGACCTCGGGCTATCGTTGAGCAGCTAGACCTATTGCGTCCCATCTACTCCAAGACCGCCGCATATGGTCACTTCGGAAGAGAATTGCCGGAGTTCGGCTGGGAGAAACTCGATCGCGTCGACGCGTTGCGGTCCGCCCTGAATCTATAAATGACCAAGATAGCGAAGCTGGCTATCCAGTCGAATCTGCCCCAGCTAGATCGGTTGTTTGATTACCTAGTTCCCGACAGTCTTGTAAATCAGGCTGAAATTGGATCTCGGGTTAAAGTCATCTTTGGAAGATCCAAAAAAGCTTTGGATGCGTTCATAGTTGATTTCCCTCAAGAGTCAGAGTTTTCTGGTCGCCTTAGCGAGATTCTAGAAGTTGTTGGAACTGCGCAAACCCTCAAACCAAATGTCTTCAAGTTGTGTCAACAGTTGGCAGAGCGTTCTGCCTCAACGCTTGGTGATGTTCTAAAACTTGCGACTCCACCCCACATGCCTAAGGCTTTTGCTGCACATTTGCAGTTAGCGCCGGAGAGCGAGGAATCTAGTTCGTACAATTTAGCCGCAGATATCGAGGGGACAAACGCGATTCTTGCAGGAGGTCAGAAGTCTTTTCTACTGGCAGAGCCTCGCCAAGTCGAACTTGGATTCGGCGAAAGCTTAGCTAGCGTTCCTGCCTGGGTGAACATGTTTGTCTTGTTTGCAGCTGCGAATTTAGCTCGGGGTAAATCAACGCTGATTCTCGTACCTGATTACCGAGAGCACGAAGTGGTTATGGAGGCGTTGACGCGCGCAGATCTTGCCAATCATATTGCTAACTACTCTCAGGAACAGGTCAAATCAAAGCAATACCTAGGTTTCTTGAGGGCGCTCGAAATAAGGCCTCGAATTGTTGTTGGTTCGCGAGCAGCTGCGTTTGCTCCAGCCCACAATCTAGGCAGCATCCTGGTCTTCGATGAAGCGGACAGGAGTTATTCAGACCAAGGGTCACCTTATCTAAATTCACGTGATGTTGTTCTGGTGCGTCAATCGATAGAGGATTGTTCTTTAGTTTTCACTTCACACTCAATCTCGAGCGATGTGAAGCGCCTTATTGACTCAGGTTTCTTGACTGATAGGACCGTACAGTTTCCAGCTCCCAGGATTTCGAATTCTGAGCCAGGTCTTCGTGTCGATTCACACGCTTACTCGGCAATCAAAGCAGGATTGGAGCTGGGTCCAGTTTTGGTGCAAGTTGCATCACTTGGCGATAGCACAGCCATGTATTGCAAATTATGCGATGAGCCGGCAAGGTGCGCTGAGTGTCAGGGCCCGCTCTGGATTGATTCTTCAGGTTCGAAAAAGTGTCGCTGGTGCAATTCATTCCAAATGAACTACAGGTGCCCTTGTGGCGGATTAGATCTCACCCTTGGAAGAGCTGGAGCAACCCGAACTGCAGCGGAATTAGGACGGGCTTTTCCTTCGGCGCGTGTTATCGAATCAACCGGTCAAGCCCGCACCACTTCGATCAATCGGGGTCGGACTTTAGTTGTTGCAACGGCTGGGGCTGAACCTTACGTGGAGGGTGGATACAGTGCCGTAGTTCTTCTCGACGCGAAAGTAGCTCTTTCCAGGCAAAACCTCCGTGCTCAAGAGGAAGCGGTTCGCACCTGGTCTAATGCTGTTGCCAAAGCGGAACCAAAAGCTCCCTGTGTTCTGGTTGGAGTTTCTGGTGAGTTGTCACAGTTGTTTTCACTTTGGAACCACCACAAGATTGCCGAGAATGAGTACAAGTCGCGCCAAGAGTTGGCCCTACCTCCATCACTTCGACTGGGAAGCATAACGGCAGAACTTTCACTATTGACGGAGCTTTCCGAAATCCTTGCCAAGGAGCCTGCCGTGGTTCGTATAGGCCCTGCTCCTTTGGAAACCATTTCTACTGGAGCGTTGTGGAGGTTGATTTTCAAGTATCCATACTCACTTGGTTTGGAACTTGCAAAACTGCTGAAAGTTGAAGTAGCACGCATTAGCGCAGGGAAGATTAGGACTTCGAGTTCCGGAAGAAGCGCACGGGCTATTACCGTGAAGATGAACGACTCTGAAGTAGTCTGATGTCGGAGAAGACTTGAGAATCATTTTTGCAGGAACGCCAGCCAACGCGGCCAAAACGTTAGAAGCACTTTTAGCAGCTAATCATGAGGTAGTTGGGGTTTTGACGCGCATGGATGCCCCAATGGGTAGAAGTGGGACATTAATGGAATCTCCGGTGGCGAATGTTGCCAACAAGCATGATTTGCCGTTATTGAAGTCAAATCTTCCTGACCCCCAAGTAGGCGAGTGGATTGCAGGTTTGAAGCCAGATCTTGGAATCATTGTTGCTTATGGTTCAATTCTCAAAACAAATCTTTTAGAGATCCCGGCTGAGGGTTGGCTTAATGTTCACTATTCACTGCTTCCAAAATATCCTGGTGCGTCTCCAGTGCAACAAATGCTGTTAGAAGGTGACTCAACAACTGGCGTGACGGTTTTTCAGTTAGATGAGGGCGTAGACACCGGACCTATTTTGTCCCAAGCTTCAGTTGTTGTAGATCCCGACGCGACCGCTGGGTCTGTGCTTGAGCAACTCACTGTTGTTGGCTCAGACCTTGTTTTAGACACGCTAAAAAAACTCGACGACTATCTGGGAACTAAGACCTTTCAAGATAAGAATCTGAAGGTTCCCGTAACTCGAAAAATCAATCGCGCTATGGCCAGAATCGAATTCAGCATGCCTGCATTGCGAATTGTGAACCTAGTGCGGGCTATGAATCCTGAGCCCGTGGCTTGGTTCGAATTTGAGGCCCAACCTGTCCGTGTGCTGGAATCTGCTATCTCCGATTTTCCAGGCTTGTCAGAGGGCGTGGCTGTTTTAGCAGAGGGTGAACTTGTCGTGGGTTCTTCAGATAGAGCAGTCATTCTCCGAACTGTTCAACCTGCAGGCAAAAAACCGATGCCGGGAGCAGATTGGTTCAGGGGACTGCGTCGAGATTCGTTGTCGCTGACGTGAATAGAGAAGTTGCCTTCGATCTTCTGGACAGAGTTCAATCGGATGATGCGTATGCAAATCTGCTTTTACCAACACTGATTTCAAGAGCCAAGCTTGATTCTCGCGATGCGGCGTTTGTACAGGAGCTAGCTTTTGGCACAATCCGGAACTGGTTGCTCTACGAAAAGATCATTGAGGCGGCATCTTCACGAAAGATCGATGAGATTGAACCTGCTGCCCAGATTGTTATCGTGCTCGGAGTGCATCAGCTTTTGAAGATGAGGGTTCCCACCCACGCTGCCATCAATGAAAGCGTGAACCTCGCAAAGACAAAAACCAGCAAAGGGTCTGTCGGCTTCGTCAATGCGGTTTTAAGGAAGATCGCTTTGAAGGACAAGGACGATTGGATTGACGAAGTAACTAAAGGTCTATCCGAATTAGATGCTCTATCCGTACAGTATTCACACCCGATGTGGATTCTTCAGGCTTTCAAGGCCGCTTTAGCTTCCCGCGGTATGGATAAAGAGTTTGAAGATCTTCTAGCCAGCAACAACTTGGCGCCCAAAGTTTCACTTGCGGCTTTGCCGGGGTTTTGCTCACCAAGTGATTTTGATGTTGATCAACAGGAGCAGAATAGATCGCCAATCGGAGTGGAGATCTCAGGGAATCCAGCAAACATTGAACTAGTAAACAAAGGATTCGCTCGTGTCCAAGATCAAGGTTCACAGTTGGTCACGTTGGCACTAATCGCGTCACCCATCGAAGTAGCAGACGAAAACTGGCTGGACATGTGCGCAGGCCCTGGCGGTAAGGCAGCAATTCTTGCTGCTGTGTCCTTATCTTCCGGTCAAAGATTTGTTGCCAACGAGGTGTCTGACCACAGAGCACAACTGGTCACTAATGCGCTTAAGCCGTTGGGAAGTTTTGAGGTTAAGATTTCGGATGGTCGGGTTTATGGCGAGAGTTCAGAGAAATTTTCGCGAATTTTACTTGATGCGCCTTGTACTGGTTTGGGAGCTTTACGACGCCGACCTGAATCGAGGTGGCGAAGAAGTACGGATGATCTAGCTGATTTAGTGAAACTTCAGCGTGAACTTATTGAAAGCGCTTGGGGTGCACTAGAACCCGGCGGGGTATTGGCATACGTGACATGTTCACCACATCTGTCCGAAACAACCGGTCAGGTGGCCTGGGCGGAAGGAAAATTCAAGGGTCGGCTTGAACTGATGAACGCTAATGAGATTCTAAATTCATTGAGTCCATCGCTCAAACTCAATGAGTCTTTGCGTACCGCACAGCTTTGGCCTCAAGTTCATGGGACAGACGCGATGTTCCTTGCTTTGATGCGTAAGTCTATAAACTGAGGTTATGAAAGCTCGAATTGCTCCAAGTATTCTGAGCGCTGACTTTGCAAATCTCGAAGCCGAACTTGCGACAATAAGTCACGCAGATCTAATTCACGTTGATGTCATGGATGGGCACTTCGTTCCAAACCTTACACTCGGGGTTCCAATAGTAAAAAGACTTTCAGAAGTCACAAACGTTCCGCTGGATTTGCACTTGATGATTGAGTCCCCTGAGATCTGGGCATCTAAATACGCGCAATATGCAGGGTCAGTGACCTTCCACTTCGAGGCAGCAACCGATCCGAGGTTGGTCATTTCAGAGATTCGCAAGGCTGGTGCAAAGGCGGCGATGTCCATTAAACCTGGCACAGCATTTTCAGAAGTTTCTGAACTAGTTGAGTTGCTGGATATGCTTTTAGTGATGACGGTTGAACCTGGTTTTGGAGGACAATCACTTATTCAAAGCACGGTGCCTAAGGTTACAGAAGCGTTTGCTTATGCCAGCAATAATTCTTTGGAGCTTTCAATTCAAGTTGATGGGGGAGTCACGGCGGATAACATCGCGGAACTTTCCAGAGCGGGAGCTGACACTTTTGTCGCCGGAACGTCAGTATTCAAGGCCACAGATCGAAACTCTGAGATTGACCGGCTTCGGTCACTTGCCATTACGATCTAATTTATGACCCTGCTGGAAACCCCTGTTTTACCCGTGGGGAGAATTTTCTTCCAAATTTTCGAAACTCTGGAGCCAAATTGATTTCAAAAGATGAGTTTCTAGAGCTTTCCAAGTCTTATCAGGTCATTCCACTTGTTGAGTCGGTCTTTTCTGGTACCGAGACGCCATTAACGATTTTCGAGAAACTCGCTTCTTCCAAGCCGGGGAGCTTTCTACTGGAATCCGCCGAAGCTGGAGTTTGGTCAAGGTATAGCTTCATTGGAGTAGAAAACTATGGACTTCTGGTGTCTTCCGGTGGTGCCGTATCTTGGAAGGCGCTAGAAGGTCATTCATCTCTTCCATTCGATGGCAAGAATCTCGATGGCCTGTCGGAGCTAGAAGCTCTAGAACTTATTCAAGAAAGTTGGAAAGCAGCTCCTGTGGCAGGGCTACCTCCGTTAGTTTCAGGATTAGTTGGTCTTCTAGGTTGGGACACAGTCCATCAAATTGAACGACTTGGTTCTCGTAAACCTAAAGAACTCGACGTGCCTGATTTGGCTATGGCTGTCATCAGGGACTTAGTTGTTGTTGATCACCAGGAATCTTCGCTCAAGTTAGTGTCAAATGTTTACTTGGGCCAAGGTCGAGATGCTTTATCCGAGTATGAGCTTGCAATAGAGAGAATCAAGCAGATGAAGAATAAGCTTTTGAAACCAACTGTGCCATTTATCGCGGATGTAGATTTCGAGGTCGAACCGGTCTTTTCAAGGCGTACCAGCGATTTCGAGTTTTTTGACCTTGTAAACAAAGCCAAAAAACACGTAGTTGCAGGTGATGTTTTTCAAGTTGTGATCTCCCAGCGATTCGATACTGAAGTTTCGGCAACGCCACTTGATGTCTATCGGATGCTTAGGGCTATCAACCCGAGTCCATATATGTATTTGCTCAACTTCTTTGATGATAATGGTCAATTCTCGGTTGTAGGTTCGTCTCCAGAAGCATTGGTCAGGGTGAAGGTTGGAGCAGCAGTGCTGCATCCAATTGCTGGCTCAAGACCCCGTGGGGTCAACGTTGAAGCCGACACTGCAATGGCGGAAGAGCTACTTAGTGACGCTAAGGAGAAAGCTGAGCACTTGATGCTTGTAGACCTTGCGAGAAATGACCTTCTGAAGGTTTGCGATGCGAGTTCAGTCAACGTCACCGAATTTATGACCGTAGAAAGATACAGCCACATCATGCATCTTGTTTCCACAGTCGAAGGCACTCTTCGCGATGGCGTATCGGCAGTGGCTGTGGTGCGAGCAACTTTCCCCGCAGGTACCTTATCGGGTGCTCCTAAGCCTCGTGCTTTAGAGATTATTGAGGAGCTCGAATCCACCAACAGAGGGTTATTTGGGGGAGTGGTTGGATACTTCGATTTTGCTGGCAATGCCGACCTTGCAATCGCCATTAGAACTGCGGTTATTCGAAATGGGGTTGCCCACGTCCAAGCGGGCGCAGGAATTGTTTTGGACAGCGTTGCAGAACTCGAAAACCAAGAAACCCTCAACAAAGCTTCGGCTCCGCTTAGAGCAATTCAGGCAGCAAATACTCTGACGAGGTATCAGAGTTGAATTCCAGGCGTGGCACAATTGCTTGGACAGGGAGCATTGCACTGCTTGCAATTTTCGCAGGACTGAGTTGGCTCAATCTTGAACTTTCGCCAGAGGCAGGAGCGCAAAAGTTCGAGATTTCCGGATTTCAAGTCTTTCCTATAATTTCAGCACTTTTGCTTTTGCAGGTTGCAGCTTTGCTTGCTTCACTATTGACACCGAAGTTGGTAGGCAGGGTAATTTCAGGAATATTGTCGCCGATTATGCTGGCGCACGGTTTGTTTGTTGTCGTGGGTTTGCAATCTAGCTTGCAGAACGCGATAGAGGCGCAGATTACTGAAATCACAGGTGTTGCTGGATTTGCAAGCCAGGCTGAGTTTGTTGCTTTTGCCGGAGACACTTATCTTTGGGTCGGGTACTTATTAGCAATCTTCATGAATCTTGCCATTTTGCTAACAAAGTCGCTATCAAAAGTGGCCCATTCTGAAGCCAGACCAACAAAGGAAGCATTGGGTGAGGAGCAAGATCTGTGGGAGACACAGAAGTAGCAACTGACTTGGTAAAGTATTAGCCAAGAGGAGTATTTATGTCTGAGAATCACATCGAACCAGGTCACGGGGACTCCGTTGCAGCCTGGGCTACAGTGAGCATTATTATTGCCGCCTTTGCTCTGGGAACTTTGTTTTTCTGGCTAGACATTGCTGTTTTGGTTTGGGCTTCCGCCGGTCTTGCAGGCTTGGGGCTAGTAGCGGGTATTTTCCTAAAGAGAGCTGGCTACGGGGTCGGCGGATCGAAGTCTAAGCACTAAGTGCTTGAGTCACTCTACGCGGGCGCTGTTGCGGACGCTAATGCCCGTCAAGAGCTAGTCTCACTTTCCGAGATCGAAAGATTAGCTTCCGAAGCCAAACCTCCGCTAAATGCAATTGCACTTTTGAGCAGCGGGGAATTTGTCAAAGTAATTGCAGAAATAAAACGAGCAAGCCCATCCAGGGGTCATCTTGCAACTATTGAGGATCCTGAGTCACTTGCCTCTGTTTATCAGTCTGCTGGGGCGTCTGCGATAAGTGTCCTTACTGAACAGCGATCATTTCTTGGGACCCTCCAGGATCTAGACGCAGTTCGATCGGCGGTATCACTTCCCTTGTTGCGAAAAGATTTCATAGCTAACGAGTATCAGGTGGTAGAGGCCAGGGCCCACGGAGCCGACATAGTTTTGCTGATCGCAGCAGGTATTGATAACAGCGTGTTAGTAAAACTCAAGACACTTGCAGAGTCTCTAGGAATGACAGCCTTTATCGAAACCCACAATCGGGCTGAAGTTGAATTTGCCGCATCCATTGGTGCTCAGTTGGTTGGGGTAAATGCTCGTGACCTGACCACTTTCGAGACCGATCGGAACCTTTTTGAGGAACTAGTTCACTTATTGCCTGACGATTGCATCAGAGTTGCCGAATCGGCGGTTCGCGGAATTGAGGATGTGCAGGCCTACGCTTTGGCCGGGGCAGATTGCGTTCTTGTGGGAGAAGCTCTTGTCACAGGGGACGCCGAGGATCTGGTCGGGGCTTTTTCTAGAATTGCCAAGGCTTAGACTTTTAGGATGGCGCAGAAACTCTCAGAGCAAGTTGGCCCCTACTTCGGGGACTTCGGTGGCAGATTTGTGCCTGAATCACTCATCGGTGCGCTGGATGAGCTTGACGCAACCTATCAACATGCCAAATCTGACCCGTCGTTTATTGCGGAGCTTGCAAACTTACACAAGACCTACACGGGCAGGCCTTCGATAATCACGGAGGCTCCGAAGTTCGCGTCCTCCGTTGGTGAAATCAGAGTATTTCTAAA
>CAMAXJ010000007.1 GCA_945862155.1 Rhodoluna limnophila
AGAACATCTGCTGCTATTTCGAAGCCCCGGTAAGCAGGGAGGCAGTGCAAAACGATTGCCTCTGGCTTTGCAAGACTCATCAGCTCGCTATCGAGAGTGAACCCGGCAAAGTCCTTCAACTTCTGGTTTTTCTCCGCCTCTTGACCCATCGATATCCAAGTATCAGTGGCAACGACTTCGCTATCGACTAAGGCGTGCTTCGGGTTGGTATATACATCGATGGAACCACCAGTTTGAATAGCTATCTCCTCGGCCCTGCGGTAAATCTTCGGATTCGGCTGGTAGCCAGCTGGTCCAGCTATCCGGATTTTCATACCCGCTGTGACTCCAGCCAACATGTACGAATGACACATGTTGTTTGAGGCATCTCCGATGTAGGAAAGCACTTTACCCTTCAGTGAACCTAATCGCTCTTGAATAGTCATCAAATCCGCTAACAATTGGCAAGGGTGAAACTCATCACTCAAGCTATTTATTACTGGCACCTTGGAATTAGCTGCCATCTGCTCAAGACCGCTTTGGGCAAAAGTTCGCCAAACAATCATGGCGACTTGTCGCTCTAACACCTTCGCAGTATCGGCTACCGACTCCTTGAGCCCAAGTTGACTTGAACCGGGGTCCATAATCAAAGGCGATCCACCTAGATCAGAAACGCCAACTGCAAATGAAACCCTTGTTCTAGTAGAGGTCTTGTCGAAAATTAGAGCAACTGTTTTAGGACCAGCAAAAGTTTTTTCCGAATATGGGCTGGCTTTGAGTTTTAGGGCAAGATCCAAGATTTCAGACTGCTCTTCGGGAGAAATGTCATCATCACGCAAAAAATGACGGGTCATAGCAAATCTCCTCTCGAAGTTTCTAAGGTAGCACCAAGGTGCCAACACCGCTGGAAGTGAAGATCTCAAGCAGAATGCTGTGAGGGGCGCGTCCATCGATGATGTGAGCCCTGGGCACTCCCCCAGCAAGGGCATTGAGGCAGGCCTGCATCTTCGGAATCATTCCCGATTCAAGTTGTGGCAACAAGTCAGTTAGCTCTGCCACATGAATTTCGGAGATCAACGAGTCCTTGTTGGGCCAATTGCTATAAAGGCCTGCAACATCTGTAAGAAGAAGTAGTTTTTCAGCTCCTAAAGCAACTGCAAGCGAAGCCGCCGCTAAATCTGCATTTACGTTCAGAAGTGACCCGTCAGCTCCAGGAGCCACGGTCGAGATAATTGGCACCACCCCAGCAGCCAAAGCTTCAAGAACAATGCGCGGATTTACTTGGGTGACTTCCCCCACTAAACCAATATCAAGGGCATGTCCAGCTTGATCTGTCTTGGTTTGCTCGGCCCTAAACAAACTGGAGTCTTCTCCAGACAAAACGACAGTTTTTGCACCTGCATTCTCAACGAGGGTGGCAAGCTGCGCGGAAATCTGATTTCTCAACACATCCTTGACAACTTGCATAACCTCAGGGGATGTGACCCTAAGACCTGACCGAAACTCCGTTTCGATTCCAAGCTCTGCAAGCCTGGCTGTGATCTGCGGTCCTCCACCGTGCACTACTACAGGTTTGATTCCAACAAATCTCAGGTACGCCATGTCCTCGGCAAATGCTTTGGTCAGTTGCTCGTCGACCATCGCATTGCCACCAAATTTTATGACGACGACTTTTCCGTGGAAATCTTGAAGCCAAGGTAACGACTCGATAAGTGCTTCGGCCTTTATACGTGCCAGAGCTGCATCCTGAACTTGATTTTGGCTCATTAGCTTGAATACTCGCTGTTCTCGATTACGTACTCTTTGGTCAAATCGTTTGTCAAAATAGTTGCTCTGTGATCCCCTGCATTCAAGCCAATGCGGACAAATACTTCGCGCGCTGCAAGATTGACCAGCGACCGGTCTTGATCAGGGCCGCCCTTTGATGAAACACGAACGCCATTTATCTCAACGTCAATATCGTACGGGTCATACTCTGCAGTTGTTGTTCCAATTGCCGCAAGAATTCTTCCCCAATTTGGATCGTTGCCATAGATGGCTGTTTTAAACAAATTGTTTCTAGCAATTGCTCTTCCAACCTCTAGCGCGTCAGCTTCGGACACAGCACCGTGCACTTCAATCGCGATTTCGTGAGCTGCGCCTTCGGCGTCCTTCATCAACTGCCTGGCCAAATCCATGCAGACATCAACTAACAGGCTCTGAAACTCTTCAGCCTCAGCTTTGATTCCACTTGCCCCAGAAGACAAAAGAATCACCGTGTCATTAGTAGAAGTGCAACCATCGGAATCTAGTCGGTCAAAAGAAACAGAAGTTGCCGCGCGCAAATGTTCATCGATGTTTGAAACCTCTGCGTCGGTTGTGATAACTACCAGCATGGTTGCAAGAGCTGGAGCTAACATCCCCGCACCCTTTGCCATTCCACCAATTTTCCAACCGGCACTAGATGTGACAGCTGCAAGCTTTGGGACAGAATCTGTTGTCATAATCGCATGGGCGGAGTCGGTGCCTCCATCGGTGGACAAACTATTGCAAGCCGCAGAAATCGCCGGGTAAAGCTTGTCGGTGTCAATCTGAACGCCAATGAGCCCTGTTGAACAAACCAGCACATCCTGAGCGGAACAATCGAGAGCTTCCGCCACTAGCTCAGCGGATTTGTGAGTTGCTTGAAAACCCTGAGCCCCGGTGTAGCAGTTAGCTCCGCCACTGTTTAGTAAAACCGCTCTACAAGCGCCGTCTTTGATGGCTTCCATGGACCAGAGCACTGGGTTCGCCTTTGCTCTGTTGCTGGTAAATACTGCAGCAGCATCATCTTTTGGCCCCATGTTCTTGATGACGGTCACATCGAGTTTGCCGCTTGATTTCAAACCGGCCGCAACCGAGCCTGACATAAAGCCCTCTGCAAATGTGACGCTCACGATTTAAGACCAATTCCTTCAAGGCCAAGGCTTTCCTCGAATCCTAGAGCCAGGTTCAAAGATTGAATTGCTGCGCCAGCAGTTCCCTTCACTAGGTTATCAATTGCACAAACGATGACCACTCGTCCGGAGTGTTCATCCAACGAAATGCCGATTGCTGCATTGTTTGATCCGGCAAGATCTCCGGTGTTTGGAAACTCCCCTTCGGGAAGAACTTGGATGAACTTCTCGTCCCCATAAGCATCTAAGCAAACCTGGCGAAGTGAACTAAGTGTGGTACCGGGCTTAGCCTTTGCGGTATTTACCGCAAGGATTCCCCTAAACATCGGAACTAATACCGGAGTAAATGAAACTGAAACCTTTTGGCCGGAGGCATTAGCTAGGTTCTGCTCAATTTCTGGAGTGTGTCTGTGAACTCCTCCAACACCGTAAGCGTGTGAAGAGCCTTCGCCCTCAGTGACAGCTAGAGGAGCAGGTGATCTTCCAGCCCCGGAAGTTCCAACCGAGAGAATCGAAACTATGTCAGCTGGCTCAATTAATCCAGCAGTAAGTGCAGGCGCCAACGCGAGTGTAATTGCTGTTACGTTGCAACCTGGAACTGCTACTCGGTTTACATTCTTTAAGCGACCGCGCTGTTTGCCACCGTCAGCAAGGGTAAGTTCAGGAAGTCCATAGCTCCATGTGCCGGCGTGCTTGGTTCCGTAGAACTTTTCCCAGTCGGCTGCATTCTCGAGCCTAAAATCGGCACCGCAGTCGAGAATCAACTTGGTGTCCCCTAGCCAACTAGCAACCTCTGCGCTTTTGGAATGTGGCATCGCAAGAAAAACGACATCGTGGCCCTGCAAGTTCGTTGCGTTGTTTTCCACAAAGACTAAATCCGCGTGAGCCAAGTTTTCAGGATGCAAAGAAGAGACACTTTGTCCAACGTTGCTATTGGCCGTCACGGTTTTAAGTGTCAACTCAGGGTGATTCACGACCAAGCGCATTAGCTCGCCGCCCACGTAGCCGCTGGCTCCGGCGATTGCAACAGATAAAGCCATCTCCGACTCCCTTCGGCTTTTTGGTTTAGGAACGAATTTCTGCGCTAAATTTTTGCTTTGCTACCGCAACTCCGGCATCGCGAGCTTCGCTCGCTTCTGCCTGGGTCAAGGTTCGATCCATTGCTCGGAATCTAAGTGCAAAGGTAAGAGACTTTGAACCCTCGGGCACATTTGAACCTCGATAGTCATCGGTGAGCAAAATTTCTTCGAGTAGTTCACCGGCTCCTTCTCGAACAGCAGCCAAAACTTCCGCCGCTGGAGTTTCGATTTTTACGACCAAAGAAAGATCCTGCGTGGCAGCTGGAAGGGTTCCAAGCGGCTTTGCAGTCACAGACAAAGGGGCTACCGCAAACAAAGCATCTAAGTTGATCTCAAAAACACCAACTGTTCGAGGAAGATCGTGAGATTTGCTAACTGAAGGACTCAGCTCTCCGACTACTCCAACTACAACTTTTCCGACCATCAGTTCAGCTGAGCGTCCAGAATGAAATCCTTTTGGCTTGGCCTGACGAAGATCTAGTTCTACTCCAACAGCTGCACCAACAACTCGCGCTGCCCCAAGGGCATCCTCTACGCCTACCGCGATCGACTTTGACCCAGGCTGAGAACCAAGTCTCGAACCCAGAAACAAACCTGCAAGGTGCTTTGGCTGACTCGGAATTCCCTGTTCAAGATTCGCAATTTGTTCTGCAGTAGGTCTTGCACTGGTATCCGGAAATACTGGTGGCTTAGAGATTGAAGAGACAAAAACTGAGCCGTGTTCAACAATTGCCAAGTCAGTAAGACCGCGTGAAAGGTTTCTGGCAGCAGTTTCAATAAGGCCTGGAATAAGGGACATCCGAAGTGCTCCGGCTTCTTCCTGAATCGGGTTTGCCAGAACTACAGCTTTGGTTGCATCAGCAAAGAGATTATTTGAGTCGGATGAAACAAATGGGTAGCTCAGTATTTCAGTACAACCGGCTGCCGCCAATGAATTCAGAGCGCTTCT
The DNA here is from genome assembly GCA_945862155.1 of Rhodoluna limnophila. GTDB lineage: Bacteria > Actinomycetota > Actinomycetes > Actinomycetales > Microbacteriaceae > Rhodoluna > Rhodoluna limnophila_A. The sequence goes on from CAMAXJ010000007.1 coordinate 4,923, forward strand.
TCTAAAGTTCTGCTCTCTGGTTAAACCGCGACCCGGAGGCGCAACCGGTAGCAATGAAGGAATGCGGTCGTAGCCGGTGATGCGAGCAATTTCTTCCACTAGGTCTGTCTTGTGCAGAAGGTCCGGTCTCCAGCTAGGGGCAGCGACCTTTAGTCCCGTCTTTTCAGCGCTGACTACCGCTCCGATCTCGCGTAGTACTTTTTCAATTTCATCCTGTTTGTAATCAACGCCCATCAATTCGCTAGCGAAACCGGTGGGTAGGGAAATTTCAGTAGCAGGTTCAAAATCTGAGTATGTTGAGCCAAGGGATCCAGCTTTTCCACCAGCGTGAAGCTCTAGTAGCTGAATGACTCTCGCTGCTGCCAGTTCTCCAATTCTTGGGTCAACGCCACGCTCGTAGCGCTTTGAGGCCTCAGAAAATAACTTGTGCCTTCTTGCAGTTCTGGCTACAGAGATTCCATCGAAGTGGGCAGTTTCAATCAAGACATTCTTGGTAGTTTCTGACACTTCTGAAGTGAAGCCACCCATCACTCCAGCCAGGCCAATTGGACCGGACTCATCGGTGATAAGCAGGTCTTCTTCGCTCAGCTTTCGCTCTTGGCCATCGAGAGTCTTGAGGGTCTCACCCTTTTTTGCACGACGAATGATTAGGCCACCTTTGACTTTGTCAAGATCATAGGCGTGGACTGGTTGACCTAGTTCAAGCATGACGTAGTTTGTGATATCTACGGCAAGAGAAATTGAGCGCATACCGGCAAGTTTTAGTCTGGCGCGCATCCAGGTTGGAGTTGGCTTGGAAGCGTCAATTCCAGTTACTGTTCTGAGTACAAAACTCTGGGAAGTCTTACGTCCACGAATTGGAGCAGCGTCTTGAATAGATAAACCAAAGCCTTCGCCGTTAACAGCCTTAGCGTTTTGAGCTGGATCGCGGAACTTAACTCCGGTTGCGTGCGAATACTCTCTAGCAACACCTCGGATTGAAAGGCAGTAGCCGCGGTCTGGAAGAACATTGATCTCTGCTGCACTATCAAACAAACCCAAAAGCTCAATGGCATCGGCGCCAACCTTTGGATCCAAGCCCATTGATGCCAGGCGCAAGATGCCATCGTGATCGTCGGAAAGATTGAGTTCTTTGCCGGAAGCGATCATTCCGTCACTGGTGTGACCATAGGTTGAACGTGCAGAAATTACGAAGTTTCCAGGTAGCACTGCTCCTGGCAAGCTCACAACCACTTTGTCTCCGACTTCGAAGTTTGCAGCTCCGCAGACAATTCCTCGAATCGATGCTCCGCCATCTGCGGCTTTGGCTCCATCAGGTGCTACCTGGACCTGACACCAGCGAATGGTCTTACCATTTGCCTGAGGCTCTGCTACAAATTCCAAAACCTGTCCAACCACGAGCGGTCCCGTCAGATCAAAGTTGTGAACAGCCTCCTCTTCAAAACCAACTCGAACAAGTTGATCCATAACAGTTGTAGCGGTGGCATCCGAAGGAAGATCAACATACTCCCCAAGCCAACTAAGTGGGACTCTCATCTAAAGCACCATGCCAAACTGCGCACTAAAGCGAACATCGCCTTCGACCATGTCGTGCATGTCACTCACTTCGTTTCTAAACATCAAGGTGCGCTCGATGCCCATTCCAAATGCGAATCCGGAATAAACCTCAGGATCAATTCCACTGGCGCGTAAAACGTTTGGGTTAACCATTCCGCAACCACCCCATTCGACCCATCGCGCGCCGCCTTTGGCACCGGGATGCCAAACATCTAGTTCAGCCGAGGGTTCAGTGAATGGAAAAAATGACGGACGAAGACGAATCTTGGCTTCTTCGCCGAACATGATTCGCGCGAAGTGTTCAAGAGTTCCACGAAGGTTTGCCATGCTCAGACCCTTGTCGATGGCAAGCCCTTCTACCTGGTGAAAAACAGGGGTGTGAGTGGCATCCAACTCATCAGTTCGAAACACTCTTCCAGGGCACAGAACGTAGATAGGTACTTCCCTATCCAGCATCGATCTCACTTGAACAGGCGAAGTGTGGGTTCTAAGAACAAGCTTTTGCTGCGTTGGCTCAACAAAAAATGTGTCCTGCATAGCTCGAGCTGGGTGGTCAGCGTCAAAATTCAAAGCGTCGAAGTTGAACCACTCGCTTTCAACTTCTGGTCCCTCGGCTATTTCCCAACCCATTCCCACAAATACGTCGGAAATCTTCTCCTGAAGCAGGCTCAATGGATGACGCGCGCCAGTTCGGGCGATCCTGCCCAAAGCAGTGACGTCAATTGCCTCTTTCTCCAAAAGCTTGGCTTCTTCAACAGCAGAAAGTTCGCTCTCTCGAGACTCAAAGGCTTCGGTGACTTTTGCCCTTGCGGAGCCAACAATCTTTCCTGCTTCAGCTTTCTGGTCCGCGGCTAGTTTTCCAAGCCTTGAGCTGAATCCCGCAAGAGCGGATCCGTCACCAAGAATCGAGCCCTTGGCTTTCTTGAGCTCAGCGATGGAGCTCGCCTTAGATATCTCAGCCAGGGCGGTCTCAACGGACTTACTTACCTCTGCTTGAGAAATACCCTCGGAGTTGGACATAGTTCTAAAGTTTACCGATTAGCTGTTCTGGGCGAAGGCTGACGCGTACATGCAAACGCTGGCAGCGGTTGCCAAATTCAAAGATTCAGCTGCTCCAAAGATGGGTACCTGCACCAGCTTGTCAGCCAGGGCGGATACTTCTGGCTCCAGACCCCACGCTTCGTTGCCAAATAACCAAAGGGTTGGCTTAGCTAATTCAGTAGAATCGATGGTGGCAAGAGATGCCCCAGCCACATCAGCTCCTAGAACGGCTAGTCCAGCCTGCTTGAACTTCTCGAGTGAAGATGGGATGTCAGCATCTATAACAAACGGAAGATGAAACATCGAACCGGTGGTTGATCTAACAACCTTTGGATTATAGATATCGACACTACCCTTGCTGAAAATCGCTGCATCAGCACCAGCCGCATCGGCTGCGCGCAATACGGTTCCAGCATTTCCTGGGTCGCGAATTTGAGCAAGAAAAGCAACTAGCTTCGGTTTTGATAAAAGCACGTCATCAATTGATACGTGGAACTGTTGGCAAACTGCAACGACGCCTTGGGGGGTTGTGGTGTCGCTAAGTTCCTTGAGCACGCTTTCAGAAACTATGTTTACGCTTACCCGCGAGTCACGAGCGCGCGAAATCAACTCTGAGTACTTTTCTTCAAAGCTTTCAGTCGCAAACAGCTTCTCAATTAGCTTCGGTCGCTCCAAGGCTTCTTTTAGCCCTTGGGGTCCTTCAAGCAGAAAGAGCCCGGTCTCTGACCGGGCCTCTTTCTTGGTGAGCTTTGCGACCCCTTTTATTTCCGCTTGGGAGGGATCTTGAATCACTTTGGTTAGCTCGCCTTAGGTGCTGATGTGTCCTTAGGCAGCGCCGCCTTTGCAGTTGCAACCAATGACGCGAAAGTAGCTGGCTCGTTTACTGCTAGGTCTGACAAAATTCTGCGGTCAACCTGAACGCCTGCAAGACCCAGTCCCTGAATGAAACGGTTGTATGTCATTCCGTTTGCGCGGGATGCAGCATTGATGCGCTGGATCCACAGTCTGCGGAAATCACCCTTGCGAGCTCTGCGGTCGTTGAATGCATAGACAAGTGAGTGCAGCATCTGCTGCTTTGCCATGCGGTATAGACGGGAACGCTGTCCGCGGTATCCCTTTGCGCGCTCTAGTACAACGCGACGCTTCTTCAGCGAGTTGACTGCGCCTTTTACTCTTGCCATTTTTCTATACTCCTAAAATCAATCGGGTTATTTGCCGAGCTGCTTCTTGATGGTCTTAAAGTCGGCAGCTGAAACTACCTGGTCAGCGTTCAAACGACGCTTACGTCTAGATGACATGTGCTCTAGGTTGTGGCGCATGTTGATCTGCTGCTTCATGAGCTTGCCACTACCTGTGAAGCGGAAACGCTTCTTGGCGCCCGAGTGGGTCTTCTGCTTTGGCATTTACTTCTCTCCTGTTTCTATGGCAGCCTTTTCGACTACAACTTCGGTGGTTTCAGCTTTGGCTTCAGCTTTTGCAGCCTTGTCCGCAGCTTTCTTGGCATCAGCTTTCGCCTCAGCTTTGTTTCTAAGTGGACCAATGACCATGACCATGTTTCGGCCGTCGATCGACGGTGTCGATTCAACGGCGCCAAACTCGGCCACCTCTTCAGCCAACTTCTGTAGCAACTTGATACCCATCTCCGGACGAGATTGCTCTCTTCCTCGGAAGACCACCATCACCTTCACCTTGTCGCCGGCTTTCAGAAACTTCTCAATCTGAGCTTTCTTAGTGCCGTAATCATGACCGTCGATTTTCAAACCGAAGCGAACTGTTTTTAGAACAGTGTTTACCTGGTTCTTGCGAGCTTCACGAATTTTCTGGGCAGCTTCATACTTGAATTTGCCGAAATCCATTAGCTTCGCAACCGGAGGGCTGGATTGTGGTGAAACCTCTACGAGGTCCAAGTCTGCATCTTGCGCCATGCGCAAAGCATCCTCGATTTTTACAACTCCAACCTGTTCACCCAAGGCTCCAACGAGGCGAACCTCTGGGACACGGATGCGGTCATTGATGCGGGGATCGCTGATCTGGTTCTCCTTATCGATGTGCCTTTGGCCACACCAAGAACGCTAAAGCGCACAGGGAAATGCAGATGCGAAAAAAGCTTTACCCGGCAACCTATAAAATCGGTGGACGCGGGTGGGAAACTAATCCACTTCTGACCGAGACCATAAGACCTCGGAGCCATGGGATAGCCTAGCATCAAAGCCACCAAAGGAGAATAGTTGTCTGAATACGACAAGATTCAAGACCAGATCACCGAGATCTCAGACTTGCCAGCCGTTGAGGTCATTGGCCGCTACGCGGTTGACCTACTCAGCGTGGCTGCCGTTCAGTGCGGACTGGCTGCCGATGGACGCAAGGGCGACCTCGATGAAGCCAGGAAGCTAATCACCGCTGTGGCTGGTTTGATAACTGCCGCGGCCCCAGACCTAGGCGATCACCACGCCAGACCGCTTCGCGATGCCCTGCGCCAGGTTCAGCTTGCCTTCCGCGAGGCAAGCGTCATCAAGGACGCTCCTGGCCAAGGCCCGGGAGAGAAATACACCGGTCCGATCAACTAACTTCGTAGCTTGATTGCTACCGAATCAACCGCGAAGGCAAAGTCTTCAGATTCGGACCAGTTACTACTTATACGGTCGATTAGCTCCCTAACTACAGAAGGCTCAGCCTTGGGCTCAAGTTGAAGTATGACCTGCAGTTCTGCACCTACAAGCCTGGACTGGGGATCAGCCGTTGAGGCCTCAATGTTCAAAACTAAAGGCTCCCCCGCAATTGAATCCTGCAACACCTTCAGCACTGCGCCATTGCGCTCAGGTGGAAGCCAAGGTAGCGACTGAGCAATTTTTGCAATTGCTGGCCGCCTAACTACGAACTCAGTTTCGCTGCCTGGATCCAGCACAACTCGAGTGCTCATCTGGGATGCCGCAGCTAGTGCGATTCGAATGGCATCGGTAGGAACAGGCCGAGAGGCTTTGTTCCAGCGGCTCATTGCCTCAACAGATGAGAAAACAACCAAAGAGTCCTGATCATCGGGAGATTTCACTGTGACTATTGACAGCTCAGCACTCTTATCAACCTTCTGACCGTGAGCGCCAATTTCAGACTCACCAAGATTTGCCAGAAGTGGTACTAAAAGTCTTAAAACTCGAATCTGATCAACAACAGCCTCTGCGCCAACTTTGCCGGCTCGAAACCTTGTTATTGCTTCAATAAGTTCTGGTGGTGCATTGCCGTCGTCGTCGGCAAATGAATTTTGATCGAAGCTTCGACCCTCCCAGGGGGTTCCAGCTGAATCAGTGAATCGATTCGGATTGATGTGATCGTTCACTTACCCGTTAGCTCCAGTGCCTGCACCAGGCTGAAACGCTTTGCGTAAAGAGCCTTGCCAAGTATGGCCCCCTCAAGCCCGCTTGAAACTAGTTGGCATAGCTTAGAAATGTCCTCTAGAGATGAGATACCGCCGCTTGCAACAACTGGGCGGTTAGTTTTTGAAAGAACTTGTCGCAAAAGCTCAAGGTTTGGACCTTGCAGCATTCCATCTTTGGCAACGTCGGTCACTATGTAGCGAGCGCATCCCGCCTGCTCCAGCTGCTCGAGAATTTCCTCAAGGTCGCCGACTTCTTTGCTGGAGCCGCGCCCAATAAGAGTCGATCCTCGAACATCTAGCCCAACTGCAATTTGGTCTCCAAACTCCGAGATGGCACCGAGTACCCAATCCATGTTCGCAAGAGCCGGAGTTGCAAGATTTACCCGAGTTGCACCGGTTGCAAGTGCTGCCTCCAAGGATTGCTGATCGACTATTCCTCCCGAAAGCTGAATCTTCGCACCTTTGCAGCCAGCTACAACTTCTTGAATGATTAAGCGATTGTTGCCGCGTTCAAAAGCGGCATCTAAATCCACAAGGTGAATCCATTCCGACCCCGCGTTAATCCAAGTTTGGGCAGCATCGATTGGCGAACCGAATGATTCTTCAGTGTCGCTCACACCCTGGGTTAGGCGAACAGCCATGCCTGATGAGACATCAACAGCAGGAAGTAGTTCTAGATACTTTGACAACTCATGGCCTTTCTATAGTGTCCCAAGCCAATTGCGCAACAATGCTATTCCAGCATCGCCAGATCTTTCTGGGTAAAAGCCAATTCCAGTTAGGGGTCCGTTTTCAACAGCCGCTATGAAGGATTGCCCTTGGTTCAGGAAGCTAACCATAGGTGCAACGAACGGTGGGTCTACTTGCAAGCTGAACTCGAGCACCGCTTCAATTTGATCGAAGAAAAACGCGTCGTTTTCTATGCCTTGGAAAAGCATTGAGTTCTTCGCTACCTGTACTTTTGCCTTGGCAAGGCTTTGAGATTCGAGCACTTGAATCACCCCGGGCCATTGTGCCAAACCCTGAGCTATTTCATTGTCCTTAGCTGAAGTTTCAAACATCGCGTGCAGGCCAGCTCCAATACCTAGCACGGCCTTACCGCCAGCTAGCCTGGTATCAACTAATTCCGCAGCTTTAGATTTATCAAGCACTGACATAAAGGATGAAAGTTTGATCGCGCCATAGATTACAAATCCATCGGCATCTAGGATTTCTGATCTCTGGTTAGTCGCTATGGCTTTAGAGCCTGCAGCTTCTAGGGCCGCGATAATTGACGACAGATCTATGGTTCCAATATCTAGAACCGCAACATTTCGATTCAATGGCTGACCTTAGATGAGCCAATGGTGGATTCAAAGACACAGAATGCTGTTTGGCTCGCCACTACTCAAGATTAGTGGCTAGCAAAAAAGCACCTGCTGGGGCTTATGGGAGAGCTAGCTTGTCCCCGGTCGAAAGAGTCGCACTTGATAAGTTGTTCAGCAAAATCACTTCCGCAATCCAATCTTGCTGAGACTTTCCATCGGAATATGTCTCGGCAAGCCCCCAGAGGGTGTCGCCAGGCATGACCGACACGTAATTGAAGGCGTTGGAACCAATCACGGTCTCGTCGGTAGCAACGGCACTCTGGTTGAACACCATTCCGGCTAGAACCAGAGCCGAGGCGCTGATCACGAATAAGGTGCGGACAAGCCTGGCGCGGCGCTTAGGGCTCATTGGGTGGAACTGGACTGTTGTAGCTGTCATCGAGGTCATTTGGAGCCTTTCCTTGAGTTATTCGAACAAATGTTCTACTTAGAACAAGATTACAAGGAACCACCGACATTTTGTCAAGTATTTGGCAAATTTTTCGAAAATGTGTTTGATATTGGGTCAAATTTAGAATAAAGTTTCGATAACAGCCCAAAAGGGCCTATTTGAAAGGGTGAAATGGACGCCAAAAAGCCTACTCGCCGGGCCTCAAGCCTGAGCGCCATGCAGGAGCGCATTCTGCAGGCAATTCAGAGATCCAAGCTCGATAAGGGTTATGCCCCGAGCATGAGGGAAATCGGGGACGAAGTAGGCCTGTCCTCTCCCTCTTCGGTCACGCACCAGCTGAACCAATTAGAACTAGCCGGATACATCAGCCGCGACCCTAAGCGTCCCCGCACCATCGACGTGTTGATCGAAGTTGCCGGACTCGAGGCTGACCCAGGTGCAGACGTCGAAAACGTCACGCCAATTGGTGATGCTGCGATGGTTCCAATGGTTGGTCGAATTGCAGCCGGTGGACCAATTACTGCTGAGCAAAATATTGAAGAGATCTTCCCATTGCCAAGACAGCTAGTTGGAAAAGGTGACCTTTTCCTTCTAAAGGTTGTTGGTGAGTCAATGATTGATGCAGCCATTTGCGATGGTGACTGGGTTGTTGTTCGTCAGCAGCAAACTGCTGAAAACGGAGACATCGTTGCAGCCCTTCTTGAAGAAGAAGCGACCGTCAAAACTTTCAAGCAACGAGACGGTCACACCTGGCTGCTGCCTAGAAACTCTAGCTTCGAGCCGATCCTTGGCGATCACGCTGTGATTCTTGGAAAAGTAGTAGCGGTCCTAAGAAGCATCTAAGACAAAGCTCTCAAGCTCACTAGCAAGCCCTGGCTTCACTAGCGTCTCAAGATAAGTACCGGTTTCACGATGCTCCAGCTTGGCGACTTTGCCTTCGGAATGGATTCTGGAGACAAGATCGCCACGCGAGTATGGAACCAAGACCTTCACAAAAAGCTCTGGCTTAGGAAGCAAGAATTCTATTCTTTCTAGAAGCTCTGCGATACCTTCTCCAGTTGTTGCAGAAACCAGTAGGCAGCCTGGCTCCATACCCCGAAGTGCGAGCTTTTCAGTCTCATCAATCAAGTCGCACTTATTGAATACCACTAGCTCCAAGATGTCCGTGGCTTCTACCTCAGTCAGAACATCGCGAACAGTTTGAATTTGGCTAGCAGGATCAGGGTGCGATGCATCAACGACGTGAACCACTAGGTCGCTGTAAGAAATCTCCTCAATTGTTGAACGGAATGCTTCAACCAATTGGTGAGGCAGATTTCTGACAAAACCTACCGTGTCAGAGAGCGTGTACTCCCTGCCCTCTGAAGTCTCAGTTCGCCTGACGGTGGGATCCAAAGTTGCAAATAGGGCGTTTTCAACCAGCACTCCAGCGCTGGTGATTCGGTTCAATAAAGAGGACTTTCCGGCGTTGGTATACCCCGCAATCGCAACTGATGGAACTTGATTCTTAGCTCGCGACGAGCGTTTAGTGTCACGAGCTGGTGCCATTTCCTTGATTTGCTTGCGAAGCTTTGCCATCCGGGTATTGATGCGTCTTCGATCCAGCTCAATCTTGGTTTCACCTGGTCCACGAGATCCAATACCGACACCACCACCGACTTGACCACCGGCCTGACGCGACATGGATTCACCCCAACCACGAAGGCGAGGAAGTAGGTATTCAAGCTGAGCCAGTTCGACCTGGGCTTTTCCCTCACGGGATTTCGCGTGCTGAGCAAAAATGTCGAGAATGATTGCAGTGCGATCAACCACCTTTACTTTCACAATGTCTTCTAGATTTCGACGCTGGCTCGGGGCAAGCTCCGTGTCGGCGATGACGGTGTCTGCTTCACAGGCTGCAACTACCGCTTTGAGTTCCTGAGCTTTTCCCTTACCGAGGTAACTTGCAGCATCAGGAAAGTCCCTCCGCTGTAGCAAACCATCGAGTACTTCAGCGCCCGCTGTCTCAGCTAACGCCGCTAGTTCACGCATGGAGTTTTCGGCGTCCTGCAAAGTGCCTTTACCCCACACGCCAATCAATACAACCTTCTCTAGTCGTAGCTGGCGGTACTCAACATCGGTGATGTCCTGCAGCTCGGTTGATAAACCTGCAACACGCTTGAGAGCACCTCGTTCAGCCAGCTCAAGCTGGTCGCCATCGAAACTGGAGTTATCAGCTGCGCCAAATTGCTTCGCTCGCTCGTCGCGACGAAGGATTCGATCAATCATCGACGTTGCGCGCTCTGGCTCTTGCTCCATGCTTCAACACTAGTAATCAGAATTGGGATAGATTGACTTCATGTCTGAGGACCACTACTTTTCCAAGGAACCCAGCAGTCCCCTAAAACCTAAATCAATCCAGATTCCCGTTGCCGGGGAGTTGGCTGATGTGACTACCGCGTCAGGAACATTCAGTCCTACGCAGTTAGATTTTGGAACCGAAGTTCTTATCGAACAAATGGATCTTGCCCCGGTTTCTGGAAATCTGCTAGATCTGGGCTGCGGCTGGGGTCCGATTGCTCTGAATCTGGGCAAGCTTCGCCCAAACGCTAAAGTCTGGGCGGTGGATGTGAACACCCGTTCAGTTGAATTAACCCAGGCAAACGCCAAGAGTCTAGGAATTTCTAACATCACCACATTGCTTCCTGAGCAAGTGCCCACTGAAATGCGCTTTAGCGGCATCTGGTCTAACCCACCTATTCGAATCGGTAAGAAAGAACTTCACGAGTTGCTTTTGCTGTGGCTTCCTCGGCTTGAAACTGGAGGCGAGGCTTATCTGGTTGTCCAGAAAAACTTGGGTTCAGATTCCTTGCAGAAGTGGCTAAACGAAGAACTAGCTACAGGTTTCGAAGTTTCCAGGTATACGTCGATAAAGACTTATAGAGTTCTCAAAATCAAGAAGAACTCCTAGACAGTAGCGAGATCGATCTCGCCGTCAAAGCTGAGCTCAGCTGGTCCACTAATTCCTACGTGTTCGCCATCTTCGGTAGCAAACATTCTCACTCCTACTACTCCACCAGGCACACTCACCTGCCATTGATTCGGAGCATCGGCTCCTGCCCAGTACCTAGTGGCTAGTGCGGCAGCTGCAATTCCAGTTCCGCACGAGAGGGTCTCCCCCACACCGCGCTCAAATACCCGCATCGAAATGTGCCCGACTCCGTGTTGCACCATTGGCTCTTTTGGTACCACGAATTCAACGTTGGCACCTGATTCTGGAACTGGTTTAATTACAGGCGCATCAATAAGTCGAAGAGCGGAAAGCTCAGCATCGCTAGCAAGGGCAACAACAGCGTGAGGGTTACCAACATCAATTCCTTGAGCTGGCCTGGCCACCTTCAGGCCAGATGCTTCTACTTCAGATTCCCCATCCAAACGCCAACGTCCGAGATCAACAGCAAAACCATTGGAAGATTTGGTGATGTCTTTTACTCCATCACGAGTTCCAACCGGAAGGGTCGCTCCATCCGTGATTGTTGCCAGACCGCGCTCAATCAAATACCTTGCGAATACTCGAATACCGTTTCCACACATTTCAGCTGCGGAACCATCGGCGTTGTAGTAATCCATAAACCAAATGGCATTTGGCTCCTCAGTCAAAATCACCTTGCCTTCAGGGAGGTTTGCTGACTTGACCACTCGAATCAAACCATCTGCACCGATGCCGAAGTGACGGTTGCAAATCCTGGCTATCTGTCCCTTGTTTAGCGACAGCGTGCCTTCTGCGTCTAGAACCAGCACAAAGTCATTGCCAGTGCCGTGGCCTTTGGTGAACGCAATTTTGGACATGTATAAAGCCTAGGACCGATTGCCCAAGATGCCATCGATGTCAATAAGCTCAACTGCCTTTGCCAGAAGCTCTGTATCCAACGCTTCAAGCCATTGAATGCGGTCATCTCGCTTGAACCAACTCACTTGCCTTCTGGCGTAGCGCTGCGTCAGCTGAACCGTCGAAGCAATAGCTTCTTCGCGGGTTAGTTCGCCATCTATCTCACCCAATGCCTGCGCATAGCCAATGGCAACTGAAGCTGTCTTGCTGTCCCTAAAGCCAGCTGGAATCAGTGATGACACTTCCTCCACTAGTCCCTCAGCCCACATTTTCAATACGCGCTTTTCAAGCCTTGGGAGAAGTTGCTCTCGTTCCATTCGGAGACCAAATTCAAGCACCGGTTGCCAAGATTCAATCTCGTCGGGCAAAGAAGCTGCAAACGGTTCGCCAGTTATCATCACAATCTCTAACGCTCTGACTGTCCGTCTTCCGTTCTCAGGGATAATCCGGCTTGCTGCGATTTGGTCGAGCTCGGCAAGTTTTTTGTGCATATGAAGCGGGCCGTGCTCGATGAGTTCGGCTTCAAGCTGTGCCCTCAGTTCTTGGTCTCTATCGGGAAACTCAAAGTTGTTCAGGCAAGATGCCACATACAACATCGATCCACCAACAAGGATTGGAATAATCCCGGATTCCTGGAGCTGAAGAATCTTCGCTCGGGCAAGCCTCTGATATTCAGCTGCTGTGGATTCTTGAGTTATCTCAAGCACGTCAATTAGGTGATGTGTGATGCCTCGGCGCTCGACAACCGGCAGCTTTGCTGTTCCAATGTCCATGCCCCTGTATAGCTGCATAGCGTCAGCATTTACGATTTCAGCTTTATGTCCAACGCTGTTGATGTGCTCAGCGATACCAAGCGCCAGCTCACTTTTTCCTGTGCCAGTGGCGCCCACCACGGCAATTAGCTGTGAGCTCATTTACTTGACGCGAAGGGTAGGGTATCCAAGATTTACACTCGAGACACTCGCTGAATCCGTCGCGCAAGAAGAAGCGCAGCCTCTCTCGAAAGCATCCCCAGCGCGTGTTGGACGCACTGAATAGCCAGCTGCTGGTTGATCCGCAAACAAGAAATATGGCTTGGCGTCTGTGACGGTGACTGTGACCAGATCCCCGGGTCGAGGGTCTGTGTGTCCCGTAGGGGTTTCGAAGTGCACCAGGCGGTTATCCCTTGCCCTGCCGGTAAGTCTTTGGGTTTGGGAGTCCTTGCGACCCTCGTAGTTTGCGACCAGTACTTCGACGCTTTTACCGAGTTGTTTTTTGTTTTCTTGCCAAGCAATCTCGTTTACGTGAGAGATCAATCTTTCGTAGCGGTCTTGAACCACCTCTTTAGGAATCTGGTTAGCCATTTCACCGGCAGGAGTTCCTGGACGAATCGAATACTGGTAGGTGTAGGCCATCGAAAATGCTGATTCAGTGGCAACCCTCATGGTGTCCTGGAAATCCTGTTCGGTCTCCCCAGGAAATCCAACAATTATGTCGGTGGTAATTGCCGCGTTGGGAATAGCTTTTCTTACCCGATCAAGAATCCCCAGGTATTTATCGCTTCGGTAGCTTCGCTTCATGTTCTTCAAAACTTCGTTGGAGCCTGATTGCAGCGGCATGTGAAGGTGTGGCATCACGTTGGGAGTTTCCACCATCGCGTCAATCACGTCATCAGTGAAAGCGGCAGGGTGAGGTGACATGAAACGGACCCGCTCTAGGCCATCAATATTGCCGCAGGCCCTCAATAGCTTCGCAAAAGCGCCGCGTTCGCCGAACTCAACTCCATAGGTGTTTACGTTCTGGCCCAACAGGGTTATCTCAATCACACCGTCTTCCACCAGTGCCTTGATTTCGCTCAGAATCTCGCCTGGCCGGCGGTCCTTTTCCTTACCTCGAAGCTGCGGAACAATGCAAAATGTGCAGGAGTTATTGCACCCAACAGAAATCGAGACCAAGCCGGCATAAACAGAATCACGCTTGGTCGGCAGATTGGATGGGAAAGTCTCCAGCGCCTCGATAATCTCAACCTGAGCCTCGCGGTTGTGCCTAGCACGCTCTAGCAGAGTAGGTAGGGAGCCCATGTTGTGCGTTCCGAAAACCACATCAACCCAAGGGGCCTTTTTAATGATGGTGTCGCGATCTTTCTGAGCTAAACACCCACCTACCGCAATCTGAAAATTGGGGTTGGCTTCTTTTTTGGCAAGCATGGTGCCGAGGTTTCCATAGAGCTTATTGTCGGCATTTTCACGAACAGCACATGTGTTGAAAACAACCACGTCTGTTTCTCCTGGCACACCAGGAAGGTATCCCGCATCTTCGAGAAGCCCGGAGAGTCGCTCGGAGTCATGAGAGTTCATTTGGCAGCCATAAGTTCGAACTTCGTAGCTGCGGGTTTGGGTAAGCATCAGGATTCTGATTTTACCGCGTGGGCCTCTGCTTCCCTAATGGCGGCAAAAACTACTCCTGAGCCAAAGCCTCTTCGCTGCAAGAAGCCAACTAAACGTCGATTTCTAACCTCTGGAGCCAACTTGGCCAATTGGCCCAACCTTTTTATTGCAACCTCAGTTGCAACCGCCAACTCGTCCTCATCCGATATCTCGGATGCAACCTGGTTGATTAGGTCCTGATCTAGTCCCTTGTCAGCCAGTTTCCTCTTGACCATCGAGCGAGCTAGACCTTGGGTTCGTCTGGAAGCGTCGACTAGCTGCTGGGCGTACGCCGAGTCATCGATTAGCTCAACTTCTGTGAACCTTTGAATGACGTGATTGGCAATTGCCGCAGGAATCTCATGCTTTTCTAGAGCCTCAGCCAACTCGGACGAGGACTTGGGTCCTCGCTCGAGTAGCTTCAGAACTATGTTTCGAGCACGTTCCTCGAGGTTATCTACCGACGAGAGCATTATTAGCTCGCGCTAGCTGCCTTTTTAGGTGCTGCCGGTACTTCTTCAACTGGAAGATCAGCAACCGCTCTTGGAACACCAACACCAAGCTTGGTTTTGATCTTCTTCTCAATGTCATTTGCAACTTCAGGGTTTTCAAGCAGGAAGTTTCTGGAGTTTTCTTTACCCTGTCCTAGCTGGTCGCCTTCGTAGGTGTACCAGGCACCAGATTTCTTTACAATCTCGTGCTCAACACCGAAGTCCAGCAAGCTTCCCTCGCGGGAGATTCCAACACCGTAAATGATGTCGAACTCAGCCTGCTTGAAAGGAGAAGCCATCTTGTTCTTGACAACCTTGACGCGAGTTCTGTTTCCAACAGCCTCGGTTCCGTCCTTTAGAGTCTCAATGCGACGAATATCGAGTCGAACCGAAGCGTAGAACTTCAGCGCCTTTCCTCCAGCGGTGGTTTCTGGGCTTCCGAAGAAGACACCGATCTTTTCGCGAAGCTGGTTGATAAAGATCATGGTGGTGTTTGTGTTGCTTAGGGCACCGGTTAGTTTGCGAAGCGCCTGTGACATAAGTCTGGCCTGAAGACCCATGTGTGAGTCTCCCATCTCGCCTTCGATTTCTGCCCTTGGAACCAGTGCAGCAACCGAGTCAACGATGATCACGTCGATTGAGCCTGAGCGAATCAGCATGTCCGCAATTTCCAGAGCCTGCTCACCTGTGTCTGGCTGGCTTACCAGTAGAGCATCGATGTCAACGCCGAGCGCCTTGGCATATTCCGGGTCCAAGGCGTGCTCGGCGTCGATGAACGCAGCAATTCCTCCAGCGCGCTGGGCATTGGCAATTGCGTGCAGGGCAAGGGTGGTCTTACCAGAAGACTCTGGTCCGTAAATCTCAACTATTCTTCCGCGAGGTAGTCCTCCGGTACCAAGGGCTGCATCCAGTGCGATGGAGCCGGTCGAAATGACCTCTACCGGTGCTCGCTCATCGGAACCCAGGCGCATAACTGAGCCTTTTCCGAACTGGCGGTCAATCTGGGCTAGAGCTGTGTCTAGTGCTTTTTCGCGATCTGAAGCTGATGGCATCTTCTGGTTCCTCTTTCGATTCGTGATGCTTCCGACAATACTTTTGGCTACCGACACTTATGGGCTCAAAACACCAATCTGTGTATAACTCTGAGCTTTCAACTGCCTTAGAGCAACCATAGCAGGATTCGAACAAGATTTCGAGTGTTCATTTACTCGGCGTGTTGTTTTTTAGCTTTTTTGTCCAGTCCGGTCCAACGCTCCTGAGGCACCTGCTGGGCCCTGCAGATAGCCAGCCAAATCTGCCTAGGATCTTCGCCTTGAGCCAATAAAACCGAGGCAGTCTTATCCCCCAGCTCTAAAAGGGCTAAATCTCGAATCAGGACTTCAGACTGGGGCTTGCCAAACTCATCGGCCATCAGCTCATGGAACTGGCTAAGGCGCAATTGGGGCTATTTCTCGGGCTAAATACGGCCGCTGAGCAGGTCTTTTTCAAGCTGCTCGTTGAAATCCTGGACAAAGCCGATCGGGACGGTCAAATCCGACACTTCTCGAGCTCCGGTGGCCTGAGCCATGAATTCTTCAGGCAAAACGCCTTCAACTAGGGCAATACGGTCCGAAACCTCACGCAGAACTACCGACAGCGGCACCTCAAGGGCCTCAGCTACTGCCGAGAGGATCTCTGAAGAAGCCTCTTTCTGGCCTCTCTCCAGCTCGCTCAGGTAGCCTAGGGCCACGCTGGCGCGGGCCGCTACCTGGCGGAGAGTCTGACCCTTCATAAGCCTAAAATCGCGGAGTACGTCTCCAATTTCTGTTCTTACCAATGTCATTTGACCCTCCTTCCGAAGCTCTACTGTATCTCCGACTACCGACAACTCGATTATTCCGCAATTTCTTCCCAAAGGTGACCAAGTCCCAGCAAAACCGCAGAATTCTGTATTTTTGCCCTATCTCCAGCCAGTTGGTGGGCAAATACATTGCTTGAAACCGAGTCTTCTGGGCCCTTAGACACGCAGATGTAGACCTCCCCGACTGCTTTGCCGTCCTGTTCGCTTGGGCCTGCCACCCCGGTGGTTGAAACCGCCACAATTTGAGCCAAATCCAAACCAAGCTTCGAGGCAATCTTCACTCTTAACCCCTCTGCCATTTGAGCGGCGACCTCGGGGTCAACTGCACCCTGGTTTTCAAGAAGCGCCTTGGATACCCCGAGGAGTTCATGCTTCAAAGAAGTTTCGTAGGCAACTATTCCGGTGAGCAAAACTTCAGATGCTCCATCAACTTTCGAAAACTCTGCGGTTAGTAATCCACCGGTTAGAGACTCTGCCACCACAAGTTTTTTGCCCTGAGATCGAAGTCGATCAAGAATCTGCTCAGCAGTGCTCACTTCTTGATCGCCGCCACAAAAAACTGAACACCAGAAATCAAAGTTGAAGCAAGAGCAACCAGCATCAACCCTTCTTCAACAAAACTCCAGAACGGCACCCAAACCTCCAATGGAGCAAGCACCGCACCTACTGCAATACCTTGCAGCACAGTTTTCAGTTTTCCAGAACCAGCTGCCGCAATTACTTTGTTTTTTACAACCATCACTCGATACAAAGTCACGGCAATTTCTCGCGCCAGAATCAAAATGGTAATCCACCAGTCGATCTCCCCGAGATAGCTGAGGGTTACCAGCGCACTTCCCAAAAGCGCCTTGTCGGCGATTGGGTCAAGAATTTTGCCAAGATTAGTGACTTTGCCGGTTCTTCTAGCAACCGCACCATCGATGCCATCGGTTGAAATAGCAAACACAAAGACAAAAGTTGCTAGCCAGTGCTGCCAAGAGTTTGGATCCGGAGAAATCAGAAGCAGATAAACAAACAGTGGTGCAAGAGCTATTCGGGCTACGGTGATTGAGTTTGGTAGGTTCACGGTCTGCCCGTCAGCTGCCACGCATCCTCATCGCCGTCGTCATCACCCTCGGTGCGGATAACACCAGAATCTACCGCCATAGTTTGCGGGACATCCCCTCGAAGCTGACCCAAGACTGTCGCTAGCTCGTCAGGCTTTACCAGCACATCCCTGGCCTTCGAGCCTTCAGATGGCCCAACGATGTTTCTAGATTCCAAAAGATCCATAAGGCGACCGGCCTTAGCAAAGCCCACCCGAAGCTTTCTTTGCAGCATCGAGGTCGAACCAAATTGCGAATTCACAATCAACTCAGTTGCCTGAAGCAGCACTTCCAGATCGTCGCCGATGTCGGCATCGACAACCTTGGCAGTCACTGTCGCTGCAACATCGCTTCGGTATTCAGGTTCCATCTGTTGCTTTACGTGAGACACCACGGCATGAAGCTCGGCTTCTCCAACCCAAGCACCTTGAACACGGATTGGCTTGTTGGTTCCCATCGGGGAAAACAGTGCATCTCCTTGACCCACTAGCTTTTCGGCTCCCGGCTGATCCAAGATCACGCGAGAGTCAGTCAGGGAAGAAACTGAGAAAGCAAGCCGGGAAGGAACATTGGCCTTAATCAAACCGGTCACAACATCAACCGATGGGCGCTGGGTGGCAAGAACCAAGTGAATACCTGAGGCACGAGCTAGCTGAGTGATTCGAACAATTGAATCCTCCACGTCTCGCGGTGCCACAATCATCAAATCCGCAAGCTCGTCTACAACTACCAACAGATACGGGTAGGGCTGAAGCTTTCTGGTTGAACCCTCAGGCACCGAAAGCTCTCCTGCGACGACGGCCCGATTGAAATCATCGATGTGTTTGAAGCCAAAGGATGCGAGATCGTCGTATCGCATATCCATTTCCTTCACTACCCACTGCAGTGCCTCTGCCGCTTTCTTTGGGTTAGTGATGATTGGAGTAATCAAATGTGGAACACCCTGATAGGCAGCAAGCTCCACTCGCTTCGGGTCAATCAATACCAGCCTTACCTCGGCAGGTTTTGCACGCATCAAGATCGAAGTAATCATGGCGTTCACGAAGCTTGATTTACCAGCACCAGTTGCTCCAGCGACCAAAAGGTGTGGCATCTTTGCCAAGTTGGCAACTACGAAGCCACCTTCAACATCTTTACCGATGCCAATGGTTAGCGGGTGCTGAGACAACTTGGCATTTTGAGACCTTAGAACATCCCCTAGCGAAACGGTCTCACGATCGGTATTTGGAATTTCAATACCAATGGCGCTCTTGCCTGGGATTGGCGCCAAAATGCGAACCTCGTTGGAAGCTACTGCGTAAGAGATGTTGCTTGCCAAGCGGGTTACTGCCTCAACCTTTACCCCTGCTGCTAGTTCGACTTCGTACCTTGTCACAGTGGGTCCCCTGGAAAAACCGGTCACAGTAGCTTCAATATCAAACTCGTTGAATACCGCGCTGATGGATGCAACAACCTCATCCGTTACTTCAGAGCGAAGTTTTGGAACTGTTCCAGCACCCAGCAAAGACTGATCCGGAAGCTTATAGGTTCGATTGGTTCTTCCAACTTGAGCTACCGGCTGCTCATCCGGTTCAGCGTCAAACAAAGCCTCGGGTTCAATTGGAATTTCCTGAACAATCGGGATCTCCCGAGTTCTTGGGGTTGGGTTATCAAATAAGTCCTCAACCAAATCGGTTCCATCTTGCTGCACTACTAATGCCGAATCGAATGAGCCCTCGTCTTTTTTGCCCCTGCGCCACCAAGGCGCCTTGGTGCCATCAAAGGCATCGGGGATTTCTTCGCCTTCTTCTAATTCGTGCGAGCCTTTTAGGGAAGAGCCGAATAAGCACTCATAGAGCTCACCCAAACGCTGACCTATTTTGTTTGGCGCAGTTTTGGTCATGATCAAAATCGAAGCAAACCCAATCAGGGCCAAAACCGGAACCGCACCCCAGATAGTAATTGTTGAGATAAAGGGAATAGATACCAGCCAACCAAAAAGACCTCCGGCCGCGGCAAGCGCCATAACCCCATCGGTTGGCTGAGGCTGAGAGCTAAACAGATGGAAAAAGCCTGAAACAGTAATCAGCATCAGGAACAAACCCACGCCGATTCGAGAGTTGTCTTGCACCGTGGAGGGGTGACGAGCTAGGAAGATGGCGAAAATGATCATAATTACTGGAAGGCCAAATGACACCGGGCCAAACAAAAGCCCAAAGCTCCAGGCATTCAAGGTCTGAGCCCAGCTTTCTTGGATCAGGAACCAGCCAAAGGTGATACCTAAAATGCCAAGAATTGCCATGAAGAATGGGAAACCATCGCGACGGTCTTCCTTGGAAATCTGATCTGGAGAAAGTGCTCTGGCGGCTCCACCGAATCCGTGAGCTAAAGCCAAGTAAAAACGAACCAGCAGATTCGCGCGCGATGAAGCCTCAGCCTTGGGCTTTAGAACCTGAGTCTTGGCTGGGGCGCGTTTTCTCGCGGGAGGCGATTTTCTGGTTGCCATGGCTCCAAAACTACTAGCGGGCGGCCCAAAACCCGCGGAACCTAGGGCGGCTAGCCGTGAATGACCACCGGAATGATCATGGGCTTACGGCGATGAGCCTTAGAGACCCAGCCACCAACACTTCGGCGAATTACTTGCTGAAGTGAATGAGTGTCCCTTATTCCTTCCCTAGCTGCCTGCAGCAGGGCCTTTTCAATCTGAGGTTTAACATCGTCAAAGACGTGATCTTCCTCGGCGAATGCCCGGGCCCTAATTTCAGGACCGGCGGTAATCAATCCAGAATTTGGATCCACCACAACGAAAACCGAAATGAATCCCTCTTCGCTCAACACTCGGCGATCTTTCAAATCTTCTTCGGTGATAGTTCCAACGGTCTTGCCATCAACGTAGAGCAAACCGCACTCCACTTCGCCAACCACCTTGGCTACACCATCGCTCAAATCAATTACGAAACCATCCTCGGCCAAGATGATGTTGTCTTTGCTGATCCCTGTTTGCTCGGCAACCCGAGCGTTGGCAACTAGGTGACGGTACTCACCGTGCACTGGCAGAACGTTTTTGGGCTTCAAGATGTTGTATACATACATAAGCTCTCCGGCTGCGGCATGACCGGATACGTGAACCTTGGCGTTGCCTTTGTGGATTACGTTTGCTCCGAGCTTGGTAAGCCCATCAATGACTCGGTAAACAGCGTTCTCGTTTCCAGGAATGAGCGAGCTTGCCAGAATCACAGTGTCGCCCTCAGCGATTTCAATTTCATGTTCCAACTTGGCCATCCGCGATAGCCCAGCCATTGGTTCTCCCTGGCTACCGGTTGACATAAACACCAGCTGAGAATGTTCGTATTTGTTTGAATCCTTCAGGTCAACGATTGAATCATCGGGGACTTTCAAAAAGCCCAGCTCAGCCGCAATCTGCATGTTGCGAACCATAGAGCGACCAACCAGCACAACCTTGCGGTTGTTGCTAACAGCTGCATCGATTACTTGTTGTACTCGGTGTACGTGAGAGGCAAAGGAGGCAACAACCACGCGCTTAGTAGCGCGGCCGATGATGTCTTGCAGCACGGGACCGATGTCCTTTTCCAGGGGAGTAAATCCAGGAACATCAGCATTGGTCGAGTCGCACAAAAACAGATCAAGACCTGCCTCACCGATTCTGGAAAAAGCTCGAAGATCGGTAATTCGGCCATCTAGTGGAATCTGATCCATCTTGAAATCACCCGTGTGCAGTATGGTTCCAGCCTTGGATTTAATCAGCACCGCTAGTGCATCAGGAATCGAGTGATTCACGGCGATGAATTCGAGCTCGAAATCTCCCATAACCTCAATATCGCCCTCTCGAACGGTGTGAGTGTAGGCAGGCAATCGGTGCTCTTTGAGCTTGGCCTCAATAAAGGCAAGAGTCAAAGATGAACCGATGATTGGGATATCTGCTCTCATTCGAAGCAGGTAAGGCACTCCCCCAATGTGGTCTTCGTGGCCGTGGGTAAGAAAAATACCCACGATATCGCTCAGTCGATTCTTCAGGTAGCCAAAATCAGGCAAGATCACATCGACCCCTGGCTGATGCTCTTCAGGAAACAAGACACCGCAGTCAACAATCAGAATCTTGCCGTTGATTTCAAACACGGTCATGTTTCGACCGATTTCACCAATTCCACCGAGTGGAATGATTCGCATTACGTCTTTTTTGAGCGGAGCTGGATGAGGCAGGGTTAGGACCACAGTCTTCTTTCTTTGACGCTACCTAGTTGTGCCAGCCACCTTCGGCAGCGCACCGCCAGCGGCAGCATTTCTATCTGGTCTAAAGTTTGCAAAGGACAAGCCCGGAACTATTCCGACCTTTTCAATTCCATCTTCAATTCTTGCGGCTTCGTCGTCTTCTGGACCAACAAGTGGCAAACGAACACGAGGTGAACTGATTTGACCCAATCCGTGAAGCACGTACTTAGCCGCAACAGTTCCTGGAACATTTGTCATGATGGCGCGCTGCAGAGGTTCTAGAGCGTTGTGCACATTGAGCGCATGGTGAAAGTCGTTTCGGTTTGTGGCATCAACTAATTCGCGGTAGGCGGCTGGAGCGACATTGGCCGTGACACCGATAAGACCGGTTGCGCCAATTGCAATATGAGGCAAAACATTCGAGTCATCCCCGGAGAAATACATCAAGTCTGTTTCAGTCATGATTCGCGAAGCTTGAGCCAGATCCCCAACTGCGTCTTTGACCGCAACA
This sequence comes from Rhodoluna limnophila, assembly GCA_945862155.1. Taxonomy (GTDB): domain Bacteria; phylum Actinomycetota; class Actinomycetes; order Actinomycetales; family Microbacteriaceae; genus Rhodoluna; species Rhodoluna limnophila_A. The sequence goes on from CAMAXJ010000007.1 coordinate 27,061, forward strand.
ATGTTCGGGTGCTTGGCAGCTCTGTGAAAAGTCTGCTGAGAAATTGCTACGCCGGTGCGTCCTGGGATGTCGTACAAAATCACCGGAAGATCAGTTGCGTCAGCAATCAATCTAAAGTGAGTCAAGATTCCAGCTTGGGTTGGCTTGTTGTAGTAAGGAGTCACAATCATCACGCCATCAGCACCAGCTTTTTCACTCTGCTTATAAAGCTGCATGGCGTGAGCGGTTTCGTTAGATCCACCGCCGGTAATGATTTTGGCTCTTCCAGCAGCAACCGATTTTCCAACTTCGACGAGTTTGATTTTCTCCGCGTCGGTAAGTGTTGAAGTTTCACCTGTAGTGCCAGTGACAACAACACCGTCGGCGCCATTGGAGATTACGTAATCGATGTGCTTTTCTGTTGAAGCCCAGTCGACTTCACCCTCAGGTGTCATAGGCGTGACAAGGGCGACCAAGACTTGGCCGAAGATGTCCTTGTTTGTGTTTGCCATGCCTAAACCCTAGCCCAAGGGCAAGTTATGGTGCTACTCGTCCGTTTTGGTTGAAAGTCTCGTAGCTGTATGGCATTAGCTTTGCCCACTCGTCTTCCATCTTCTCGGCACACATCTCGATCTCGCGCTGTGGGTAAGACGGGAAATGAGTACCCTCGCGCTTAGTTCGAAGGCTAAGAAAATTCATCAAGGCACGAGCATTCATGGTGACGTACATGCTCGAGTAGATGTTCAGAGGCAAAACAATGCGAGCTACTTCTCTAGCTACCCCAGCTTCAAGCATGCGCTGGTAGGAATCGAACGCCGTAATTGACGCAGTGCGAGATTCTTGCTCAACAAGAGCAATCTGCTCGGCAGAGCCGGGGTGAAATTCGTAGTGACCGGTCTTTCCGGTTTGAACCAGGTTACGATCAGGGCCTGGAATATAGAAAACCGGTGAAAGCTCCTTGTAGCGACCCGATTCCTCGTTATAGCTTGCAATTCGGTGACGCATGAATTCTCTAAATACAAAAATGGGTGCCTGGACATAGAAGGTCATTGAGTTGTGCTCGAACGGAGATCCGTGACGATCGCGCATCAGGTAGTTGATTAGACCTCGATCACGCTTGTCAGTCTCAGCGTCTTGGTTTGCAGTAGCGGCCTCTAGCGACTGCTCACCCTGAGTGGATACTCGGGCAGCAAAAAGCACGTCCTGGTCGCTAGCGTTTGCTCGAACTAGTTCGACCGTGACATCGGATCTAAAAATTACGTCAGACATTCCCACTAGCTTAGCTACTGGCTTTGAACCAAAAAACAAGCCTCGCCGAGTCCTTGGGTATCTAGGTAATCGGACCCTTGCGGGTCAATGTGATTGCCTGCCTCATGGCCTTCCTGGCTCTTGACCTATCCCCTGCAGCGTCATAGGCCAAACCAAGAGCGAACCAAGCTTTCCAATTGTTTTGATCCGCCTCTACGTCTTGGCGAAACTGTTCGAAAACTTCTTGAGCAGATTCTTTTGTTGATCTTCCGCTGGGCTTAAGTTCAAAGGGAAACTGTGGCCAGGCGTTTTGCTTTTTTAGTTCTTCGCCTAGCTTTTCAATCCGGAGGCCAAAGCGCAGCTCCATATAGATTCCCCAAAAAGCAACCGCAGGTAAAAACAGCATCAAGGATCCGATTGCGATGCCAATAGGCTCTCCAGAACCAACAAGTGCAAAAGATCGATCCGCCACCAGGACCAAGTACATCAGAACAAGCGCGCTCATAACCAGAGCACCGAATTTAGCTGAGGTCAACTACTTTTCCTCGAGCAGGTTCATTAGTCCAACGGTTAGACCAGTGTGGCTTGGGCTTTTTCGCATTGCCAGCAGCAATCCCTGCACGTAGACCTCGTGCGAGTCAACTACGTGCTTGAAGTACAGACTTTCATTAGGCCCGGCCATCAGAACTTCCTGTTCGGCGTGGGCATCCTCGATTCTCAAACTTGTGATGGGCACCCCGTTGAAAACCGGGGCCGAATTTCCTTCGGTCACGGGCTTAGCATCGCGACCTTTTCTAGCAGCTGAAATTTCCTGCGCTGTGAAAAGCGCGGTTCCGGAGGGGGCGTCGAGTTTTTTGGTGTGGTGGGTTTCAATAATCTCTATCGCGTCAAAGTACATTGCAGCCTCGGCCGCAAACTTGGTTGCCAAGACCGAACCAATCGAGAAGTTTGGAATGACAACAACAGTGGCACTTTTACCAACCATTTTGTCTCTAAGAACATCGAGCTTGTCCTTGCTCCAACCGCTGGTGCCAACCAATATCTTGATGTTGTTCTGGATTGCAAAATCTACAATTGCCACGGATGCGTCGGGCTTAGTCAAATCGACCAGTAGGTCGGCGCCAATTGCCTCAGCTGGAGAGTTGTGCGAACTCAATGCCGAGTGCAGCTCCAGGTCTGGGTTTTGCTCAATCAAGGAAAGTGCGAGCTGGCCCATTCGACCTGATGCGCCGATAACCGAGATTTTGATTGCCATGCTACAAACCTACCCAGTACCGCCTAGCGGACGAAACTTTCAAACATGGTTTCGCTCACATCGCCAACGGCAACTATTGAACGCGGCAGGCCGATTAGGTCCTGCGCTAAGGCCTGAACTTGAGAAAGTTCAACGGCTTCGAATCTTTCGATGGTTTCATCCAGGTCCATAAACTCCCCTGCCACTATCTCCGCACTTGCTAGTCGGGACATTCTGGACTGGTTGGTCTCGAACTTCAAAGCCAATGAGCCTGAGATATTTCCTCTGGCAAGTGCTAACTCTTCTGAAGTGATTCCGGCTTGAGCTACTTTGTCGAGCTCAGCAATCATTAGCTCGGTGACTTCCTTAGCCTTGGCTGGCGAGCACCCGGCGTAAAGACCAAATGTTGCGGCATCGGAGTAGCCCTGATTGAAAGAGTAAACCGAGTAAGCAAGTCCGCGCTTTTCGCGAATTTCTTGGAACAACCTCGAACTCATTCCACCACCAAGGACGGTGTTTAGAACACCCATGGCATAGCGCCTTGGGTCATCGACATACAAACCTTCTGAACCAACCATGATATTCACCTGAGAAATTGGTCGGTGAATAACAGTTAGCTTGCTGCCACGAGAAATCTTTGCAGGATTCAAAAGTCTTCTTGGCACCGGCTTTGCTTGAAGCCCAAGATCCCACCCAGCAGTTGAAAGTCCTTGCTCCACTAGTTTGATTAGCTCCTGGTGGTCAACGCTTCCAGCTGCCGCCACAACCAAATCCTGTGGACGGTAATTGTTTTGGTAATGCTCCCAAACTGCAGCGCGTGAAACAGCAGTAATGGTTTCAATGGTGCCACCTATTGGTCGACCCAGTGGATGATCTCCTAGAACTGCAGTCGAAAAAGCTTCGTGCACAACATCTTGTGGGTCATCGTCGTTCATCGCCAGTTCCTCGAGAATTACTGGTCGTTCGTTTTCAAACTCTGTCTCGTCAATCAGGCTCGAGGTGAGCATATCGGCGATTACTTCAACAGCAATCGGCAGAGCCTTATCTTGAACCTTGGCGTAATAGGAAGTGTGCTCTTTTCCCGTAGAGGCGTTTGAAGATCCTCCTACCGAGTCAAAGGCGACAGCTATGTCCATCGCGCTTCGGGTTTTGGTGCCCTTGAACAGCAAGTGCTCCAGAAAGTGAGTCGAACCAAAATGATTATTGGTTTCGTCTCTTGAGCCAACCGCAACAGAAAAAGAGACCGAAACAGATTGGCTACCGGGAACGTGCTCTGACAAAATGCGAACACCGCTTGGTAGGACGCTTCTGCGAACAGAAGAGCCCCCCGAAGCGGTGAACGAAAGATCAGATTGTTCTAACGGGAGAATAACCTCGGTCATAAAGAGTTGGCTTACGCTTCCTCTACGTCAACCGGTGAAAGCGATAGCTTTCCACGGTCATCGATCTTGGAGATTTCAACTTGAATACGCTGACCAACCTCAAGAACGTCTTCGACGTTCTCAACGCGCTTGCCGCCAGCCATCTTCTTGAGCTCCGAGATGTGTAGCAGACCATCGCGGCCAGGAACTAGCGAAATAAACGCACCGAAGGTGGCCAACTTCACTACTGTTCCCAAGAAACGCTCACCGATCTCTGGAACGTGTGGGTTGGCAATCGCGTTTATAGCAGCCTTGGCAGCCTCAGCGGATGGTCCGTCCACGGCACCGATGTAAACGGTTCCGTCGTCTTCAATCGAAATGTCTGCTCCAGTGTCGTCCTGGATCTGGTTGATCATCTTGCCCTTCGGGCCGATAACTTCACCGATCTTATCCAGTGGAATTCTCACTGAGATAACGCGAGGCGCTGTTGGCGCCATCTCGTCTGGCTCTGAGATTGCCTGGTTCATTACTCCCAGGATGTGAAGTCTTGCTTCCTTAGCCTGAAGTAGTGCTCCATCCAATACAGAAGCAGGAATTCCATCGAGCTTGGTATCCAGCTGGATAGCTGTCACAAATTCGCTTGTTCCGGCAACCTTGAAGTCCATGTCTCCAAGTGCATCTTCTGCACCAAGGATGTCGGTTAGAGCCGCGTAGCGGGTCTTTCCGTCAACTACGTCGGAGATAAGACCCATCGCAATACCTGCAACCGGTGCGCGAAGTGGCACACCAGCGTTTAGCATCGCCAAAGTTGAAGCACAAACAGAACCCATCGAGGTTGAACCGTTTGAGCCAAGGGCTTCGGATACCTGACGGATTGCATATGGGAATTCATCTCTTTCAGGAAGCACTGGTACCAGCGCACGCTCCGCTAGAGCTCCGTGTCCGATTTCGCGGCGCTTTGGAGTTCCAACTCGACCGGTTTCACCGGTTGAGTAAGGAGGGAAGTTGTAGTTGTGCATGTAGCGCTTTTTGGTCACTGGTGAAAGTGAGTCAATCTGCTGCTCCATCTTCAACATGTTCAGTGTTGTGACACCAAGGATCTGGGTCTCTCCACGCTGGAAGATTGCAGAACCGTGAACGCGTGGGATAACTGATACTTCGGCATCCACCTGACGGATGTCCCTAAGGCCTCGTCCATCGATACGGATTCCTTCTTCAAGAACGCGACGACGCATAACCTTCTTGGTCACAGACTTGTAAGCGGCGCTAAACATTGCCATCTCTTCTTCAGAGACGCTAGCTGCCATCTTTTCCTTGACCTGGGCTTTGTAGGCATCGTCCTGGTCCTGACGAGACTGCTTGTCAGCTACCTGGTAAATGCGAGCAAGCTCTGTTTCAGTTTCCTTCTCAACCTTTGAGTAGAACTCATCGGTGTAAGGCAAGAACACTGGGTACACGCCGCTTTCGCGTGATGCAACAGCAGCAAGCTTTTGCTGAGCCAAAATCAATGCCTTGATAAAAGGCTTTGATGCCTCAAGACCTTGAGAAACAACCTCTTCATTAGGAGCGGTAGCGCCTTCGTTCTTGATTAGGTCCCAAGCGTTCTCGGAAGCTTCGGCTTCAACCATCATGATTGCGATGTCTTCTTTACCGTTTTCAACGATTAGACGACCGGCAACAACCATGTTGAATACCGCACGCGCAAGCTGAGAGTACTTAGGGAATGCAACCCACTGGCCATCGATAAGTGCAACACGCACTCCACCGATAGGACCGGAGAATGGCAAACCAGCAATCTGGGTCGACATAGAAGCCGCGTTGATTGCGATGACGTCGTATAGCTCGTCTGGCTCAATAGCCATAACGGTCACAACGACCTGAATTTCGTTTCTTAGACCATCAACGAATGATGGGCGAAGTGGACGGTCAATTAGTCGACAAGCCAAGATGGCTTCGGTCGATGGGCGACCCTCGCGGCGGAAGAACGATCCTGGGATACGTCCCGCGGCGTACATCCTTTCCTCAACGTCAATAGTTAGTGGAAAGAAGTCAAACTGGTCTTTTGGCTGCTTGCTCGCGCTGGTTGCTGAGAACAGCATGGTTTCGCCATCTAGATAGACAGCTGCCGAACCCTGCGCTTGCTGCGCTAGGCGTCCTGCTTCGAAGCGAATGGTTCGCTTTCCGTACTTGCCGTTGTCAATGATTGCTTCGGCTGATTTAATTTCTGGACCTTCCATGGTCCCTCCTCTTTGTTTATAAGCGCGTTAGTTTTTTACTCAACTGTTGAGAAAAACGCGCAGGGCGAGGATGAGGCGAGAGATTTTTTGCCACTAAGACTTAGTAGCTGCCTGGTCGTCAGTAGAAAAACTTGGGGAACTTCCCAAGATCCACCACCGAGGACCAGCAAACCTATCCTCATCGCTCATTTACGAGCCTAACAGGGTAAGGCAAATAAGCCTAGGAAACTAGGTGAATAGTGTGATTTTTGCTTTAGCGGCGGATGCCGAGACGCTCAATAAGCGCACGGTAGCGGTTGATGTCTACCTTCTGGAGGTATCCAAGAAGACGACGACGCTGACCAACCATAAGCAATAGACCACGACGTGAGTGGTGATCGTGCTTGTGCTCTTTTAGGTGCTCGGTTAGGTCCTTGATGCGCTGGGACAAAACTGCAACCTGAACCTCGGGAGAACCGGTGTCACCTGGGTGAGTTGCGTACTGAGCGATAACATCGTTTTTTACTTTTGCTTCTAGTGACACTTTTATTTCCTTCGATTCGCTGCGCGGCGCAAAAAACCTTTTGTCTTTTGCTCTATAGATCCGCGGCCGATACACGGCAACTTTGAAAGCTTACCCCAGCATCGGTATCTAGCGCCAGCCCTGAATTAGGCCTCAGAAGCGTACTTATTGCCCTGTTCGCGAGATTTAGAAGGAAGTAGGCACAAAATCAACAAAAACACCTGAACACCGAAAGCTATCAACAGGGTCGGCACGAAGTAGGCAACCATGGTCGCAAGCACCTCAACCTCGGGGGCGGTTGTGGAATTTAGGTACCCAACAACGCCAATGATTCCCATCAGCAAAGGAACAACTGGAAGTAGGTACAAAAACAACCACTTCCCTGACCAGCCAGAATCCTGCATTCGCCTTGAAGTGACGCTAAGAGTGGGAATCAGCAAAATCAGTGCAGCAATGCTCGAAAACGGCGTCGGCTGGTTGATTGCCTCAATCAGGTCATCGGTTTCAATCGGTGGCCAAATGCTGGACTCAATCGTGGATAGGACTATGCCAATCAAAGCTGTTGCGAGAATGTAGAACCAGTACTCGCGCCTAGTGGCAGTTCCCTTGAACTTTCTAAAGTTCACAAACACTGATTTCACAGCGCCGACAAAGGTCATTTTCATTTACAGTCCTAACTGGCTTCTAACTGTATCTAAATCTAGATTGATTTGCTTAACAAGAGCATCAACTCCGTCAAACTTGGCGGCGGGTCGCACAAAATCAACAAACTCCAGTGAAACAACCTTGTCGTACAAATCCAGCTCAGTTTCATCCAGCACATGAGATTCGACAAGCCTTGGAACGGCCTGGAAGGTTTCGTTTATACCCACCGAGTGCGCAGCCGGGTACCTTATGTCTTCGGCAATCAGCCAGCCTGCATAAACACCATCAAGTGGTAGATAGCCCTCGGCATCTCTTGCGATGTTGGCGGTGGGAAAACCAATGGTGCGACCAATCTTTAGTCCGTGCTCGACTATCCCGCGCACCTGATGAACTCGTCCTATCATCTTGTTTACCAACTTGACGTTTCCTAAATCTAGGAGGTCGCGGACCAGGGTTGTTGAAACCACTTCCCCATCGACATGAACCCGCTTGAGCTCAATAACTTCGAAACCGTGCGTCTCGCCAAGGGCTTTGAGCGATCCAAAGTTTCCGGAACCTTGATTACCGAATCTAAATCCTTCACCAACCAGAACCAACTTTGCGTTTAGCCCATCAACAAGAATCTGTTTCACAAATTGCTCAGGGGTTAGATCTGCAAGTTCTTGGTTGAACTCCAGCTGGAGCATTGTGGCCACACCGAACCCGGCAATCAATTCAGCTTTTTGACCAGAGCCCAGAATCGGCAGCTTCGCGCGTTCGGGGCGCAACAGGTGATCTGGATGACGATCAAAAGTGACAACTGTTGGTATCAAATTCTGATTTGCAGCAGCATCAACTACTTCGGCAAACAGCGCTTGGTGACCTAAATGAATGCAATCAAACTTGCCGATAGTCACGGCAGTTGGGCCAAGCCCTGCTGGTATCTCGGATAACGAAGTTAGGATCTGCAACCTAAATCTCCCTTTTTGTTTTTCTGATCCAAAGCAATCCAAGTATTGGCAATACCAGCGGGATGTAGCCGTAGCCAGAACCGAAGCCCGACCAAACACTCTGGTGAGCAAATAGCTCTGGCGCAAGGAAAGATAGTGTCCCAACTGTAGCTACACCAGCGAGCTCGAAAACTACTGAGGCTAGAGCAACTTGCCGCCAGCTTTTTCCAGCCTTAGCCAATGAGACTGTCGCCAAAATGTATACCAACGCACTCACCAGCGATAGCGAGTAAGCAAGCGGAGCCTGTTCGAATTTGGTGATTATCTGGAAGCTAGCGCGGGCGGTAGATGAAACTGCGAAGACAGCATAAAAGACAATAAGTAATCGGCCAACGCCAAGAGAGCGCTTGGGGCTGGAAACGGGTGCCTTAGTCATTTTGTTGTAAGCCGTGCTTTCTTGTTTGTTGTTGGCTAGTAGCTGCCAGTCCAGATCTGATTCATGCGAACCAGCATGACTGCAACCGTTAGTGCGGCCACCCCGAGAATAACTGTCGACCAGCGATTTCTTTCAACCAGTGCCCAAAAACCGGCACCAACAGGCACCATGATTGCAACCAGCAAGTATGCATAGAATTCCACGGTGTCCACGGCAGCCTCGGCTCCCCCGACAACAGCGATGGTTGTGTAAACGATCTGGCCAATAAGTCCTAAAAGAACTACCCCAAGAGCGCCAACACTCCAAAGACTAGGGAGTTTTCCGATTAGGCCAAGGCCCAGGCAGAACAATCCAGCAGCCACGGCAAACCACAGCTGCGCTAGATAAAACACTTCAATCATTTTTGCTCTCCTTGAAAGACCACAACTGATTTTAAGCCTGAACCGACCGGCTCCAGAACCGCGACAAGATCGCCTGAACCTGAAATCCCAGCAATCAAGCCAGATTGTCCTTGACCATCAGAAAGTCTTTTGCCGTGAATCAAATCAATCACCTGCTCATTGCTGAGATTGATGACTGGAAACAAATCGCTGGCAGCTTCTGCAAGTGGGGTAAGAGAAAGATTCTCAAGGTCGCTTATTTGATTTGCCTTCGCAACATCAAATAAACCAACCCGAGTTCGCCTAAGTGCAGTGATGTGTCCGCCAACACCCAAGGCCCGGCCTAAATCTCGAGCAAGAGCGCGAATGTATGTGCCGGAGGAACAATCGACCCTAACTTCCAGGTCAATAAATCCCTCTGGTGTTTTAGTACTTGAAACAAGCTCGAAGGCGCTAACTGTGACTTCACGGGATTTCAGTTCAACTTCTTCCCCTGAGCGAACTAAATCGTAGGCTCTTTTGCCATCTACCTTGATCGCACTTACTGAGGATGGGATCTGCTGAATTACTCCCGTTAGTTTCTGAATTTCTTGCTGGATTTGAGGGGTTTCTACTGCAGCTAATGCTGCCTGGCCGGCGGTTTCTAGAACTTCAGACTGCGAATCGTCGGAGACTGTGGAAACGCCAAGTCGAATAGTTGCCAGGTAAGTCTTATCAGCGCCAACCAAAAAAGTAAGTAATTTGGTACCTGATTCAATGCCTAGAACAAGCAGCCCGGTTGCAAGAGGATCTAAGGTTCCGGCGTGACCGACTTTTTTTGTACCAACGGCTTTTCTCACCTTCGCCACGACATCATGACTGGTCCAGTCGGTTGGTTTGTCGATTAGAACAAGACCCGAGGCAACCAAGACTATTCCTGGACTTCGATTTGCTTTGATTCCTTATATGGATTGGCATCGCCTGCTGGCTTCGCACCTGCAGCAAGCTTGGCTACCTGCTCATCCCTGGCTCGAGCGGTTGCCAGAAGATCATTTAGTTGAGCTGCGTTTTCTGGGAGCTCATCGGCGATGAATTCAAGGGTAGGGGTCAAACGAATAGAAAGGTTGTGTCCCACCTCTCCCCTGATGCGCCCCGTATTGCGCAAAATAATTTCATTGGAACGAACTCGGTCTTCATCTGAACCAAACACAGTGTAGAAAATCTGCGCGTGGGAAAGATCAGGAGTTACCTTCACTTCAGTAAGCGTCACAAAACCCAGGTCTGGATCCTTGACCGCTTTTTCAAGCGCCTCGGCTACCAACACCTTGATTCGCTCGGCTAACTTTCGAGCTCTGGCAACATCAACCATGATTAGACCCTTGGCTTCTCACGCATCTCGAAAGTCTGGATGATATCTTCAAGCTCTAGCTCGTTGAATCCAGCAAGTCCAATTCCACACTCAAAGTCTGTCTTGACTTCGCTGGCGTCATCCTTGAATCTCTTCAGGGAGTCAACCTTTAGGTTGTCCGCGATTACTACACCTGCGCGTAGAACACGCGCAAGAGAGTTTCGCTTGATGGAACCTGAGCGCACAATCGACCCGGCAATGGTTCCAACCTTGGAGGATTTGAACAGTTCGCGAACCTCGGCGGTACCAAGCTGGAACTCTTCGTACTCTGGCTTGAGCATTCCCTTGAGGGCCTTTTCGATATCTTCCAAAGCGGCGTAGATAACGGAGTAGAAGCGTATGTCCACGCCTTCGCGGTCCGCGCGATCCTTAGCCTTGTTATCTGGCTTGACGTTGAAACCAATGATGATCGCGTTGTCCACGGTTGCAAGGTTCACATCCGACTCGGTCACAGCACCAACACCGCGGTGAATAATACGTAGCTGGACAGAATCGTCCACCTCGATCTTCAACAGCGAGTCTTCAAGGGCTTCAACAGCACCAGATACGTCACCCTTGATAACCAAGTTGAGAGCCTCAACCTTGCCATCTTCGAGGGCCTTGGTGAAGTCCTCGAGACTAACGCGCTTACGAGTTTTGGCAAGCAGTGCGTTTCTGTCGGCCGCTTCGCGCTTTTCAGCAATCTGACGTGCCTGGCGCTCATCGTCGGTGACCACAAATGTGTCACCGGCGCGAGGAACGCTCTGGAGTCCAAGAACCTGAACCGGTCTTGAAGGTGTGGCTGACTCAACTGGTTCGCCGTCTTCGTTGAACATCGCACGGACTCGACCGTGAGCACTACCGGCAACAATTGAGTCACCAACATTCAACGTTCCAGACTGAATCAAAACGGTTGCAACAGCTCCACGGCCCTTGTCAAGGTTGGCTTCAATTGCAACACCTCGAGCATCCTTGTCTGGGTTTGCTCGCATGTCCAAAGCAGCATCTGCTGTTAGAAGTACAGCATCTAGTAGCTCGGTGATCCCTTGACGCTTCAATGCTGATACGGGCACGAACATTACGTCTCCACCGTATTCTTCAGCAACCAAGTTGAACTCGGTTAGCTGCTGCTTGACTTTGTCTGGGTTAGCGCCTTCCTTGTCAATCTTGTTGATGGCGACCACGATTGGAACACCGGCGGACTGAGCGTGATTTAGAGCCTCAATAGTTTGAGGCATCACGCCGTCATCGGCGGCAACAACCAAGATTGCGATGTCGGTGACTTGAGCACCACGAGCACGCATAGCAGTGAAGGCCTCGTGACCTGGTGTGTCAATAAAGGTAATGGCGCGGTCTTGACCTTCGTGGGTGGTGTGAACCTGGTAGGCACCGATGTGCTGGGTGATTCCACCAGCTTCACCTGCTTGAACGTTGGCGTTTCTGATCGAGTCCAAAAGCGCAGTCTTTCCGTGATCAACGTGACCCATGACTGTCACTACCGGTGGACGAGGTAGTAAGTCTTCTTCGTCGTCTTCGTAGTCGGTTGAAATATCCAATCCGAAGCCTTCGAACAGCTCGCGCTCTTCGTCTTCAGGAGAAACCACTTCAATCTTGTAACCAAGCTCTTCTCCAAGAATCTGGAAGGTCTCGCCATCCAAGGACGCAGTTGCAGTTGCCATCTGACCAAGTGCGAATAGCACTGTGATCAGCTGACCGGCATTGGCATCAATCTTGTCTGCGAAGTCTTGAATCGATGCACCGCGGCGCAAACGAATAACTGTTGTTCCATCGCCACGTGGCACAACTGCGCCACCAAGACTTGGAATACTTCTTTGTTCGAATTCTTCTCTCTTGGTGCGCTTGGACTTGCGGGCTCTTCCGCCTCCGCGTGCTCCACCCTTACCAAACGCTCCAGCAGTTCCTCCGCCAACACCGCGACCGCGACCGCCGGCTGGTCCTCTACCTGGGAATCCTCCAGCTGGAGCACCGCCACCAAGACCTGGTTTTGCTCCACCAAATCCTGGACGAGCTCCGCCTGCACCGGTTGGTCTTGCTCCTGGTCTGGAAGATCCAGTTTCGGGTCTTGCATCTGGCCTTGACGTACCTGGTCTTGATGCACCAGGGCGTGCCATACCTTGAGCGGAGTTAAATGGATTGTTTCCAGGTCTTGCCATTGGACGAGGAATACCCATCCCTTGACTTGAAGCAAATGGATTGTTTCCCGGTCTTGCAACACCCGGCACCGGCGATGCAGCTGGTGGTGGCTTCGGGGCATCAGTTATTGAACTTGGAGCAAGTCTTGAAGTTTTCTTTTTTGGAGGCTCAGTGGCCTCAGGTGTTTGCGCAACCTCGGCTGCAACTTCAGGTTCGACTACAGTGCTCTTTTTGGCAGCGGCTTTTGGCTTGGCAACTTTCTTAGTCTTTTCAGCAGGCTTGGCATCAGGGAAGGCAGCTCGAAGTTTTTTGGCAATCGGAGGTGCGATTGTTGAAGATCCGCTCTTGACGTATTCGCCAAGCTCTTCTAGTTTTGCCAGAGCTACTTTGGTATCGATACCAAGTTCTTTGGCTACGTCGTAAACACGTGGTAGCGCCACTTACTTCTCCTGTCTGGGCCTTCCCAAACAGGGCAGGCCGTTAAAGCTGTTGGGTACTCATTTCGAGATACTCATTAGATTTCCAACATCTTTTCTGCCTGTTTC
>CAMAXJ010000008.1 GCA_945862155.1 Rhodoluna limnophila
CCAACCAGGCTCAAAACTGGGATTTCGTTCTCAGCTGAGGTTCTAACAATTCGGTAGTCGCGAGAGATAACTCCCGGGTTGATATCTCCGCTGGCTGCAAGTGGTCTTACTCCCGAGTACTTAAAGACGATCTGGTCCTTGTCGATGCGAATCTTTGGAAATACGTAAGCCACCAACTTAAAAAAGTAGTCAACTTCCTCGTCGGTGCAAACCGCAGGCTCTTTCATGTCGTGAGGGATGTCAGTTGTTCCAACCAAAACCTTGCCCAGGATTGGATACATCAACACGATGCGACCGTCGCGGTTTTCGAAGAAGATCTCGCGGTTATCGCAAGCATCGAATAGTTCTTGGTTATCCAAGACGATGTGTGAGCCCTTGGTACCTGCCATGTAGCCGGTATTGAACCCAAGGCTCTGGTTTGTCATATCGGTCCAAGGACCAGAGATGTTGACAATCACATCAGCAGTGAAGGAAATCTCTTCACCGGTGAGCTGATCTTTCAAAACTGTCTTGCCATCTTTGTGGCCGCTTGCTGCAAGATAGTTAAAGGCACGTGCATTGCTGCCTGCAGATAGGCCATCAAACAAAACATCGAGAGCGAGTCTTTCGGGATTGTCCATCGCTGCGTCGTAGTAGGTGGCGGTGAACTTAACATCTTTGTTTAGCGAGGGCATTTCTGCCATGGATTTTTTCTTGCCCAAGAATCGATGCCTCGGCATTGTTCCACCGTTGCGTCCAAAGGTGTCATAAAGAAGTAGTCCAACTTTGATTAAGATCGCGCCGCGCTCTTTTGGCTTGCCCGATGAGTGAGTGAACAAACGAATCGGAGCACTGATCAAACCAGAGAAAATCGAGAAGATCGGCATTGTGGTTTTTAGTGGCTTCACATAATGAGGAGCTGCCTTCAAAAGGCGATTTCTTTCTTCGAGAGATTCCTTAACCAAACGAATCTCGCCGTTTTCTAGATAACGAACACCACCGTGAATCATGTGCGAGGAAGCAGCGGAAGCTCCGGAGCAGTAGTCGTTTTTTTCAACTAGAACAACATCGATGCCCTGATAGGCCAGGTCTCGGAAAGTGGCGAGGCCATTGATGCCGCCGCCGATAATGAGCACCTGCGCTTTGGGGTTTTCCCGAAGCGCGTTTAGTCGAGAAGATTCGACTGTGCTCTGGTTCATTCTCTGCCGCTTTCTTCATTGAAACTGCTCGAATACCAGCAATCTATTGACCCTATGGGGCCCCTGACATAAATTTCAGCCAACTTGCACATATGTGCAATACTTTCGTTATGTTGGACGAGGTCAATGAGAAATCCAGGGTTCGCCTGGCCCTCAAGGCCGCGCAGCTTTACTACCTGCAGGATCTGACCATGGACGCCATCGGCGACGAACTGAAGGTCTCGAGATCTTCGGTTTCCAGGCTTCTGCAGATGGCCAAAGACCGAGGAATCGTCGAATTCAAGATTCACTCCCCCGAAGATGCTCCAAGACGGATGGCAACCGAGATCAAAAAGCGCTACGGAGTCAACGCCCACCTGGTTCCGGTTGCCGAATCAGCCTCCCCAATCGACCGCTTGGACCGTGTGGCCCTGACGGCCGCACGAATGCTCACCAACTTTTTCTTCTCCGGCATGACCATGGGTGTTGCCTGGGGATCAACTACCGCTGCGGTGAGTAGAAACTTAGCTCCAAGACCTTTGAGGGATTCAAGGGTGGTCCAGCTCAATGGAGCTGGAAACACCTTCACTACCGGTGTGACATACAGCGGTGAAATCCTTAGGCGCTTTGGTGAAGCATATGGTGCAACTGTGGAACAGTTTCCAGTACCTGCCTTTTTTGATGACCCTTCAGCCAAAGAAACTCTCTGGAGAGAAAGAAGCACCAAGCGAATTTTGGACATACAGTCCTCGATGGATGTTGCCCTATTTGGTCTTGGTGCCAGTAACTCTGAAGTTCCAAGTCAGGTTTATACAGCCGGCTATCTAAGCCCCGATGATCAAAAGAGTTTGAACGAGGGAGGCATCGTTGGAGATATCGCAACGGTGTTCTACCGAGCCGATGGCTCATCAGATGGCATTGCTCTGAACAACCGCTCCACAGGTCCTAGCCTTGATGTGATTCGAGCAGTTCCTAGAAAGATCTGCGTGATCGCAGGTCCTTCAAGACTTCCAAGCCTCAAGGGTGCCCTTGCTGGCAAATACATTTCAGATCTGATTATCGACGATGGCACCGCAGCTGCCTTGCTAGAGGAGAACTAAATGGCAAACGAAAAAAGCTCAAAAGGTGGTGTCATTATTGTCGGCGGAATCTCGATTGACCTGGTGGCCTTTGCGGACAAACTTCCTGCCCCGGGAGAATCCATTCTTGGGAGTGATTTCAAGATCATCCTGGGCGGCAAAGGCTCCAACCAGGCAGTAGCGGCAGCCCTAGCAGGAACTACCAGCACCCTGGTTAGCTGCGTTGGAACCGATGTTTTCACTGATTTTGCAACCGACGCCCTGGAGGATTTCGGCGTTGATACGGCTTTTGTTAGACAAGTTGAGGGACCTACCGGCATTGCCCATATCAGAGTCGCCGCCTCATCCCAGAACAACATCGTGGTTATCCCACTGGCTAATTTCAAAATCACCAAGGCTCAGGTGGATGACGCCTTCGAAAAACGCCCAAATGCCAAAGTACTTCTTACTCAGCTCGAGATTCCCTGGGAAGTAAACCGCCACGCTATTAGCCTTGCCAAATCTCAAGGACTAACAGTCGTATTAGACCCAGCCCCTGCTTCTAACCCAGAGCCAACTGCCTGGGATCTAATTGATATCGTGACCCCTAACGAGTCAGAGGCTCACTCGCTAACCGGTATAGAGGTAACGGATGAGCAATCGGCCAAACAAGCCGGCCAGTGGTTTCTAGACAAGGGCGTTGAAAACGCCATCATCACCATGGGTGGCCAAGGAGTTGTGTTGGTCAACAAAAAAGAAACTAGATTGTTTGCCGCTCCTAAGGTTCAAGCAGTGGATACCACCGCTGCGGGCGATGCATTTGCTGGTTATCTTGGAGCGCTGCTTAGCGAGGGAGCTTCCCTAGAGGAAGCTATTGAGGTGGCCGTGAAGGCAGCATCGATCTCAGTCACAAAACTAGGGGCATCGTCTAGCTTGCCCACCAGGACCCAAGTTGATGGGTTTCAAGTTTCTTAGGCAGCCGAGTCCAAGATCCAATCGAAACCCAAATCCAACATACGCCTGTCTGATGTGACCAGCGTTGCACCTCTAGATTTAGCTGTTGCCAGTATGAGGCGATCAAAGGGGTCATGCCTTACGAGGCTGGGTAGGAAATAGGTTTCCAAAGCATCCTCTACTCGCAAAGGTAAACTTCCCAATTCGTGTTCTTTCAATAGAGCACCAAGTGGATGGGAAAGCTTGATTTTTCCGAGCATGTCCTTGATTGCGATTTCAAAAACTGAAACCGGTGAGAAATAAACTTCGCTCGCCCGCGCTAGAAGTCTCTGAGTCTTTTTTCCAAACTGGTTGGGATTGCTAAGAAGCGAAAACAGTGCGTTGGTGTCCAGGACCAGCACTAGTCCATGTACCCAAACTTGCGCCAAATCTCATTCATTTCCTCATCCAGCCGGTCCCAAGCTTCCCAGTCAAAGCCTTCAAAGTACTGGGCAGTAACCCAGAGGTCCCTTGGGAGCGTCCTGGCTTGGGCAGCCTGCTTTTCATCTGGCGTTAGGGCAACCAACTTCATAAGCGGTTTACCAGAGCGCGAGACGATGACTTCTTCACCCTGGGCAACATCGTCCCCGAGCTTAGACAGGTTGGTCTTGGCTTCGCTTATGTTCACTGTCCTAGTCATGACTTCAGCATAACTCTGCGCGTTTGAAGCTGACAAGAGCGAAAGAGGCGGTGTTTTGGAATTTGCGGAGAATGTATTCATGCCAAACAAGCTAGAGCAAGTCTCGTTGCAATTTGTCCAGCAGTGAAAGTTGTGGATAACTTACCTGAGGCTTCAACTAGCCAACAGAAATAGTGATGGCCTTCATGGTCGAAGCATCAATGTCCTTCTTGAGCTTTTCAAGAAGAGCTGGCTCAACCGGTGAGTCAACCGTGATAACAGATAGCGCCTTGCCGCCTTTTTGCTGCCTTGCAATCTGCATGGCAGCAATGTTGATCTTGGCATCAGCAAAGGCCTTGCCGTATACGGCAACAATTCCTGGGCGGTCCGAGTAAACCATGAGCACCATGTGCTCAGCAAAAGCCAGCTCAACGTCGTAGCCGTTGATGCCAATGATCTTCTCGTGACGCTTAGGACCAATAACAGTTCCCGATACCGACACCACAGACCCATCGGATAACACCGCCCGTAGGGTAGTCATGTTCCGATACTCTTCCGAGATCTTGTTCACGCTCAGCTTGACCTCAACACCTCTAGCTTCTGCTAGTAGCGGCGCATTGACATAGCTCACCTGATCATCAACCGCCGCCATGAAGATGCCCTTTAGGGCAGCAAGCTTCAAAACAGAGACATCGTGAACCGCAATCTCGCCACGAACTTCAACCTCAACAGAAACCAAGGAAGCATCGGCCATGCCGAATAGCACTTGGCCCAACTTCTCAGCCATAGAAATACCTGGCTTGACAGACTCATCGATCTGACCGCCGGCAACGTTAACGGCATCAGGAACCAGATCCCCAGACAAAGCAAGCCTTACCGACTTAGCAACCGAGATACCAGCTTTTTCCTGAGCTTCGTCAGTGGAGGCTCCAAGGTGAGGGGTAACAAGGATGTTTGGCAAAGACAGCAAGGCAGAACCCTTAGGAGGCTCGTTGTTGAAAACATCGAGCCCAGCTCCAGCAATGCGGTTGGTTGTTAGCGCCTCAAGTAAAGCGTCCTCGTCGATGATTCCACCGCGCGAGCAATTAACAATGCGAAGCTCTTTTTTTGCCTTAGCAAACTGGGTAGCACCGATTAGCCCCGTGGTCTCAGGGGTTTTAGGAATGTGAATAGTGATGAAATCACTTTGCTCCATCACTTCATCCAGAGAAACTAGAGTCACATCCATCTGCTCAGCCCTGGCGGGAGTGACATAAGGGTCAAAACCTATAAGCCTTGCCCCAAAGCCAGCAAGTCTTTCTGCAACTAAAGAACCAATTCGACCTAAACCTACGATTCCGATGGTCTTGTCGTATAGCTCAACGCCAGTGAATTTACTTCTTTCCCACTTGTCAGCCTTTAGGGAAGCATTAGCATCCGGGATGTGACGGGCTAAAGAGAGCAAGTGCCCAATAGCAAGCTCAGCAGCCGAGATAACGTTCGAAGTTGGAGCATTCACAACCATCACACCAGCAGCAGTTGCTGCCTTTATATCTACGTTGTCGAGCCCCACACCAGCCCTTGCAATAACCTTCAGCTGCTTAGCAGCTGAGATTGCTTCGGCATCAACTTGTGTCGCGGAGCGAACCAGAATCGCACTTGCCGTAGCAAGCTCGGCAAGAAGTACGGCACGGTTAGTTCCGTCAATTTTTTTGATCTCAAAATCAGGTCCAAGGGCTAAAACCGTGGCAGGCGAAAGCTCTTCGGCGATTAGGACGATTGGCTTAGGCAAAAGGTGTTCCTCGAGAGGGCTAGAAGAGGGGGAAATGCCTCAACTGTGAAGCATTGATTACAAGTTTAGTCAAAATCCAGGCTCGGGCCTCAGGTCAATTTAAGTCGGGTTCAACCCTTATTCCTGCGCCTAGAGTTCCAGAAGCTAAAGACCCCGAGGCAAACAGGCACCAAGGCAATGGCTATGCCATTGCCATCAATCAAGACCCAGCCCACCCAGACCCCGGCGGCTATCGATACCGTGGCCAAGACATAGGTAAGCACTTTGGCAACTGGAGATCTAAACCAAGAAAGCACGAATGCTCCTAGGCCAAAGCTCAATATTGCAAGCAGGATTAGAGCCACTGTTAGTGCGAGACTTTCCATTTCTTACCCTTCCTTTGCTAGCTAGGCTTTAGGTTTTCTCACTCTAGCTACAATCCAAAAAACCAGCCCAACAAAGCTCACCAAGATCCCCAAGGGAATTGCTGATATCAGGTACCAGAGATAAACAGCCCCGCCGCAAGTACTCTCATCAAAGGCGTTATAACAGCCAATCGAGAAAACCAGCCACAGAACAACTGGAGCAAAGGCAATAACTGGCCCGGCAACCATAATCCTGGTCGCCCAAACTCTCATTCTTGACTTTGGCACCATGCCTACAAGCTACTCCCAAAACTGTCTTTAGCCCCTAGGCCAATTCCCATTACACTCAAGCTCAACGAAAGCTCAATGAGGAGGCCCCAGATGGCAAGACCATATACCTCCGAGCGCCCAGTCGAATACCCAGCTAAACCCAAGGCCATTCGCTCCAAAAAAGGGCTAGCCAATCTCCCCAAGGGCCCAAACGCCCTTGGCGGACTACTGACCCTAAAGTTTCTAAGCGATACCCCCAAGTTTTTACTTGATTTACAAAACAAGTACGGGGACACTGCCTCCTTTTTTCTAGGAGGCGAGCTGTTCATTGCCTTCTTTTCACCAGAGGGCGTCACCGACGTCCTGGTGAAAAAGCAGCACTCCTTTGTCAAAGGAGTGGGCTTTGAAAGAATGCATAAGGTCTTAGGCAAAGGACTACTAACCAACGAAGAGCCGTTGCATCTTCGGCACCGCCGAATGATGCAACCGCCCTTTCACCACGGGCAACTAAACGACTACGCCAAGAACATGAGCGAAATCACCAAAAACCACCTTGCGAACTGGCAACTGGGCCAGCAGGTATCAGCCAACGAGGAAATGATGCGGCTGACCTTCCAGATCGTGGCACAGCTTCTATTTTCAACGGATATAGATAAGTACGCCGAAGGCGTCCAACACCACATGGGAGTTGCGATCGATCGCATCGAGCGCACCATGCTGCCAGGCCTAGACAAATTTGATGAAAGTCCGATTCCATACTTCAAAAAGTTCAAGGAATCGGCCGAATACCTAGCCGATGTTGCCGAAGACATCATCTCAGAGCGGGTAGCAAGCGGCAGCCATGGAACCGATTTACTCGGCCTACTACTAGATGCCAGAGACGATGAGAACCAAGCCCTAAGCCACGACGATGTTAGAGATGAAACCCTAACCCTGATTCTCTCCGGCCACGAAACAACAGCCAACGTCATGACCTGGGCGCTTTCTTACCTTAGAGACCGCGACGATCTCTGGGAAAAACTAAGACAGGAAGCAAGTGATTATCTACCGGATGATCAACCACCGGAGATAAGACAGGTTCTTTCAGCACCAACAGCCAAAGCCATCTTCCAAGAAGCACTAAGACTTGCTCCCCCGGTATGGGTATCGCCAAGACGAGCCATAGAGGATATAGAGGTAGCAGGAGTTGCTGTTCCCAAGGGAGCACATGTTCTAGTTAGCCAATACGCCAGCCACAGATCAGCCAAGTTCTTTGAAGATCCAGCTAAGTTCTCACCCGAGAGATGGGCAAACGACTACGAAGATAGCCTTCCCCGTGGCGCATACTTCCCCTTTTTAGCCGGAACCAGAAAGTGCCTGGGAGATCAGTTCGCATTACTGGAAGCACACATCATCTTGCTAGAGATGGCAAGAACCAAAAGACCTAAACCAATAGCTAAAGATCTCCCCACAGCAGAACCAAGAGCAACCTTTAGACCCAAGGGTGGGGTTCCATCCATTGTTGTTGGCTAAAGCCAACAACAAGCTAAAAAAGAACTAGTTATTGCAAGTGCAAAGCTGCTCTTCTGGCACTCCAGCTAGAGCTTCTTCAATATGCTCCCCACAACCAGACCAAGTGATCTTGTTACAGGTTGAGCAGTTAACTGGTGAACACATGGGTTCCTCCTATAGAAATGTTTACCGGGGATAAGTGTCTACCCAAGGGGGTATAGGGGGCAAAATTTGCGTTGGGCAGTTCGAATCTCCCATTTTCCGCCAGCAAATTCCCTTACTTCTCACGTGAGTAGGGAGCGTAGGATGATTTCTGGGATTGACTTAGACAATAGGCCATCAGCAACGAGGGCGTCGAAGAGTTCATTGAATGACTCCCTGTACTTGTCCCGATCGTAATAATTTGCATCTCTAATTCCCGAGTTGGCATTCAAGACCTGGTGGGTACCATCCGCGGCTAGGTATTGAATGAGCTGCGATTCAAGATCCAGACACACGGATTTGTTGAACTTCTCATTGAGAATAATCTGCACTCGACTCAGGCTCTTCTTTTTGGCTGTTGCCAAGTGTTGATTCAGCCTTGTCACTGCACTAAGCGTTTCGCCGACGTAAATCTGTTTGTCGTTACTCAGTGTGTAGACAACCGGCCAGTTCGCCCCTAAAGATTCGGCTTCCGCCCAAAAGGAAATAGCTGCTGGGTCAAATGGAAACTTCTCGATTTTATAGTCGGTCATACTTCTCGCTGCGCCCGTATGACTTATCTACTGGATACTTAGCCTTGGTTTTCTCGAGCTTCTCGAGGACAATCTTTTCGACGTCTAGATCGTACTTGTCGGCAAGGAGTATGCAGTATGTCAGCACATCCGCCAACTCATCTTTAACCTCGTCTATGTTGGAAGGTTCGGACCATTGGAAAAGCTCTAAAAGTTCTGCGGATTCGATGGAGATACTCTTGGCTAGGTTTTCTGGGGTGTGAAATTGTTGCCAATTTCGCTCGGCCACAAATTGGCGCAAGGCTTCGAGCAGCTCCTGATTCCCCATGCTGTAAGGGTACAAGAGCCCTACGACCAACAGGTAACTACCCCATTCAAAACCCAAAAGTGCTTACTGATCCGCCTCAAGGACTCTGAGTTATCACTGAACTCTAGGGTTGGCTCGTCGATTCGAGATCTAGCCGGAGTATTTGATGAGGCGTTATCTACTGGAAGTGACTTGCACGAAAGAGTCAATTGTCATCATTGGGATACCCCATTGCTCAGCCTTTCGAGTCTTGCCAGACTCGTGGCCATCGTCGGCCACCAGGAGCAAGGAAATCTTGTCAGATTTACGCAGTTCGTAAGTGAAAGTGTAGCCACGAGACTCAACCATACTTCTAACTTCATCCTTTGATAAAACTCGACCATCCAGAATTGAATCACCCGTATGACAAATTAGAGAACCAGTTTTTGGAACAAATTGGCCAAAATCCGTCACTATTACTTCAACATCGACCCCTAGAAGTTTTGAATACTCTAGAAGTAGTTTTGCTTCTTGCTCAGTGACCCCACCTCTTAGCGCAGCATTCTCGAGGGCACCAAAGTATGTTCGGTGAAGCTCATGCTTTAGACCCACATCGATCTGGTTTTTACTCGCATATTCGTCTAATTCATCCACCTCTTGTTGAGAAAAAGTCTTATCCTTTAGAAACTCGTCCAGAAGCAAAAGGTATCCCTCTTCTGCTGTAGGGTCTCTAAATTCACTAAGTCGGCTAAATGGCTTCAAGTCGTAAACATTTGTGAGACCAGCTTGAAACCTCGATAAAGTCCTGACAGAGCCAACCCTCACATGTGAAAAGTGCTCAGTCCTGCCAGCTCTTGCGAGCATGTTATCCCAGCCATGATGGGTAGAAATGGCTAATGCGGCTCTGGCGTCTGCTAGAGCAGTATGACCATTCTCAAGCTTGTATCCGATTCTTTTTGCGGCTTCTTCGAGTGGAAGCTGACGTTCACCAAATGGACTGTATGCACAAGCTTGTTGGCTAATCTGAAAATCTATACCGTTGCGCTGAAACTCTTCGTTAAGAATTCGGCTGTCGAACTGCACGTTATAGGCAATGACGGGTCTCCTGTGGAAAAGTCGGGCGAACATTGGTCCAACTTCTTCAAAGGTTGGAGCCATGCTGAGGTCACTCGCGCGCAGACCATTTATCTCAGAGGCCTCCGAATCAATACTCCGAGTCGGGCGAACTAAAGTGTCGAATTCCCCGATAACTTCATCAAATTCAGTTTCATAGATCACTCCCGAGACCTCGACCACTTGGTGAGTTGAGCCTCTACCCGTTGTTTCAACATCAAGAACTACTACTTCTGCCATTTGAAACCTCTTCCCCATCACTAGAGTCTTTCCATTAAGTTTAGGCGTGAGGTACGACTCTAGATATCTCCATAAGCCAAAAATGCCTCAGATTAGGCTGTTCGATGCTCCTAAGGTGATTGGGGCAATGCTTACGCTAGAGGCTTTCTTGAAACATCACAGTGCCTGCTGAAAAGTTACTCGATTATGAAATTCGAGAAAGAATGCTTGCTCCGCATTGAACTTTCCATACTTCCTATTGGGATCGATTTGCCACTTGGGCAGAACTTCCTCGTCAAGAAGAGGTGATACAAGCATCTCACCAACAGAAGTGAAGGTTATGAAACCTGAATCGAAAAGGCGATCTACGTGGGGAGAAAGAAAGAGGCCGTTATTCCCATCTAAACGTTCTGTGTTGTCAGAGGTCTTCCAAGGCTTGATGTGACTTGCGGTTAGAAGCTTCTCAGAGTGAACACCGGTCACTCTACATTTCTGTTCTATCAGTTTTACTCTTCTTCTAAAAAGGCCTTGTCCCCGCCTTGACATGACCAATGACGCTTTCTCAGTCTCTTCTAGAGAGGTCTGTGCGATCAATTCCTGCTCCTCTTCATTGAACGCAAGCTGCGATAAGTCAACTACGGTCGTAGAAATCTCGGGGTCGCCTGACAGGGCAATTAGAAGATCACCAAGCTCATCGGGTATAGCGGCCAAGTAGACACCCTGAAGTCCATCACCGGATTGCTGAAGCGGAGAGTACTTGTCGGGTAGTAAAGGGCTAATCAATTTCATGTGATCTTTTGGCCTAATTGGCTTGTCTACGTATGTGAATTCCACGTCTACTTTCCAACCTTCATCAGACCAGTATTCTCCGGTTTGACCAAACACTTTAGGTTTCGGTGACGAGTAACCTCGAGAGGTCGCTACTCCAATTGCCTTAATCAAAGTATCTGCAAAAGAGAAGATCAAATCTCCAGGCTGTACTTCGACCATGTTGTCGTAGAACTGGTTCCTGGCGTTGTTGCTGTTCTTCTTCGGAGACCACAAATAGCCGCCACCAACCTCATGGTTGTAGGTCTGGTTTTGGTTCACCCACCAATAGCGCAAGCTATCCCCCTCCTTATCTCGATGTTGCCTAGCCTAGGCCAGCGATGCCTTTGCCAAAGGCTGCCCGCAAGAACTATCTAATGACCCACTACCGACAATTTCGAAACGGCCGGTCGATCTGGCTTTGCCCACTTCACCTTATGAAGCTCGTTCAGTTCGAGCCACCTAAACTCATCGTGATCTGTGCTGGAGAGTTCCTCGTCTAAGTCAAAGGGGCAAATGATCGTCTCTAGCTTTATCTCAAGATTGCCGACCTTCGTTATCGATACATCGTAAGTTTCGCGTGGCTTACAGTCGAAGCCCAGTTCCTCTTTGATCTCGCGCTCAAGAGCAGCGAAAGGTCTCTCACCCGATTCGACTTTCCCTCCTGGGAACTCCCATAGCCCAGATGAGCTTTTGTGTGGGGCTCTTCGGCAAGCTAGTACTTTTTCATCTTTGATAAAAATGGCCGCTACCACGTGAATTGGATTGGAGGTCTCCATGACTAAAACTTACTTGGGTTGACCAACCGGCACCCTCAACCACCTAACCCCCGCCCCCACACTCACAACTACCAACACCACCATCAACACCTGAGTGGCAAGGATGATGTTTGGGTATTGGAAGTTCCATTCAAAGGGCGATGTGTGCCGGGAGTAGATACCAAAGAAAGCCCATACCAATACAAGTGAGTATGCAGGTGAGGAATTCACCAGGGCAGTTGCCGTGCCAATGAGGGTTGCAACCACCAGTATTGCTATGGTCCAGCTCTCAGCGCTAATCAGGTATCCGTCTTGGAAGCCTTGCTGGACAAAAAAAGAGCTGATGTTGGCAATGGTTGCAACCGTGACCCAGCCGAAGTAAATCTCGCATGGGAGCCGAACTGAGATGGTTTGCTCGAAGGTGGTCTTTATGGCAGTTGCCACCTTGTTGATTTTGTATAGGCAGATAAGGAGCCCTACCAGGATCAAAGACGATAGCCAGAGTAGTTCTAGGCGCCAGGCAATGATCCAGGATCCGTTGAAGATATTCGCTGCTATAAACCATGGGGTGATCTTGTTGATTACCTCATTGTTTTGGAAAGCTTGAGTAAAGGTATAGATCGTAAGGCCTAGGTAAATAAGACCCCAGATGCCGAAGGTGAAATCAATTGGTGCAAATAGGGTGGTGTATTTATCGGATACTCCCCCAACGGATAGACCACTCAAAGGAAGTGCCGAGGCAACCACGTTCATCACCAGCACGAAGCCAAAGCTTGCAAGAGCTGCAATTCGTGCTGGTAAGTAAGAGGCCATACCTAGAGCCTAACTTTCTAAGGACTTGCTAACAGCTCCATTGCTGTTGTTCAAAAACCCATTGTTCTGCGCTTACTATCGTTTCATGCCTACAAACCCCAACCAACTAGTCGAGCTCAAGGTAGCTGGTCGCTACCGGATGCTCCCGGTTTGGGCTACCAAGCTTTCGTTTGAGGTAAGGCCTGGACTCAAGTTTGATACTCGCGCCTGGAAGCTATGGAAGCCTTGTTTGCTTCTGTTGGAAGAGATCGTAAAGAAAGAAAAGCTCAAGGTTTCTTGGGTGAGGATTCATTCACACTTTGGCCTCAAGGGGGATATTCCCCATGCCATGGGTTGGTGGGACCATGAGCAAAAGGCTATGTTCCTATGCCACTTTGACAAAGAGACTCTGCTTCATGAAGTTGGTCATGCACTAACCAGCGGTTACCACGGAGATCCTTGGGCTAAGGCAACAGCAAGACTGTATAAGAAGTATCTAAATGGCAAAGCCTATTCAGCTTCAATG
The DNA here is from genome assembly GCA_945862155.1 of Rhodoluna limnophila. Taxonomy (GTDB): domain Bacteria; phylum Actinomycetota; class Actinomycetes; order Actinomycetales; family Microbacteriaceae; genus Rhodoluna; species Rhodoluna limnophila_A. The sequence continues at coordinate 12,918 of CAMAXJ010000008.1, forward strand.
ATCCAGCTAGCTCACTACCTATCGGGAAGAAGGGTATACAAAGCGCTCTTCAACGAAAGGCCTCCCAAGGCTCCGGAGATACTCAGCATCTGGAAAGGCTTGAAGCCATAGCTTGGCCTCTAGCTATTCTGTTCGCTAAACGCCAGGCCTCTGGTTTTTGAGTCCCTGATCCATCTTGGCTCTTGCTGCCTGAACTCCAGCTCGTTCGGAAACCTCTGGAACGCCGACCTGCCAGAAGGCCCCGCCTTCTGTGAAGTCTTTGGCTCTAACCTTGGTCACGATCACTGCCGTTCTGTCAGCGGCGCGGGCCTTGACCAAGGCTTCCGAGAATTCACCAAGGCTTGAAACCTCAAAGGTCACAGCTCCCATTGATTCGGCGTGAGCTTTGAAGTTCACTCTTATATCTGTTCCGGTTCCGGTGGAATCAGAAAGCATGTTGTTATAAGAGGCACCGCCCTGGCTGACCTGAAGTCGCTCGATGACGGCGTAGCCCTCATTGTCACAAACCACCAGAATCATTTTGTGTCCAGAAAGAAGCGAGCCGTAAATATCCGAGTTCATCATCATATACGAGCCATCTCCCACCATCGCGTAGACCTCGCCTTTTTCTCTGGCCATGGCAGCTCCCCAGGCACCAGAAATTTCGTAGCCCATGCAAGAAAAGCCATACTCGCAGTCGAAGGAGGCCACGGCCTTGCTCATCCAGTTGATGTTCAGCTCTCCGGGCAATCCACCGGCTGCGGTCAAGACATAATCTTCGGCCGTTGCACTCTGGTGCACTAGACCAACCAGTTGCGCATAGCTTGGTGGCCAGATGTTGTCGTCGGCTACCCGTGAATCAACAAAAGCCTGCAACTCAGACTTGAAGGATCTGGACTCGGTGGTCCATGATGAATCGGCAGCCCAAGAGCCTAGTTCCTTAGTTAGTTCGCTAAGTGATTCTCTGGCATCGGCAACCAGCGGTAGCGCCTGATGCTTCACGGCATCAAAGCGAGCCGCGTTGATGCCGATGAATTTTGCATCACCGGCAAACAAAGTCCAAGAACCGGTTGTGAAATCCTCGAGCCTGGTTCCAACTGCCAAAACTAGATCGGCCTTGGACACTACCTTGTTGGCAGCTTCGGCTCCGGTGACTCCAAGCGGGCCAGCGTAAGCTACGTGGCTTGCCACCAGGGATGATTTTCCAGCCACGGTTTCAACAACCGGGATTCCAAACTTCTCGGCGAAATCAGCAAGCGCTTTCTCGGCGAGTGAATAGTGCACGCCACCGCCGGCGATGATTACTGGCTTTTTGGCTGCCTTGATCTGGGCTACCGCCTTGGCCAACTGGCCAAGGTCGGGCCTTGGCCTGGCAATTTCGCGCAAGTTAGTTTCAAAGAAAGAAACTGGGAAATCGTAAGCATCGGCTGCAACGTCCTGGGGCAAACCAATAAAGGCAGGTCCGCAATCGGCTGGATCTAACATGGTCGCAACCGCCTGCGGTAGCGAGCTTAGGATCTGGGCCGGGTGAGTGATGCGGTCCCAGTATCTGGAAACCGAACGGAATGAATCGTTGACGGTAATCGATGGGGTGCCAAAGTGCTCGACTTGCTGCAGCACTGGATCCGGTAGGCGCGATGCAAAGGTGTCACCGGCGATAAACAAAACCGGCAAGCGGTTGGCCATTGCAACTCCCGAAGCGGTCACCATGTTGGTGGCTCCCGGTCCAATCGAAGAAGTTGCAACCAGTATTTGCTGGCGACGCTTGGCTTTGGCGAAAGCTGCTGCGGCAAGTCCCATGCCTTGCTCGTTCTGGCCACGCCAAACCGGTAGCTCTTTTCTATGCATCTCAAGTGAGTGACCGAGGCTGGTGACGTTGCCGTGACCGAAGATTCCCATCACACCTGGAAACAGTGGCAGGTTCTGACCATCGATTTCGATGCGCTGGGCGATCAGGTATCGAACAATTGCCTCAGCGGTAGTTAGCTTTATTGTCTTTACGCTCATTAGATGGCACTCCCAAGGTCACGGACTTTCTCCCAGGATCTTGATTCCCAAGAGTTGATAAGGGCCTGCTGAACGCTAACCACGTCAACAGCTTCCTTGAAGCTCGGAGAAAAAGGCTTGCCGGTTGCCAGCGACTCAAGGAAGCTGTAATCCTCGATAGCTACAAAATCCTCCAAGCCAACTGCGTTGGCTTGACCTGGAACGAAGTTGGCGTGGAACGGGAACCGATCGCCACCGTAGATGGTTTTGTAGCCTGAGTTCTTATCTTCGATTAGCTCGTAATACTGCAATTCATTGAGCTTTTCTAGGTTCCAGGAGATCGCTCCCTTGGTTCCATAGACCTCAAAGGCGTTCTGGCTCTCAGGTCCAACCATGGTTCTGGAAACCTCAAAGGTTCCGGTGGCGCCGTTTTTAAAGGTGCAGAGCATCGAGGCAAAGTCCTCGTTTTCAACATTTCCCTTTGGATCTTCTGGCTTACCTCTGCCGTAGTGACCTGCGGCTCCGGTTGGAATCGGACGCTTAGGAATTGTGGTGTTTTTCATACCTATTACCTCGGTGATATCCCCAATTAGGTACTGGGCCATAGATACCGAGTGCGAAAGGATATCGCTTGTGACACCGTAGCCAGCCTGATCCATGATGAAGCGCCAGGTCAGAAGTCCCAGCTCATCGCTTCCATACATCGACAAGAACCTGCCGCGGTAATGGGTGATTTCACCCAGTGCTCCAGAATCAATCAGGTTCTTGGCGTGAATAACTAGAGGTGCCCAGATGTAGTTATAGCCAACACCGGTTGCAACACCAGCTTTTTTGGCAGCAGCTAGAGCTGCAACGGTTTGCTCAGGCTTTCCACCGATTGGCTTTTCGCTGAAGATAGCCTTGCCGGCTGCAGCGGCTGCCTCAATCATCGGAACGTGAAGCATGTTTGGTGCGGTGACCCAAACGGCATCAACATCGTCGGAATTGATCGCCTCGCGCCAGTCTTCAACCGCTCTCTCAAATCCAAAGTCGCTGACTGCTCTTTCGCGTCTGGATGGTTCGGTGTCAGCGCAAACAACTAGTTTGGGGTCAAAGGAGCGTTTTGGGAACAGTGAGGGAATTCGAAGCACCGAGCGAGAGTGAGCCTCACCCATCCAGCCCAAACCAAGAACAGCGATACCGATGCGTTTGTTCATTTGCCGTGTTTTCCTTTTTCTATTTTGAGCCGTCGCGATTTGCGAGCGCTTTGTGAACCAAGTCTGCGGCGCGGGACACCGCTCCAAAAGTATCGGAATTCGTAGGGTACAAAAGCGACCTTCCGGCCACCAGTCCACGAACATTTAGAATTCTCATTCCAGCTTCCCAGCGACCAAACAATTCACTGTCATCTTGGGTTGGTTCCCCACCCAGCATCAAAACAGGAAGGCTAGTTGCCCCGGCAACCAGCGCCATTTGCTTGCTGGCTGGAACCTTCAGCCAAGAGTATGCCGAGGAGGAGCCAAGACCTGAGGCAATTGCCACCACCTTGGTTAGGGCTTCATCGGATGGATCCAGCACGGCGGTGCCCTTTTTGTCTTTTAGATACGGCAGCGGCTCAATCAGGGAAAGCAGCTTCCTGTCGGCAAGCTTGGTGGAAAGGGCCGCCACGGTCTCGATTGTTCTGGCAACCCCGGGGTCTGAGTAATCAATGCGAATTAGGGTCTTTCCCCCATCGAGCCCCATGGACTCGATGTGTTCGGCGTCATAAGAAGTAAGCCGATCATCTAATTCCCAGCTGGCACCAATGATGCCGCCGCGGTTCATGGTTCCAATTGCCAGCTTGTCATTTAGTGCTCCAAGAAAAGCCAGCTCCTCGAGAATATCGGCACTTGCCAATACCCCGTCAACTGCCGGATTGGCAAGGCCTGAAACTAGACGCTCCAGCAGGGTGAAACGATCTGACATCGCTACTGGATTGTTACCAATTGAAATCTTGCCCCGGGCGGTGTGATCGGCGGCCAGGATAAGTAAATTACCGTCCGGGCTCAGTGCCTTTCGACGACGTCTTGCCTTTAGTGCATCAACCAAACTGTGCGGTTCAAAAACCCTCGCATCTAGAAGTGCTTGGTAGTGCTGTCTTTCAAGTTTCACGCTGCCCCCGCTAACATTTTCTCTAGCTCTGCTACGGTTGGCATCGCATCGGCACAAGTTAGACGTGTTGCAACAAGTGCTCCAGCGGCATTAGCAAAGGTGCCAATTTTTTCCAAGTCCCAGTCATTGATTAGTCCGTAGCAAACCGCTCCACCAAATGCGTCGCCGGCACCAAGGCCGCAGACAACCTCGACCGGATGAGCTGGGATCACTATTTGCTCACTGGCTGATTTGATGAGTACTCCCTCGGCTCCAAGCTTGATTATCGCAAGTTTTACACCGGCTGCAAGCAGAGCATCGGCGGCTTCGCTTGCCACGGTTGTGCCAAGAGCCACCTCGCACTCTTCCAAGTTTCCAACCACGATGCTCGCTAAGGCGATTGCGCGGGTAGCCATGGCACGAGCTTCTTGCTTAGAAGCCCAAAGCTGCGGCCGGTAGTCAAGATCCAAGATGGTGTGAGAATCAGATCCGCGAAGCCCCATCCAGCTAAGGCAAGTTTCGGCAGTTGTGCCTTGAGATAAAGAGGTCTGGCTGATCCAAAGAATCTTGGTTTCCCGGACCACCGAGGCGGGCACTGCTTCTTGGGTTAGCTGAGTATCTGGCGCCGCTGCCCCGCGGTAGAAAACCACCGTTGGGGTTTCAGGCGGTGTCAGGGCTGCAAAAGCCAGCGGGGTTTGGGCGTTTTCGACTGTTCCGACAAAGCTGGTGTCCACCCCAAAGGATTTGAGTTTATTTGTCACATACTGCCCGAAGGAGTCGTCGCCGACCTTGGTTGCAAGTGCTGATGCAAGACCCAGCTGGGCGCAGGCAACTGCAACGTTGGTGGGGCTTCCGCCAACCGATTTGGTGAAGCTTTGCTGGGAGTCAAATCCGGCGTTGGCTTCTTTGGCGTAAAGATCTACGCTCACTCGGCCAACACTTAGAACATCCACGATTTGTTTTCTCTACTTCGAAACCAAAGTTGGTGCAACGGTGTTTCTTAGGTAGTCCATCGAATTTGCTACCTGATGAACCGGACCTTCGCCTTCGGCTGGAAAACCAGAAGTGAGTGCGGTGTCTTGCTCGATCACATACCAGCCTTGGTATCCAGCATTTTCAAGAGTTTGGATTACTCCCATGATGTCAACATCGCCCTGGCCAAGTGGGGTAAACAAACCAGCCTGGGTCGCGGCCATCAAAGTGACCTCTCTGCTCAAAACTTTTGGAACCATTGAAAGCTGAACGTCTTTGAGATGAACGTGACCGACTCGTTCCATAGCGTCCTTGGCAAACTGCACTGGGTCTTGTCCACCGATGGCCGTGTGTCCGGTGTCCAAGCACCACTTCACGTCGCAAGAATCCAAGAATCGATGCATGTCCGCTTTTGTTTCCACAATGGTTTGAACATGTGGGTGGAGCACTTGATCAAGACCGTGCTCTTGGCAGATCTCGTCAATAATTCCAAACATCTCAACTGCATGTTTTTGCTCATCAACTGACAACGCTCTAGGAAAGGACCAGTCCCAATCCTGAACGGCAGCCGAAACAAACTTGGTGGCTCCGGCGATTTGGAAGAGCTTTGCTGTGGCTGTGGCGCTATCGATGGTTGCCTGACGCTGAGATTTATCGTGCACCACCACTGGAGTAAATCCACCAAGCAATTGCATCCCGTAATTGGCTAACTCATCTTTCACCGAGGCTGGATCGGATGGTAAAAATCCAGGGGCGCCAAGTTCCGTGGCGGTAAAGCCAAGCCCCTTCATCTCACTGAGAACACGCTCAGTGGGAAGCATCTCGCCCCAGCCGGGAACCTCGCAAATACCCCAGGAAATTGGTGCTGAGGCAACACGGGATAAAAAGTCAGACAATTGGGACCCTTTCGTTGGAACGTTCCAAAAGTATGCCAGAATAAAGGCACTTTCCGCAACACCACAGTAGGCACAACCGTAAGGGGGTCAGATCTTGAAGGTCTTGGTCATAGGTTCCGGTCGCATGGGCGCCATCCGCGCCGAGGACCTAAGCGCAAACCCAAAGGTTAGCCGGGTGCTGATCACAAACCGAAACCCCGATCACGGTGCAGCACTAGCTCAGAAGTTTTCAGCCGAGTTTGTGCCCTGGGACTTACTTGGTTCCATTGACGCGGATGCCTTCGTGGTCGCAGTAGGAACAGCCGCCCACGAGCAGGTGCTTTCTAAAGTACTTCCCCACGGCAAACCTGTCCTTTGCGAAAAGCCAATTGCCGCAACTATTTCTGGAACCCGAGCCGCCATCGAGTCAGCAGCAAAATACGGAGCCCCGCTGCAAATTGGTTTTCAGCGACGCTTTGATGAAAACATTCAAAAAATGAAACAGCAAATTCAATCCGGTGAAATTGGCACTTTGTATTCGCTGACCATGACCGCACACGATTTCACTCCAAGCGCCAGGGAGTTCATTGAAGGCAGTGGCGGTATCTTCCGCGACATGCACGTCCATGATTTTGATCTGATTCGCTGGCTCACCGACACCGAGGTCGAAACCGTTTTTGCCACTAAGTCTGTTTTGGAACACCAGGACTATGCCGACTTTGGCGATGCCGACACTTCAGCGGTGGTTGCTAAAACCACCTCCGGAGTCCCGGTGATAATTTCTGGCACCCGCCACAATGGACTCGGACAAGATGTCAGGCTGGAAGCTTTTGGTTCCAAGAATTCAATTTCAGCTGGACTGAATACTCGAACCCCACTTCATGACCTGGAGCAGCAGCTAAAGCTAAATGTGAATCCATATCTGGGATTTGTCGATCGCTTTCGAGATGCCTTTAGAAATGAAACCAATGCTTTTGTTTCATTCGCCAGCGATGAAATTGCTAACCCCTGCCCGGCTGATTCCGCGCTTGAGAGCCTGAGGATTGCCGAGGCCTGTGAGTTATCGGCATCAAGTGGCAAATCAGTGCGCGTAGCTGAGGTTTTGTAGCCAACAATGTCCACCAGCAAACCAACTATTCACGACGTTGCCTCATTGGCCGGAGTGTCCAAGTCGCTGGTGTCGCTGGCTCTTTCAGGGTCAAAAAAGGTCAGTGAAAAAAGCCGAGAGCGGATTCTGGCAGCCTCGGAAAGCCTGGGCTACCGCCGAAACGCAGCCGCTAGGTCCCTGGCTGTCCAGCGCAGCCAAACCATGGGGGTTTTGATTCTGGATCTGCACAATCCCGTGTTTGCGGAGATCTTGGATGGGGTTCAATCCGAGCTTCGAGACTACGGATACTCCACCATGTTGGTGACCGGAGGCAAGGACCCGGTCCTTGAAAAAACTGAGATTGACTCTCTCCTGCAGTTTCAAATCGAGGGTCTGATTCTGATTTCTCATCGACTAAGTTCCAGGGAGCTCACGAAAATTGCCAATGAGGTGCCGACGGTGACTGTGACCCGGGAGGACATTATCTCTTCGGCCCTAGATACCGTTTGCAATGACGATGTTGCCGGAGCAAGGCTGGCAGTTGATCACCTGGTTTCACTTGGTCACTCAAAGATTGTTTGCCTGAGCGGTGGCGACAATCCGGTTTCTCATTCCAGAGTCCAGGGCTATCGCCTGGCTATGCAGCAGCACGGTAAGGAAACTTTTGCCAGCGTTGTTTCCGGAGGACTCACCGACGCCACCGGATACCAAGCAGCGATTCAAGCACTCAGTCAAAAGCCAACTGCATTGTTTGTTGCCAATGACATCGCAGCCATGGGTGCTATCGCGGCCATTGAAGAAGCTGGTCTATCAGTTCCGGCAGATGTCTCGGTTGTTGGCTATGACGGAATAAGTCTGGGAGCGCTTCGAAGTGTAAACCTGACTACCATCGCCCAGCCACTTGACGAGCTTGGTCGACTGGCAGCAAAAGCGCTTGTTCAAAGAATCAAAAGCCCCGGCAGTAAATCTCAGCACATCCGAGTTTCATCAAAGCTTGTGGTGCGCGGAACCTCCGCTGCTATCTAGCTTCTTCCTTGAAGCTTTTGGCCCAATCCCGAAACCACTCAAGGCACTCGGGGTTCGCCAGAGTTGAGCTATCTCGCTCTTGACGGCCAGAGATGATATCGGCCAGGGCTAATTCGTTTAGCTTGCCATTTCGAGTTCTTGGCAAATCTGGCACCGAGACAATAAGAGAAGGAACGTGGCGGGGGCTGGCGTTATCTCTAAGGCTTGATTTGATCACCTGGATAAGGCCTTGATCTAGCTGATCTTCGGTCACAACGAACAGCACGATCCTGGTGTCGCCATCAAAAGGCTGAGCTACCGCCAGTGCACCGGTGATTTGGGGCAGATTCATCACAACCCGATAAATCTCGGCGGTACCAATTCGAACCCCTCTGGAATTCAAGGTGGCATCCACCCGACCAAGAATCTCAAACCCGCCAGAGCTGGTGGTTCTGGCAAAATCCCCGTGCGCCCAGACCCCTTCAAATCTCTCGAAGTAAGCAGCGCGCATCCTTGCGCCAGTTTCGTCGCCCCAGAATTTCAGCGGAACGGTTGGGAAATCATTTCTACACACCAGCTCGCCATCTTCGCCCGAGGAAACTTCTTTTCCATCCTGATCAAAGATTGCGATATCTAACCCGAGAGCTGGTCCTTGAATCTCTCCCCTGACCACCTTTTCTGTTGGCACCCCGAGCACCAAGCAACCGCAGACATCCGTCCCACCGGCAATCGAAGCTAGAGCCACCGAATCCGAAACTGATTCGGCAACCCAATCAAAGCCACTTGGAGAAAGCGGGGATCCGGTGGAAGCTATGGTTTTCAAGTTTTTGAGGTCGAATTTTGATTTAGGAACCAGAGCCCGTTTTCTCCAGCTGTCTATCAAGGCGGCGGAGACTCCAAGAAATGACACTTTTTCTTCTTCTGCTACTGACCAAAGCTTTGTTATTTCCGGATAGCTGGGGCTACCATCAACCAACACGATGGTTGCTTGACGCCCAAGGCCCATCACCAGCCAGTTCCACATCATCCAGCCACAGGTGGTTGAGTAAAAGATGCGATCTCCTGGATTGATATCCAGGTGATACCCCTGCTCGCTGAGAACCTTTAGGAGCACACCGGCAGCCGAGTGCACAATGCACTTAGGTTTGCCGGTTGTGCCACTGGAAAACAATATGAATCCCGGATGGGCAAAATCCAGTTTTTCAAACTCCAGTGCGGTGCCGCGGTGGGGCGCTAGAAACTCTTCCCAGCTTTGGTGGGTGCCAGAGCCCCCTACAACCACAACCTGTTTGAGTGTTGGCAGCTCCGACACAACTTGGTCAATTTTGTCTCGCAGACTGAATTTCTTTCCCCCGTACTGATACTCAGCGGTGGTAAGCAAAAACACTGGCTCAATCTGGCCAAAGCGATCAATAAGTGCTGCTGGACCAAAATCTGTCGATGCGGTGCTTACTACCGCGCCTAGGCTCAAAGCTCCAAGTGCCAAAACCACAGCTTCTTGAACATTTGGCATCCACGCCACAACCCGGTCACCCTTTTTCACACCGCTGGCCAAAAGGCCCGCTGCGCAGGCGGCCACCTCAGAACGCAGTTGACCTCGGGTTAGGCAACGTCTTGGGGCATGCTCGCTTAGCTCTACCAATACCTCTTGATCGAAATCTCCAGCCAGCAGGGTTTCAACAACGTTGAGCTTTGCCTCTTCAAACCATTTAGTCCCGGTGAAATTTGCTCCACTTCGAACCAAGCTGCCTTTTTGTCCAACGATGCTCAAGTCATCCCAAGCTTTTGACCAGAAGCGTTCAGGATTTTCTACAGACCAGCGATGAAGCTCACGGAAATTATCCGACCCGGTTTGGGTCAAAAGGTCCTGCATCAACATACGCCACAGCGTATCCCGTTTACATCACTTGCTCAAAAACAGAGAGCACGCAGCCAAACTCAGAGAAGAAATCCTCCTGATTTATAAGCCTTAGTAGCTAAGCCCAACCCTGGTTCTTCTGTATCTAGTGTCAAAGTAAGTGGTTGGAACACCAGAGATTACAATCTCGGCCTTTTGGGCGAAGTTGTTAGCGATGTAATCGCAAACAGCCTCTCCCCTCTTTTCAGCAATTTCTTGATAGCCCTTTAGGACCCTCGGTCCCATGGTGTTTCCCACACAACGGACCTTGGAAGGTGCAGCTAGCTTCTTGAAGAACTGGTCTATTGCCGATTTGATCGAAGCTGTTAGAGCCCAAGAGTTCGGGTTGAATCCAGCAAAGTTGATGGCCTTTGGTGTCTTGGCCACTGGCTTTAGCGGCTTCACAACTGGCTTCACAACCACCGGATCAGGAGATGATCCGCCTGGAGCTGAGGTGACAACAGTTGCTGCCTCGACAATGATCACAGGGTCTTCACTAAAGGTCACTGTCACAGAACCGTTCTGGGTTGCAGTTGCTAAAAGGATTGAGGAATTGCCTAGAACGGAATAGACCTTGGCGCCCGATTTGATATCAGGGCTGGTGATCGTCATCTCAATTGGTTTGCCAGAGGCTGTGTCCTGAATGTTTCCAACCGACCCTGCTGCTGTATCAGCCCATGCCACTACCTGGGAAATGATGTAGGTACCGGCTCCAAGTTTCTCGTCAGCGAAGCTGTCGTCAGGAAGGGTATAAACCTTTACCTGGAAGGTAGTTGGAAGTGCTCCGCCTGGAACCTTCACCGATGTGCTGGTAGCGCCAAGTTCACTGATGATGGTTCGAGCTTGCGTTGCGTGGGGGTTAATGACATCTGGCGAAGACAAGCCGGTAAGTCCCGCTAGGGACTTTTGCTCCCAGATGGCATAGAAGGTCTTGGCGCCTGAAATTGTTACCGTCGACACGTCGACAACTGCCCCACCAGATGTTTCTGACCAGCCCTTGAAGTTGTATCCGTACCAGGTCGGTGCAGTTGGCAGAGTTGAGCTTGAGCCGGTCAGAGTCTGAATCGTTGCTGCAGTCTGCCAGTTCTGAGAGTCAAAAGTTACTGTGTTTGCCACTGGTGACCATTGGGCCGTCAAGGTGATATCGGTCGATCCCATGGTGTAGCTGCGGTTGGCAGTAAAGCTGGTGCTCGCTGGAGTATCCGATACCCCCGATCTCCAAACGGTAAAGGTGTAACCGCTTCTAGTTGGAGCGGCAGGGGTAGTAAAACTGGCTCCTGGTTGAACTGATGCTGTTGGAGCACTTCCTGATCCAAGATTTAGGTCGTAGTTGACAGCTAGTGGTGGAGCAAATGGAGTCTCGCTAGACCAGGTCAATCCGCCAAGCGGTGTTGCAGCTACGGTGGAGTCAAAGTTTGAAGTTCCATCGGCGGTCATTATGAAATTGGACACCGAATCTCGGAGCGCTGTTGATGAACTTGTGGTACCCAGAAGGAAAGTTGTAGTTCCAGCCGATACGTTTCTAGTTAGCGGTTCTGTGGGTGGGGTGATTGTGGTTCCAGAGTAGAGACCAGCACCCTTTACAAGCCTGACGTTTGTGATGTACCCGGTAAATGCTGCACGTTCGCTCCATCCGATTTTCAAAGGACCGGTCTTTAGTCCGAAATCCGCTGATTCAGTCACGGCAAGTTGACGGACACCGTTGATGTAAACAGCCATGGCATTTGATGCCCCTCGCTGCCAAACCACGTGTCTCCAGGTGGTCTCAGTGGAGAACGATCCCACCGGTGTCAAATACGGGCAAGCTTGACCCTGGCGGGCAATCAAAAGCCTCGTGTTTGCTGCACAGCTACTGCCTAAACCAGTATCCGCACCGATGTTATAGGTACCGGTTATGTTGCTTCCCCAAAGCGGTTGGCCTTTGTTTCCAACGGGTTTGACCCACATCTCCATGGTGAACTGGCCAGTTCCAACATCGAGGTTGTTGTTGAAAGCGTGTGACAAAGATGTGTTATTCAGGTAAAGGCTTCCTGTTGATCCAGCCGGTACAGCTCCGCCCGGAGTAATTGAGATATTGTCAACGAACACTCCGTTACTGAATCCCCAACCGTTTCTGTCGTCACCACCTAAGGTAATGACATTGGCTGTCGGAAGCGAAGTTGCCTTTGTTTGGATTAGGACGCCATCGACGTAGTAAGTTGTTGAGCTAGCGCCAATCGCAACCTTGATAACGTACCAACGGTTTGTTTGCCACACACCTGAAGTGACACTTGCGCTACCAGTTCCGCTAACGCCACCATCGACTCCGTGCCAATAGATAGAAGGTGAAACATGGCCCCCGGAGATTCCAATTTGTCCCGCCATTGCAGCTCCCGAAGCTGGGTTTCCTCCTGGGCCCAAGTAAAGGGAGTTTGTTATTGAAGCTGTTTGGTTTACGCCATCGCCCCAAAACAAAGCTATGTGATCTTTCCCATCAACAAACTTGGCTTGAAATTCAATCGTCGCTCCGGAGAAATCATCTCCGCTAGTTCCAAATTCCTTGCCCATCAAGGTGTTCTTGCTGAAGGTAAAGGCGGAGCCTAGGTTTCCCCCAGTTCCATCAAGTGAAACTTCACCGGTCCATCCCGAACTGTTCGACCCATCATCTGTGATCGCTGTAGCAGAAGCTAAAGCCGGAGAGGTTTGTGTAAAGCCTGTGGCCTGAAAGCCAACCACGATCAGCAGCGCAACTAGAAGGCGTGACAGAGTCGCCTGGATTGGTCTGCGTTGTGCTCTCATTCTCTGCTCCTAGCTGTGGTTATTGAATATCCGAGTCAAGTTTGTATATCGTAGTGCTACTTTGATATTGAACTAGAATTGTGAAATATTCAAGGCTTTTGGCTTGAAAGTCCTAAAATCGGGGTTGTGGGCAAAATGACCGCTAAAGCAGAAGCTGGGCCTGAAAAGGGCCGAAAAGCCGCCTATTTCGCAAGAAATAGGGCGGCTTTGATTTTGGCTACCCAGGAACTACTGGGCGAGAAGGGCTGGAACGCCACCATCGATCAGGTTGCCTCCCATGCTGAGATCTCGGTTAGTACCGTCTATCAGCACTTTGACTCCAAGGATGAGTTATTCAATGCTTCCATCAGCGAAGCTTGGGCCACATTTGTGGGCTGGGCCTTGAATGCTGCTTCAAGCACCAAGGATCCGCTCGAGCAACTAGTTGTTCCGATGCGGTTGATGAATCGAATGCATGTGACCCATCCAATGTTTGCCAAAATGGTGGCCAAGAATCAAAACGAAATCACTCAGCTGATTCCAGCTCTTACTAAAGACCTTGGCGATGTAATGCGTCAGCTACTAAGTGCCAAAATTCTAGAAGTAGATAACCCCGAGATCCGAATAAGCAACCTAAAGGCAGTTTTGTGGCAAATCTTTTTGTTGCACTTAAATGATCCAAAGGCTAAAGCAACCGAGGCAGATCTGGCAATCGCCATCGCTCTTCCGATGCTTGGAATCTCCGCAAGCAAAGCAGCCGCAATCACTACCGCTGAACTTCCGGTGGATGCCACCAAACAAGTTTTGTAACCAAAGTGAAAAACCCCGCCCATTGGGCGGGGTTTTTGCATTGAATCTAATTGTTTGGCTTGACTACTTATCTAGCAGCCGAACCTTCCTTGTAATCATCGGAGTTCTTGATCCAGGAGAACAGTTTTCTTAGTGTTCTACCAACAGCTTCGATTGGGTGTGCCTCGCCCTTAGCACGAAGTGCTAGGAACTCAGGTCCTCCGGCATCCTGGTCAGCAACGAATCTCTTTGCAAAGGCGCCAGACTGAATATCAGTTAGAACTTCCTTCATACGAACCTTGACCTCTGGGCCAATAACGCGTGGTCCTGAAATGTAGTCACCGTACTCGGCTGTGTCAGATACTGACCAGCGCTGCTTGGCAATTCCACCTTCGTACATCAAATCAACAATGAGCTTTAGCTCGTGAAGTACCTCGAAGTAAGCAACTTCTGGCTGGTAGCCAGCTTCAGTTAGAGTCTCGAAGCCGTACTGAACCAATTGGCTCGCTCCACCACAAAGAACTGCTTGCTCGCCGAACAAGTCAGTCTCGGTTTCTTCAGCAAAGGTGGTCTTGATTGTTCCAGCTCTCGTTCCACCAATTGCCTTGGAGTAGCTAAGCGCTAGCTCCATCGCCTTGCCGGTGGCATCCTGCTCAACGGCAATAAGGTTTGGTACTCCTCGACCGTCAACATACTCGCGACGAACGATGTGTCCAGGGCCCTTAGGTGCAACTAGGAAAACATCGATGCCAGCTGGTGGCTTGATGTATCCGAAGCGGATTGAAAATCCGTGACCAAAAACAAGTGCGTTTCCGGCTTCTAGGTTTGGCTCGATTGACTCGGTGTATAGATCGCGCTGTCTAGGGTCCGGAGCAAGCACCACGATGACATCTGCCCACTTGGCAGCATCTGCAGTGGAAAGAACTTTTAGACCCTGCTCTTCGGCCTTGGCCTTGGACTTTGAGTCTGCCTTTAGACCAACGACAACGTCAACGCCTGAGTCTTTGAGGTTTAGCGAGTGAGCGTGACCTTGAGAACCAAATCCAATGACGGCAACTTTCTTGCCCTGGATGATTGAGAGGTCGGCGTCCTTGTCGTAGAAAATTTCTGCCATTTGTCTTTTTCTTTCTCCTTGTGTGTCTCAACCCACGACAACCGAGGGTCAAAGTGTTCTTTTGTTACTTACTTAGAAATCTTTTCGCTCATTGACTTTGATCCTCGGCCCATAGCCAAGACACCTGATTGAACCAGTTCCTTGATGCCAAATGGCTCTAGGACCTTCACAAAAGCCTGGCACTTAGAGGCTTCTCCGGTGATCTCGATAATCAGCGAGTCTGAAACCACGTCGATTACTCGGCCCCTAAACAGATCCACCGCTTCCAGCACCTGGGAGCGGTTGGTTGCATCGGTCTTAACCTTTACTAGGAAGTGATCACGCTGAACGGCCATTTCTGGCTCTAGTTCGACGATCTTGATTACGTTGATCAGTTTGTTTAGCTGCTTGGTGATCTGCTCTAAGGCAAGGCCTTCTACCTGAACCACAACAGTGATTCGGGACAGGCCTTCAACCTCAGAAGCGCCCACAGCCAAAGACTCAATGTTGAATGCACGACGGGCAAATAGACCCGCTACGCGGGTCAATAGACCTGGCTTGTCTTCAACCAGAAGGGAAAGTACGTGTCTAGACATCTTTACTCCTGCCCATCCCAAACTGGAGCTGCATCTTTAGCGAACTGCACCTCGTCGTTTGATAGACCTGCTGGAACCATTGGCCAAACCATGGCATCTTTTCCAACCACGAAATCGATAACAACTGGTCGGTCGTTAGTTTCCATGGCTAGCTTGATGGCGGCGTCAACTTCTTCTTTTTTGGTCACTCGGATGCCAAGACATCCGTAGGCATCAGCCAACTTTAGGAAGTCAGGAATCATGACGGAGTCCTGGCCGGTGTGTAGATCAGTGTTTGAGTAGCGGCCGTTGTAGAACAGCGACTGCCACTGCCTAACCATTCCCAAAGAAGAGTTGTTGATGATGGCAACCTTGATTGGGATGTCATTGATGGTGCAGGTAGCAAGCTCCTGGTTGGTCATCTGGAAACAGCCATCGCCATCGATTGCCCAAACCAGTCGCTCTGGCTGAGCAACCTTGGCACCCATTGCTGCAGGAACCGAGTAGCCCATGGTTCCAGCTCCACCTGAGTTCAGCCAGGAGTTAGGACGCTCGTACTTGATGAACTGTGCTGACCACATCTGGTGCTGACCAACACCTGCGGCAAAGATTGCCTCAGGTCCAGAGAGTTCACCAATGCGCTCGATTACGTACTGAGGTGAAAGCATGCCATCTTCTGGCCAGTCGTAGCCAAGTGGGTAGCGTTTTTTGAGTCCATCAATAAACACCCACCACTCTTTGAGATCTGGCTTTTTGCCCTTGGTCTTAGCCTCTAGTTCTGCGTTTAGCTCCTGCAGAACTTCTTTCAGGTCTCCAACAATTGGAACATCAGCGTGACGGATCTTGCCGATCTCAGCTGGGTCGATGTCGATGTGGATAACCTTCGCACCCTTTGCAAAGCTCTTGGCGTCTCCAGTTACTCGGTCATCAAAGCGAGCGCCGAGGGTAATAAGAAGGTCTGATTTTTGCAGCGCAGTCACAGCAGGCACGGTTCCGTGCATACCCGGCATACCAAGGTTTTGCGGGTGGGTGTCAGGAAGTGCGCCTCTTGCCATCAATGTTGTCACTGCAGGTGCACCGGTAAGCTCGGCAATCTTTAGTAGCTCCTTGTGAGCTCCGGCACGGATTGATCCACCACCGATATACAAAACGGGCTTACTCGAGGAAAGAATCAGATCAGCTGCAGCAGCGATCTGCTTGCCGTGGGCCTTGGTTGTTGGCTTGAAGCCAGGAAGGTCAATCTTCGGTGGCCAAATAAACTCAGCCTTCTGGTTCTGAGCGTCCTTGGCAACGTCAACTAGAACAGGTCCTGGTCTACCGGTTGTTGCAATCTGAACTGCAGCTGCGATAACTCCTGGGATATCTTCTGCCTTTGTAACTAGGAAGCTGTGCTTTGTGATCGGCATGGTGATTCCGACGATGTCAGCTTCCTGGAAGGCGTCGGTTCCAATGTGAGTGGAAGGAACCTGACCGGTGATTACAAGCATTGGAACCGAGTCCATGTGCGCATCGGCAATTGCGGTAACCAGGTTGGTAGCTCCTGGTCCTGAGGTTGCGATGCAGACTCCAAGTTTTCCTGATGCCGAGGCGTAGCCTTCGGCAGCGTGACCGGCACCTTGTTCGTGGCGAACCAAGATGTGGCGGATTTTCTTGGAATCCATCAGTGGATCGTAGGTAGGCAAGATTGCACCACCTGGAAGACCAAAGATGGTGTCAATGCCTAGTAGCTCAAGCGATCTAACGATTGCTTGAGCACCAGTTAGGACCTCATTTGGCATTTAAGTTCTTTCTCGTTGTCTTCTCTAGAAATACTGGTTTTAGGTCTGCTGGGTTATCCACAGTAGGCACCCTCGGAAGCCGAGCGCACCACCTTGGTGAATTTAGCGAGCACACCTTTTGTATAGCGTGGTGGAAGTGGAACCCATGTTTTCCTGCGGGTTTCCAGCTCTTGCGCATCAACGAGTAGTTCGAGCGAACGAGCTGCGATGTCGACCCGAATAAGGTCTCCATCGCGAACCAGAGAAATCGGACCGCCTTCGGTCGCCTCTGGAGCAATGTGTCCGATACAAAGGCCGGTTGTGCCGCCTGAGAATCGTCCGTCTGTCAATAGTAGAACATCCTTGCCCAGTCCTGCACCCTTGATTGCGCCGGTAAGGGCCAACATCTCGCGCATTCCAGGGCCTCCCTTTGGGCCTTCGTAGCGGATAACCACCACATCGCCCTTCTGGATCTTGCCTTGCGTTAGGGCTTCCATCGCCGATGCCTCGCGGTCAAATACCCGGGCTGGTCCTTCAAAAGTCTCGAGGTCAAAGCCTGCGGTTTTAACAACAGCGCCTTCTGGAGCCATTGAGCCCTTCAGGATTGCAATGCCTCCGGTTTTGTGGATTGGGTCATTCATCGCTCTGATGATCTTGCCGTCTGGATCTGGTGGGTTAATTCCCTCAAGGTTTTCGGCCATGGTCTTTCCCGTCACGGTCATGACGTCTCCGTGAAGAAGTCCTGCATCAAGTAGTGCCTTCATCAAAACTGGAACTCCACCAACTCGGTCAACGTCGTTCATTACAAACTCACCGAATGGCTTTAGGTCTCCTAGGTGTGGAACCTTGTCAGAGATGCGGTTGAAATCTTCTAGCTGAAGATCGACTTCTGCCTCACGTGCGATAGCTAGAAGGTGCAACACAGCGTTTGTTGAACCACCGAAGGCAACAACAACCGCAATGGCGTTTTCAAAAGCCTTCTTGGTTAAGATCTGTCTTGCTGTGATGCCCTTATCGATTAGGTTCACAACCGCTTCACCGCTTCGCTCAGCCCAGGTGTCGCGTCTGCGATCTACCGATGGTGGAGCGGCTGAGCCTGGAAGGCTCATGCCTAGAGCTTCCGCGGCACTTGCCATGGTGTTAGCGGTATACATGCCGCCACAAGCACCTTCGCCTGGGCAAATTGCTCGCTCGATTCGATCCAGATCTTCTTCACTCATCTTGCCGGCCTTGCAAGCACCAACTGCTTCGAAGGCATCAATAATAGTCACTGGCTTTTCGGTGCCATCGGTTAGCTTTACCCAACCAGGAGCAATCGAACCGGCGTAGAGAAACACTGAGGCAAGATCCAATCTTGCAGCTGCCATCAACATGCCAGGCAGAGACTTGTCACAACCAGCTAGAAGCACGCTTCCGTCAAGGCGCTCGGCCTGCATAACTACCTCAACGGAGTCGGCAATTACTTCGCGGGACACTAGAGAGAAGTGCATACCTTCGTGGCCCATGGAGATTCCATCGGACATCGAGATGGTTCCAAACTGCATTGGGAAACCATTAGCTCGCTCAACGCCAACCTTGGCGGCTTTGGCTAGACGGTCCAAAGAAAGGTTGCAGGGGGTTAGTTCGTTCCAGCTAGATCCAATGCCGATTTGTGGCTTTACCCAGTCGGCATCGCCCATTCCAACAGCCCGAAGCATTCCGCGGGCTGGAGCCCGCTCAATTCCGTCGGTAACGGCAAAGCTTCGAGGTTTCATGTGGTTGGTCATGCCCTTAAGTCTAACTTGCTACTTGAAGCCTTGGCATGGGGAATATTTGGGCAGGAAGGTCCGAAATAGCCTGAATAATAGGTCTTGATGTCAAACAAAACCCTGCCCAGCTCGTTGGAGCTTTATACCCTTGCCGCCGAGAGGTCTTCGAATGCGGTTATTGCCTCTTACTCAACATCCTTTGGGGTTGCCACCAAGCTATTGGCTCCCGAAATCCGCCAGCACGTTAGAAACATCTACGCTCTGGTTCGAGTCGCCGACGAAATCGTCGATGGCGCAGCCGCTGAGGCAAGAGTTGGTGGCGGAAACGTTGAGCCATCGGTAGCTCTAGATATCCTCGAAGCCGAGATCTACAAAACCCTAAGGTCTCACTTTTCAACCAACTTGGTAGTTCACGCTTTTGCAAAAACCGCCAACGAAACTGGTTTTGCCAGAGGCATCATCGAACCCTTCTTTGCTTCGATGCGCATGGACCTTTGGCCACGCAAGCACACCCCTGAGTCGTTCAATAAGTACGTTTACGGTTCAGCAGAGGTAGTAGGCCTTATGTGCCTGCACGCCTTCATCAAAGAATCAGATTTCTCAATGCAGGACTACGCCAAGATCGTAAAGAGCGCCCGAGCACTTGGAGCCGCCTTCCAGAAGGTTAACTTCCTAAGGGATCTCTCTGCTGATTTTGAAAAGCTTGGCCGAAGCTACTTCCCTGATGTAAACCCTGCAACCTTCAACGAATCTCAGAAGGCTGAACTGCTAGCTGATATCCGAGCGGACCTAAGCACCTCGAGCCAGGCTCTGAAGTTCTTACCTACTAGCTCGCGCAAGGCAGTCTCAGCTGCTCAAATGCTCTTTACAGAACTAGCCAACCGAATCGAAAAAACCCCTGCCGAGCAAATGCTTCGCGCAAGAATCTCTGTCCCCAACACAACCAAATTGTTCATTGTTCTAAAAGCCCTAATTGGAGTGGTCCCTAAATGACTCAGAAAACCGCTGTTGTTGTAGGCGGCGGTATCGCCGGTCTTGCTAGCGCCGCATTGCTAGCCAAAGCCGGCATGAAGGTGACACTGTTGGAAGCCCGCGAAAAAGTTGGCGGACGTGCCTACATCTGGGAAAAAGATGGCTTCGTTTTCGACATGGGACCTTCTTGGTACCTGATGCCAGATGCCTTTGATCAGTTCTTCAAACTCATGGGAACAACCGCTGACAAGGAGCTCAAGCTTGTAAAGCTTGAGCCTGCCTATCAGACCAGAAACGAAGGCCGCGACGAAAAGCTAATGATCGTCCAGGATCTGGACAAAAACAAGGCCCTGTTCGACTCGATTGAGCCAGGTGCTGGAGCGAAGCTACAGCAGTACTTGGATTCAGCCAAAGAAACTTACGACCTGTCGATGAAGCACTTCTTATACACAAACTTTGAGAACACCAAAAGCTTCACCAATAAAGAGGTGCTTGGAAAAGCACCTAGGTTCCTATCTCATCTGGTGACTTCTTTGTATGCCTTCTCGGGTAAGTACGTCAAAGATGAGCGACTAAAGAAGATCCTGAACTTCCCTGCTGTGTTCCTTGGTGCTTCGCCATACGATACCCCGAGCATGTATCACTTGATGACCCACGTTGATCTAAACGTTGGAGTGTTCTACCCAATGGGTGGTTTCTACACTCTGATTGAAGCCATCGAGCGCATCGCCAAGCAGCACGGCGTTGAGATCAAGACCAACTCCCCTGTTTCCAAGATTGAAGTAAACGATAAGGGAATCGCAACCGGAGTCACCGTTGGCGGAGTCTTCATCGAAGCCGATGTTGTTGTTGGAACAGCCGACATGCACCACGTCGAAACCAAGTTGCTTGAGCCTAAGCACCAAACTTTCCCCGAGAAGTTCTGGGCCAACAAGGTTCCCGGTCCTTCAGCGATGCTGTTGTATCTAGGTGTAAAGGGAAGAGTCCCGCAGCTAAATCACCACACGCTTTTGTACACCGAGAACTGGAGCAAGAACTTTGCTGAGGTCTTCCACAAAGCTGACGGCAAGCGCAAAATTCCAAACCCAGCTTCTTTGTACATCTGCGCACCGAGTGTGACCGACCCATCGGTTGCCCCTGAGGGATACGAGAACCTATTCGTCCTTGTTCCAATCGCAGCTGATCCCTCAATTGGCGGCGAAGGTGATGAAATGTTTGAGCAGAGTGTTGACCGCATCATCGATCAGATCGCCGACTGGTGCGAGATTCCAGATCTCAAAGAGCGCATCGTGGTTAGAAAATCTATGGGACCAAGGGATTTCGTCCAGCAACTCAACGCCTGGAACGGTACAGCACTAGGTATGGCACACACCCTGCGCCAAAGTGCATTCTTTAGGCCAAAGAACCGCAGCAAGAAGGTAAAGAACCTTTTCTACGCAGGACACAACACCATTCCTGGAATTGGATTGCCGATGTGTCTTATCGGTGCCGAGCTTGTCTATAAGTACCTAGTTGATGACAAATCAACCGGCCCAATTTCCGATGAGCTTCAGCCAGTTCCAACCGGTGGGTGGAAGGGACTCAAGTAGTTTCTAGAATCTAAAGATTCTCGTCGGCGAACAAAACGATCGCGTCGTAGTGGTACTTTCCTAATCCTTTGGCAACAGCCTCATAAGTTTCTTGATATGGCGAGGGGATTATGTAGCTCATCGCAAGGGATTTATAGCTTTCTTTGTTTGGTTCCCAAAACTTGAGACAAAACTCGTAGTGTCTTCTAACTAGCGCCTGGACGCTCTCGTCGCTCACATCTAGCCCTTGCTCCATAGCCACTTTGAAGCCTTGAGTTATCTCATCAAAGGCAACTGAAAACTGCTTGTTCTCAGCCTCAGAAAAATTGTTGACGTATTGACCGCTGTGGTGACCAAAAGGATCGCTCATGTCTCAATTCTGGCTGAAGAATTTTACAAAACGGCTATTCTCGAAACATGTACGGAAGCTACCTGCTCATTCTGATTTTGTCGCTGGTTGGCCTGTACCTTCTGGATCGAACCCACAAGCTCGCCTTCACAGTTGACCCCAAACGAGCCTTCTGGTCGATGGTTCCAGCTTTTGTGGTTTTTGTCATTTGGGACGTCGCAGGAATTACCTTGGGAATCTTCTTTAGGGGCAACAACACTTTGTTGACCGGGATTCAGCTATTTCCTGAGTTTCCAATCGAGGAGATCTTCTTCCTTGCGCTACTTTGCTACAGCACCCTGATTGCCCTCACTTGGATATCTAAGGTGTTGAACAAGAAATGACTTACGCCGAGCTAAATCTGTTGTATCTGCTTCCCGTTGCAGCGATGCTGTTTTTCTTCCGCTATCTGGTCAGGTGGAGAAAGCTCTGCTGGACAGTGAGCGCGCTTTTGTTGATGACCGCAATCTTTGACAATTTTATTGTTGGCAGCGGAATAGTTGCTTACAACCCAGAGACTTTATCTGGAGCCTTTATTGGCTTTGCGCCAATAGAGGATTTCGCCTATACGCTGGTGGCTGCAGTGCTAGTTCCACTAACTTGGTGGTGGCTGGGCTCAAGGCAATCGAAGTCCAGGAAGGGTAAGTAGTTGAAAACTCTAACCTCGCTGGTCTTATCTTCTAGACCTATCTCTTGGGTGAACACCGCATTCCCATTCTTTGCCGCTTACTGGTTTGTGAACCAAAGAATTGATCTTCCGCTGATTATCGGAACAATCTTCTTTCTAATCCCCTATAACTTTTTGATGTATGGCATCAACGATGTCTTTGACTACGAGAGCGATCTTCGAAACCCCCGCAAGGGCGGCATCGAAGGAGCCCTGCTTGATCCAAAGCTTCACAAGCTCACCATCTTCTCTTCGATGGGTCTAGCCCTTGGGTTTGTGATTTACCTTCTTTGGATTGGCTCGGACACAGCTGATTTCTGGCTGCTTGTCACCTTGTTTGCAGTCCTGGCCTATAGCGTTCCCAAGCTGCGCTTCAAAGAGATACCGTTCTTGGACTCTTTTACCTCGTCTATGCACTTCATCGGCCCGATGCTGTTTGCTTTGGCGCTATCTGGTGTCGACATCTTTGAATTCAAGCTGTTCTCCATGATCTTGGCCTTTTTGGGCTGGGGTATGGCAAGTCATGCCTTCGGTGCGGTGCAGGATGTTCGAGCTGACCGCGAAGCGGGAATCAAATCTGTGGCTACCGCAATCGGTGCTCGAAACACAGTGCGCTTTGCTTTCTTGCTCTATTTCTTGGCTGGAATTTCGATCATGAACGCAGGCCCTCACGGAATGGTGGCGGCCCTTGCTGCCATTCCATACCTTGTGATTATTTCGCCGTATCTGAACATCACCGATGAGGATTGTGAGAGGGCCAACCGGGGATGGAGAAAATTCATCTGGTTGAATTTTGCCGGTGGTGCACTAATTAGCCTTTTGCTAATCAACTACATCCAAGCTATTTAGGCTGCTCTTTCGGTCCAGGAGATCAAGTACCTTCTGTTGAACCCTTTACCGCAATAGCCGCAGGCAAGTTGCGCTCTTGGGGATTTGTAACGGTAGTGACGGTGACCGTTTTTGCACTCACCGATCCACTTAGCTGTTTGCTCGGCAATTTCTTTGCCGGTGAACTTCTCTCCCCGATAGCCAATTGATTTGGCTATCTGTTTCCAGTTCGGACCATGACCTGCATCTTTTCCTGCGAGCGCGTGAGCGACCTCATGCAAGATCACTTGTTCTGATTGATCCAGAGAGTGGTACTGAACCAGGTATTTGGAAAGTGAGATCTGGTGGTCGGTGTAGTTGCAAAGACCTGCCCTTTGCTTGGCTGAGTCAAAGATGAATTCCCAAGGGGCTTGGAGCCCATGTTCGGCCATTTTCTTCCTGGCAAGAAAGGCAATGTATTCGAACCGATCAAGCCTTAATCTCTGGAAGCGGTTTTTACCCTTGGAAAACTGCCTCCCAGTTTCAAAGCCCAGGGCTTCGAGCTGGAAGATCAGCTGGTGGTTAGTTAGGGGCACGAAGGTTCGAAGTTCCCCGAATTCGTCATGAGAGAACACCTCGTGGATAAACTCCCGATCAATTAGATCGGGAGCCGGGACCTCTAGGACTTGGGTTTTTTCGGACATTTGTTTGTCAAGGATAACTGTCACCCCTGTCAATTCACTGTCTATGGGGAGGGTTTTGCCCCATAGGTATCTATCCCTAGGCTTAAGGGTATGAAGTATGTAAACCACGTCTCTGAGCTAATCGGAAACACACCTCTTATAAAGCTCAATTCGGTGACCGAAGGCATCAACGCCACGGTTCTAGCCAAGGTGGAATACTTCAACCCCGGTGGTTCAATCAAGGACCGCATTGCCGAAAAGCTCATTGATGCAGCCGAAGCATCCGGTCAACTAAAGCCCGGTGGCACCATCGTTGAGCCAACCTCGGGAAACACCGGTATCGGACTTGCTCTAATTGCTCAGCAGCGTGGCTACCGCTGCATCTTCACTGTTCCCGACAAAGTCGCCGAGGACAAGCGCAACACCTTGAAGGCCTATGGCGCTGAAGTTATTGTTTGCCCAACGGCGGTAGCTCACGTGGACCCTCGCTCTTACTACTCGGTTAGTGATCGCTTGGCAAAAGAGATTCCTGGCGGCTTCAAGCCGGATCAGTACTCGAACCTGAATGGTCCTGCTTCTCACTACGCCTCAACTGGGCCTGAGATCTGGAAGGACACAGAAGGTAAGGTCACTCACGTTGTCATTGGTGTTGGAACCGGTGGAACCATTTCTGGAACTGGAAAGTACCTCAAGGAATTAAGCGGTGGCAAGGTTCAGGTAATTGGTTGTGACCCGAAGGGTTCAATCTATTCCAAGACCGAAACCAACTCGATGCCATACCTGGTTGAAGGTGTTGGACGAGGCGATGACTTCTTGCCGGCTGCTTACAACTCAGATGTAGTTGACGAAGTGATCCCGGTTCCTGATGCCGAGAGTTTTGAAATGACCAGAAGGCTAGCTCGCGAAGAAGGCCTTATGGTGGGCCCAAGTTGTGGAATGGCTGCAGCTGCTGCGCTAAAGGTAGCCAAAGATCTTCCTGCCGATGCAGTGGTGGTTGTGATCTTGCCTGATGGTGGACGCGGGTATCTCGCTAAGGTTTACAACGATGCCTGGATGCAAGCCCACGGGTTCCTAGGCGATGACGCTTCAGTGAAGCTTGCCGATAAGGTCGCATTCAACCCTGCCGGTGTTCCATTTGTTCTAGAAAATGACTCACTGGTTAGCGCTAGGCAGTCAATCGAGGATTCAGGACTTACTTCGCTACCGGTAATGGTCAAAACTCCCCCGGTTCGAATCGGTCACGTCATTGGCACCATTTCTTTGACTCAGATTGACGCAGCCGCTCCAACCGCGACAGTCAAGGACATCCTTGGAGCTAAGCCAGCTCTAGTTGGCTCGGGCCAAGGTGTTGAAGTTGCCAAGAAGCTATTGGCCTCGAACGATTTTGCTCTGCTGCTACACGATGGTGAAGTTGAAGCCCTGCTAAAGCCAGGGCAGCTGAGCTAACCTAGTAAAAAAAAGAAAAGGCAAATAATGACCGAGTTTGAAACCAGAGCCATCCACGTCTCCCAGGATCCGGATGCCAATAATGGTGCGGTTATTCCACCTATCTACATGTCTTCAACCCACAAACAAGACGGTGTTGGTGGACTTCGCGGTGGCTACGAATACAACCGAGCTGCAAACCCATCAAGAACTGCCCTGCAGGAAGTTCTTGCCAGCCTGGAAGGCGGCAAGTTTGGACTTAGCTTTGCCTCCGGTCTTGCCGGCGAAGATGCTGTAATTCGCGCAACTTGCGCACCTGGCGATCACGTAATTCTTAGCGATGATTTGTAT
>CAMAXJ010000009.1 GCA_945862155.1 Rhodoluna limnophila
CCCAACCCACGCTGGTCGGCAGTTTCGAGCGCATCAGAACTCGATACCTTCATAGCTGAATTTGGTCCAGAGGTAGTTGTGAAAACTCCCATCGGTGGCTACGACGGTAAGGGTGTTCGGGTAGTTAGCTCCTCGGCTGAAGTTAGCGATTGGTTTGAGCCAGCCTCACTTGCTTTACTCGGAGGGCAGTTGCTGGCTGAAGAAAAAGTCAATTTCACCCGTGAACTAGCTCAGCTGTCTGCAAGAAACCCAAGCGGTGAGTTTAAGGCGTGGCCGGTAGTTGAGACCAGGCAGAAAAATGGTGTGTGCTCAGAAGTGTTAGCTCCAGCACCAAATCTTTCAAAAGAATTGGCAGAACAAGCAAAGCAGATTGCTGAAATGATTTCTTCTTCCCTGGGTGTCACAGGAAATCTTGCGGTTGAAATGTTTGAAACCGCTGACGGGAAACTTCTCGTCAATGAGCTTGCAATGCGCCCGCACAATTCAGGACACTTCAGTATTGAAGGATCAACTACCTCTCAATTCGAGCAGCACCTTCGGGCAGTGCTCGATCTTCCACTTGGAGAAACCACCTGCGCCGAGCCTTCGGTCATGGTGAATCTGCTGGGTGTATCCGATGAGGTTGATTACGTAGAAAACTACCCGGAGCTTATGAAGCAGTTCGCATCTGCCAAGCTCCACTCCTACGGAAAGAGCCCTCGAATCGGGCGAAAGCTTGGGCACATTACCGTTGTCGGCGGGACCCAAGAATCCGCACTGGCTACCGCACTAAAGGCCAGAGCTTTGATTCTGGGTGTCCGCTAAAGCCCAATCTTGGCTAAAATTGGTCAAGCGAGCTTGATTCAATTCGACGGGAGTCCCTAATGACCAATCCATTGGTCGGCGTTGTCATGGGCTCAGACTCAGACTGGTCCGTTATGTCCGACGCCGCGGAGGCTCTCAAGCAATTTGGAATTGAATACGAAGTTGAGGTTCTCTCAGCTCACCGCACTCCAGAAAAAATGATCGAGTGGGGCAAAGCTGCTTCCTCTCGCGGGGTTAAGGTAATCATCGCCGGCGCTGGCGGAGCTGCTCATCTACCCGGCATGCTTGCTTCGGTCACAACCCTTCCGGTTATTGGTGTTCCGGTATCGCTTAGCAAACTCGATGGCATGGACTCACTGCTTTCAATCGTGCAAATGCCAGCCGGTATTCCAGTTGCCACTGTCTCAATTGGCGGAGCAAAAAATGCTGGAATTCTGGCAGCTCGAATCCTTGGAACAAACGATTCGGCTCTGGAAAAAAAGCTAATCGAATACGGCCATTCATTGGCGTCTTTAGTTGCCGAAAAGAACGAGCAGCTAAAAGCTGAAATTTCTAGAGGCGGAAAATGAATCTAGCTGACTATGCAACCGCGAATGGACTAACGCAGGTTGGGGTTCGACCAAAGTTCGGCGAGTACATAAAGCAAGTTTGGCAAAGGCGCGATTTTGCCTTCATTATGTCTCTCTATGCATCCGAGTCAGCCAACGCTCGCAGCAGGCTAGGAGGTTGGTGGCTGGTCTTAGTGCCCTCGCTTCAAGCCTTCACCTATGGACTCATATTTGGTTTGATTCTCGGAAGTTTGCGTCCAGCAAACTTCATACCTTTCTTGATTACTGGAGTTTTTCTCTTCTCCTTTTTCTCAGGATCATTTTCTGCTGGAGCTAAAGCAATCACTTCGAACTCGGGTCTACTAAAAACTTTGAGCTTCCCAAGAATTCTTTTGCCATTATCTGCCGTGATTCGTGAGTTCATCAACTTCATTCCGCAACTAGCTATTCTTGCGCTCGTTATGTTGGTTTTCGGCCAGGAGATTTCCTGGGACTGGTTGTATCTGATCCCGATCACTTTTTTGATGTTTCTTTTCAGCACAGGACTAGCCATGATCTCGGCCAGGCTAACTGTTCGAATTCAAGACTTGAACAAACTTGTCCCATTCATTACTCGAGTGATGTTCTATTCCAGCGGAATCTTCTTCGAGGTAGAAAGAATATTTGCCGACTACCCAGAGCTACTTGCGATAGCAACACTAAATCCAGTGAATGCATTTATAAGTTTGGCCAGAGGAGCTTTAGTGAATGACTTGCAAATGAGTCCTGTTCTTTGGGTAGTCGCCACCGCTTGGTCTGTTGGAACATTCCTATTTGGCGTTTTTTACTTCTGGAGAGCCGAGGCCCGCTATGGTCGCGACTGAAAATAGTAAGAAACCAGTGATTGTTCTGGATGATGTTCACGTTACCTATCAAGTCTTTGGAACTGGCAAGAAGGCAAATAGGGTCAAGGGTAAGTTACGAAGCCGAACTCGTATGAGAGAAGTCCATGCAGTTAAGGGTGTGTCTCTGGTTATTCACGAAGGCGAAACCCTAGGAATTGTAGGGTCTAACGGTTCTGGTAAGTCCTCCCTAATGCGCGCAATAGCCGGGTTGTTCCCTGCAACCCAAGGCTCTGTTTACGCACTAGGAAAACCCATGATGCTTGGCGTTGGAGCTGCTTTGCTGCCAAACCTCAGTGGTGACAAGAACATTCTTCTCGGTGGACTAGCCATGGGCTACAGCAAAAAGGAAATTACTAGAGCCAGTGAATCAATTATTGATTTTTCGGGGCTTCGGGAGTTCATCGACTTGCCGATGCGCACCTATTCGCAGGGCATGTCAGCAAGACTTCGCTTTTCGATCGCAGCTACCAAGAAGCACGATATCCTGATAATCGACGAGGCACTGGCTGTTGGTGACAGACAGTTTCGACTAAAGGCTGAATCTAGAATCAGGCAGATGCGTCAAGAAGCTGGAACTGTTTTGTTAGTTAGTCACAATATGAAATCCATTCAGGACACTTGTAACCGAGTTATTTGGCTTGAAAAAGGCGTGCTCTTGATGGATGGCAACCCTAAAGAAGTTTGCGACGCTTACATTGCAGCTATGGAAAAAGGCGACACCGACTAGATGAATACCCCTTACCCAAGCGTCATGGTGATGATGCCGGTTAGAAACGAACAGCAGCACTTAGTTTCGGCGGTTGAGAGTGTCCTCAAGCAGAATTACCCGGGCCAGCTGGAAATCGTATTGGCAATCGGTCCTTCGGTCGACCAAACTGAGAAAGTGGCTAGTGATCTGGCTGCCAAGCATTCAAGCGTGAGAATAATCACAAACCCCAAAGGTCTTTCAACATCGGGCTTGAACTTAGCTATTGAGTCATCCAAAAGCGAAGTCATTATTCGGGTGGACGCGCACAGTGAGCTTGGTGAAAACTACTTGAAACGCGGAGTTGAAATCCTAGAGGATTCAAAGTCTGTCTTAGTGGGCGGAATCATGAAGGCTCAGGGAAAAACCGCCCTTCAAAAAGCAGTGGCCTTCGGCTATGGATCAAGGTTCGGTCTTGGCGGAGGCAGGTACCACTTGGGTGGCAAGGCTGGCGAAGCTGAGTCTGCCTACCTTGGCATCTTTGATGCTGAAGCCTTAAAGGCGGTTGGTGGTTATGACGAAAACACGATTCGCGGGGAAGACTGGGACCTAGCGCAACGGCTCAAGGCTCAAGGCGGCAGGGTTTGGTTTAGTCCAGAACTTGTTGTTCATTACTGGCCAAGATCAAACATTAAAGCCTTGGCTTGGCAGTTTTACTCGACCGGAGTCTGGCGAGGCGAGCTAACTCGTCGGGCTCCTACTAAAGCTTCGCTGAGATACTTCCTACCACCACTTGCTCTATTAGTTTTGGCGGGCCTCGTGGTTTCAGCAAGCTTTGGAATTATCGGGGAATTGGATTTGATTATTCCAATTGCATTTTATTTGTTGGTAGTTGCCTTCGCAGCTGCCACCGCAAAGTCCCTATCATTGGTTGATCGCCTTGCGGTGTTTGTTGCTTTGCCAGTTATGCATTTGAGCTGGGCATTTGGATTTTGGATTGGATTTGTATTCGGAGCCAAAAAGACAATTGATGCTGGGGATAAAAAGTGAAGTACTCACCAACTCGCATCCTGGGTGCACTAAGACGAAGAGAACTGGATTGGTTTCGAGGGGCTGTTTATCGAGCATTCAGCAAGTCTCCACTGACCAACACATTATTATTTGAGTCCTTTCAAGGAAAAGTAATTGGGGATAATCCTCTAGCAATCTTTGCTGAGATCAAATCTCGAAATCCTAGAGCAGAATTGGTTTTTACTGTCAACTCTTCAACCAAAGCGCCAAGCGGAGCAAGGGGAGTCAAACACGGCTCACTAGCTTGGCTAAGGGCACTTGCCACAGCCAAAGTGTTGGTGAACAACACAAATTTTCCAGGCTATTTTCGAAAGCGCTCTGGTCAGACCTATATACAAACCTGGCACGGAACACCACTAAAGCGTCTTGGCAGAGACATTGTGGACGTTGTGCCAACCGGAAGCTACTTGAAGATGATGGACCGAGAGGCTTCGTTTTGGGACTACCTAATCTCACCGAATCCTTACTGCACTGAGATTTTAGGAAAAACCTTTGGTTACTCTGGTCAGATTTTGGAAACGGGATATCCAAGAAATGATGTCTTGATAAAAGGCAATGAAAAACGTGACCTTGTGCGCAAATCTCTCGGGATACTGGATGAAAACCAGTTAGTGGTTCTCTATGCCCCTACATGGCGAGATTCAAAACGCACTGCAACTGGAAACTGGAAGCCGGTAAATTACCTGAACGGTTCGCTAGGGCCAAATGTCACATTGTTGTTCCGAGGTCACACCAACACCCATTCAGCGCATAGCGAGGCAGTGGCAAAGGATGCTATTGATGTGACTGATTACAAGAATGTCGCAGAGTTGTATTTGGCCGCCGATGTTCTGGTGACCGATTACTCATCTTCCATGTTTGATTTTTCCGTCACCGGCAAGCCGATGATTTTTTTGGCTCCTGACTTTGATGACTACGGTGCCAAAAGAGGTTTCTATTTCGACTTCGAGCAACTTGCCCCTGGACCAATCTTGAGAGATTCTTCATTCCTGAGAAAATCCTTAGAGAGTATTGATAGCCAAAAGAGCGAGTATGCAAAGCGCTATTTGGCGTGGCAAATGAAGTTCAACAAACTAGAGGACGGTCTTGCTTCGAAGCGTGTGGTGGATGCAACACTCACCGCGTTTCACAGCCTCTTTTCAGATCATTAAACCTAGACTTTAGAGTGTCTAGGAGTTGAGCCATGAAGCGGACCCTTTTAATCACCACAACATTGGTTGCTGTTGCAACCCTGGCTGGCTGCGCCTTGTTTTATCCAAACCTTGGAAGCAATGAAACTCCAAGCGATCCCATGGATCCAAGCCCTTCCGCATCCGCGACCCCAACCCCGACCGCAACTGAGACCCCAACAGCTGCCCCTAAGGAGCTGGCTAAGCCTCGAGTTTTGTTCTATGAGATCGTCGGCACCAACCTCCAGATCATCGGTGAGGTCGTTAACTTTGCTGAAGACGGTGGAGAGTGCATCATCACTTTTTACTCCGGCAATACCCCTGTTGTCATGGAGCGAGTTCCAGCTGAGCACAACGTGAGCACCACGCAGTGCTTCCCACTCACCACTGCTCTTTCCAGATTACCGAAGGGAATGGTTGATGTAGTCATCGGCTACGAATCAGACAAGTACGCAGGGGCGTCTGAAAAGTTTGAGGTGATTATCCCCTAATGTTCAAATTGCTTGGAAAGTTTTGGGCTGCCGCAACGGTTTTGACACTCACCGTTTTCGGTCTGGTTGCCATACCTTCTGAGCAAGAGCCGGCAGCTGCTCTAAACGGTTCAATGTTTGATCCGGGTCTAATCATTAGTGACAGCGTCTTTTATGATTTTGGAACAATGTCGGTAGCAGATATCCAGAGATTCTTGGATGGAAGAGTTGCCGCTTGTCGTGCAGCTGCCGATCGCCCTGGCTGCATAAAGGATTACCGTCTAAGCACCCCTGGCGCTACCGGGTCACCTGGAAGATGTGAATCGGTTCCCGCTAAATCCAACATCACTGCAGCAGAACTGATTTACGACGTCGCGCGTGCGTGTGGGATTAACCCTCGCGTTATCTTGGTCAAACTACAAAAAGAGCAGGGTCTAATCACTTCAACTGACCCAAGCCCAAGAGCATATGACTTTGCATTAGGAATGGACTGCCCCGATAGTCCAAGTGGTTGTAGTGCGGCCTCAGCAGGATTCTTCTGGCAGCTTTATAAAGGTGTAGGTCAATTGAACTGGTACAGCAACCCCGCCGGTTCTTTTACTTGGCTAAGACCAGGCTCTGTCATTTCGAGGGAGTACTATCCAAACCGCCCAAGCTGTGGATCTCAGTCCTTTACTCTGCGAAACAAGGCAACAGCAGCCCTTTACTACTACACCCCTTACGTTCCTAACCAGGCAGCCCTGACTAACCTCTACTCAACCGGGGATAGCTGCAGCTCTTATGGAAATAGAAACTTCTGGAGATACTTCTCGGACTGGTTCGGCTCTCCCATTGGTGGAGGCTTCCTACTGAAGGCGGCTAAGGGCGATACTTACTTTATTGTCGACGAGGTCAAGTACCGAGTGCCTGACTCATTCCTACTTTCCTCGCTAGCACCGCTTGGCCCAATTGGTGAAATTTCCAAAGACTACCTCGATAGCTTTGTCACCATGGGGGATATGACCCCATTGATTAAAAACGCCACCGCAGATCGTTACTGGTTTGTCGATAACAGTAAGCGGATGAGTTTTACCTCTTGTGAGCAAGTTGCGGCATTCGGTTTGAATTGTGGCTCTGCTGTGACTGTCACTAGCACCCAGTTCACCGCACTTGCTAGCGGTGGTGAAGTGACCAACGTGGTGGTTGGAGCAAACAACGAACGATACCTGGTTGAAGCCGGTCAGCTTCGCGAAATTCTGAACGATGCCTCCGCTGCCGAAGCAAGTTTGCCACTTACTGCCTCATCGCCAATAAGGCGAGAAGCCTTGAACTACCTTCCAATCGGTGTCCCGATTGCCAGCAACGGTTCACTAGTTGGCAATCGTGAAACCGGTGCACTTGGAGTTGTTGCCGACGGCAGTTTCTTCGGTATTGATCCCGCAACAGCTGCCGATGTTAACTTTGGAGTTTGGTTCCAAGGGGCGGGCTCAACCCTGAGCCCTCAAAGCATTCAAGCCCTAACCTTGGGGCCGGTGATTCAATCCATCGTGGCTGATGCTTCAGGTAAGCAGTACCTATTGACACCTGCTGGAAAGCGATTGATTCAGGACACTGAGAACTGGATTGAGAAACCAACAGTGCTGCCTGCATCAGTTCTGGACCTGATCCCTACCGTGGCCGAAGAACTTGTTACCCCTGCGGTAGTTCGTTCAACAACTAACGAAACTTTGTTTCTAGTAAACGAAGGCCAGCTTCGCCCAATTCAAACCTCTGACCGCAAAGCAGTTCGAGCAAGCCTCGAAGAAGACACCGTGCACCGCATCTCTCCTTCGGCGCTAAGCCAAATGCGAAAAGGTAGCCAGGTGATTCCTCCTGGAGCATTGGTTTCAGTTGGAAGCACAAACTTCCTAGTTGATGGCCTTAGCCGGCTTTATAAGATTCCAAGTAGCGAGCAAGCTCGAGCCCTTGGTTTGGGATCAGCTCGAACCGTCAAGAAGTCCGCTGTTTCTTCCTATGAGCGGGCAGGAAGCCTGTCGGGCATAAAGGTCACTTGCAGTGCGCAACCGCATCTGGTTGTTGGTGGAAAACTAGTTCGCGTAAGTTCTGAAACTTTCACGCATTACCCAACTACGGCTCAGGAACTAGACCCTGGTACCTGCGCCGCGCTTTCGATCTCTGACGCGGCTGGTTCAAGATTTATTAGAACTTCATCAGGTCAATACTTCCTGGTTGAAGCTGGTGAGAAAAGACCAATTGCGAGTAAGGCTCGCTACGTTGCCCTGAAGGGCTCTGGTCCAAGCGCGATTCCAGTTGATGCCGTATTTGCCGCGAGAGTACCAACCGGTTCCAAAGTTGGCGCTGGAACAGCTGTTGTCAGCGACAGCGTTGCTGCTGCGCCGTCTCCAACGGCTTCCCCGGCACCAGTTAAGCCAACACCGACTCCAACTATTACTCCAACACCAACTCCGACCCCAAGTGCTTCGGCTACTCCTAAGCCAACGACGACACCAAAGCCCACAGCATCTCCGACCCCTTCTCCATCTGCAGCAAAGACCTATACGGTCAAATCTGGCGATACTCTGACCGGAATCGCCTCACGCTTTGGAACTACCTCGAAGATTCTTATGGATTTGAACTCAATTGCTAACGCGAACCTGATCAAAATCGGTCAAATCCTCAAACTTCCCTAAACTTGGGGCTATGTCTAAACAGGTAATCATCCTGGCTGCCGGGATGGGAACACGGCTTGCCCGTCCGCTTCCAAAGCCCCTCACTGAATTGCGTGATGGTCGCTCAATCATGAAGCAGCAGATGGATAATTTGAGCCAAGCATTTGGCGATAACTTCCGGGCGATGATCGTGGTCGGTTTCAAGCTCGAAGCCATCATCGAGCGATTTCCTGAAGCGACCTTTGTTTACAACGAGGTCTACGACCAGACCAACACCTCCAAATCACTTCTGAAGGCCCTTCGGGCCTCCAATGATGGCGGAGCCCTTTGGCTAAATGGCGATGTGGTTTTTGATCCAGAGGTCCTAAATCGCGTGCTTCCTCTTATGGAGTCGGATCAGTCTTTTGTTGTTGTCAACACTGCAAAGGTCAGCGACGAAGAGGTCAAGTACACTCTCTCGGCTGATGGCTTCATAGCCGAGCTTTCCAAGCAGGTCGTCAATGGCCTGGGTGAAGCGGTTGGCATCAATTTCGTATCCGCAACTGACAAGAAAGCCCTAATCAAGCATCTGGCGGAAGTCGATGACCAGGACTACTTCGAGCGCGGGATTGAAGTTGGTATCGCAACCGATGGCCTTAGATTCCAACCCGTTGATATCAGCGATTTGTATGCTGTCGAGGTGGATTTTGCCGAGGACCTCGAACGAGCCAACGAGCACTTCAAGAGCTAGGAAAAAGCCAGCTTGTTAGTTCGAATCAGCGGTGAAGAAAAAAACTATCCCTGGGGATCAAAAAATCTAATTCAAGACCACTTAGGTCTCGGGCCAACCAATCAGACTGTAGCTGAAATTTGGTTTGGAACCCACGCGGGTGGCCAGTCAAAACTTGTTTCCTCAGGCAAGACTTTAGCTGAGGCAATTGGATCAAAGCTTTCGTTCCTGGTGAAGTTCTTAGCCGCCGATTCTCCACTTTCAATTCAGGTGCATCCAAATGCCTCCCAGGCCAAGGCAGGCTTTGCAAAAGAAAATGCCGCCGGATTAGATCTAACCGACCCAAAGCGAAACTACAAAGATGACTCCCATAAGCCCGAGATTTTGATTGCCCTGAGCCCCTTTGAGGCTTTGTGTGGGTTTAGACCCCGAGCCGAAGTTCTAGAAATATTTCTGGCCTTTTCGGAATCCGAAGCCCGTTTCGGTGAGCTTGCAGCCTTAGCTGCAACAGATGCAAACATTGAAGAAATCTTTAGTGACCTACTGGAAGATCAATTACTTGCTGAGCGCTTCAGCTCAACTGTTGAATCCCTCAATCCAGATTCACTAGCCGACCAAGCAAGGGCTTTGGTGGTTGGGCTGCTAGATAAGTACCCCGGGGATACCGGAGCCTTAGTTTCGCTTTTACTAAATCACGTGAGATTAGCACCCGGTGAAGCAATCTATCTGCCGGCTGGAAGCCTGCACGCTTATCTGTCAGGCCTTGGTTTTGAAGTCATGGCTGCCAGCGACAACGTGATTCGAGGCGGCCTTACTTCAAAGCACATCGACAAGGCAGAGCTTAGGCAGATTGCAGATTTTTCTGAACTTGCAAAGCCGGTAGTGACGACCAAAAAGCTAGCCGAGGGCTTAGTTGAGTACCCGGTCGCGGCCTCGAAGTTTAGGGTCTATCGGGCTCAAATAACCGGCTCCAACCTGCTTGCGGACATAGATCTTCCAGCGGAAGCAGTGATTGTTTGCGTAAGCGGAGAGGTAGCTGTTGGCACGAGCTTGGATCAGCGCGAAGTTTTGAAAAAGGGTGAGGTTGTCTTTGTCAGCGAAGCTAAGAAATTTAGCCTTAGTGGCAGCGGAGATGTTTTTGTTGTTATGGGCTCTTAGAGCCCAATTAGTTCAGTGCCTTCCAGGCACTTTCCACAATCTCAACTAATGAGTTTTCTGATTCCCAGTTCATAACTTTGTTGATTCTTGAAACATCAGCGATAAGTCTTGGTGGGTCGCCAGCTCTTCTAGGCACGAGATCGTATTCGAAGTCGATACCGGTGGTTTTTTTGATCTGGTCCATTACTTCAAGAACGCTCGAGCCAGATCCGGTTCCAACATTGAACACCGAGTGTGGTCTTGACTCCTGGTTCAAGTAGTCAAGTGCTGCAACATGGGCCTTTGCCAAATCCATCACGTGAACGTAGTCGCGAATGCAACTGCCATCCGGGGTTGGGTAATCACTACCAAAGACTTTTGGCTTTGTACTTGCTTTTAGGGCAGCAAAAACTATTGGAATCAGGTTTAGTTTTTGAGTGTCGGCAAGATCTGGCCAGCCAGCGCCTGCGACGTTGAAGTAACGCAGGCTTACGTGCGATAGACCCCAAGCCGTTTGGGCGTTTTGAGCCATCCACTCGCCAATTAGCTTGGTCTGCCCGTATGGATTGATCGGGGCTGGGGTTTCGCCTTCAGAAACCAAGTCGACATCGGGCACTCCGTAGCTTGCGGCACTGGAAGAAAACACGAACTTCTTGACTCCGGTGTTTTTCATGGCGGTGAGCAAATTGGCCTGTCCGCCGAGGTTTTTGGAGAAATATTCTTCGGGTTTTTCAACTGATTCCCCGACCTGTTTTAGGGCTGCCAGGTGCACCACGGAGGTGATTTTGTGTTCACGCATTAGCTGCTCCAAAGCTGCCACGGCGCTGGCGTCCGAGAGCTCTAAATTGAGGCTTGGAAGGCCTAAAACCCTTGAATCTAAGCCTGTTGAGAGGTTATCGACCACAACGACGAAGGTGCCATTTTGGCTCAAGATACGGGCCACATGGGAGCCGATATACCCAGCTCCACCGGTCACCAATACGCTCATACCCCCAAGGATACTGGCGGATTCATAGGGCTGGGGATCCCACAGATTGGTCAATAGAACTTGACAACAGGTTAAAAACAACGATGTAATTACACCAGTGAAAGTTTTACCTTGAATCTTTTCGAGGGAAGTGGCAACTTAGTGAACGGAATTACAGGACATGGAAAATCGCGGACAGGTTCCAGATAACTGGTTTATCGACCCGATTCTTTTAGGTGTCTCCGGTGCCTACTCAGACTTTGAAGAAGATCCACTTTCTTGGCAGGCAGATGCGCTTTGTGCCCAGACTGACCCAGAAGCTTTCTTTCCAGAAAAGGGTGGCTCGACAAGAGACGCCAAGAGAATTTGCACCGGCTGCAACGTCAAGGCTCAGTGCCTCGAGTATGCGCTTGCCAACGATGAGAGATTTGGAATCTGGGGCGGCCTTTCAGAAAGAGAAAGACGCAAGCTGAAAAAACGTGCTTAGTGCGTCCAACTTTTAGGAAAGCACAACAATGAAAGTTAACGTTTCTGCCGTAGTGCTATCGCACGATGAACCAGTATCTCTCACAAGAGTATTAGAACAACTTTCCAAGCAAACTCTTCCACCTTCAAGAATTCTTATTGTTGATACTTCCAAAACTCAAGCGGTGCCTTCGGCAGGTTTTGAAATCCTAACGCTAAATCACAAAACTTCATTTGCTTTGAGCATTGAAGTTGCTGTGAAACACTTGGCAACCGATGGCTATCTTTGGATTTTGCACGACGACAGCGCACCTGATGCTGATGCGCTTGAAAAACTTCTAAGGGAAGTAGAGCTCAGCCCCTCTTTGGCAGTTGTTGGACCTAAGCAAGTTGACTGGGATGATCCAAAGCTAATCAAGCAAATGGGCCTAACCCTCACCCGTAGCGGCAGATTGTTTAACCGAGTGCGGGGCGAATTCGACCAAGGCCAGCACGACCATCTGGAAGATGTCATGGCAGTTGGCACCGCGGGCGCGCTTGTGAATCTAGAAAAATACAAACAGCTCGGCGGGTTCGACCCCAAGGCTCCGCCGCTGGCGGCCGATGTTGACTTTTCCATACGTGCTCGCCTAAGCGGCGGGCGGGTGGCAATCGCTCCAAATTCGAAGATCGCCCACCAGATGCTCTCGATGAACGGCAAACGCTCTAGGAGCTGGCTGGGAGGGACCCCAGCCATAGCCATTAGGCACGCTGAGCTATATCTAGCGCTGAGCTACGCCAGTTTTATTGGCTTTATCTTGGGCTGGATACTGCTGATTCCCTTCGCAATTCTCAATTCCTTTGTGCTGCTGATTCGAAAGCGCGCGGGCTCAATCCCGGCTGAATTAGCAGCGGCGGCTACTACCTTTATGCAGTTGCCAAGGATCTTGAGCTCCCGGTCACGAATCCGCCGCACCACTTCAGCAAAGCTGAGGTCCTTAGCTACCCTTTTGGCCACCAGGCAGGAGCTTAAAAGCTCCAACCAAAAGGCTATGGATCAGGAAGTTTCAAAGCAGCTGCTAGCCGCTCACGCCAGGGGAGATAACGACGAAATCTCAGTGAACCCCAACTCTGGCTTTTTATCCTCTGGGGCAATTTGGTTTGCTCTTGGGCTAGTTGCCTTAAACGTTTTGTGGTTTCCAACCAATTTTGCAGTTTCAGGTTCCGGGGTAATTCCTTTATCGAGTAGCTGGTTAGAAATCTTTTCTCAGGCCGGGTCTATAAACCAAAGCCTGGGTTTTGGATTTGTTGGTGCAGCCGATCCTTTCAGCTGGGTGCTAGCAATACTCAGCGCACCACTATTTTTTGCTCCCAACCTTGCGATAACCCTCGTGCTATTTCTTGCAACCGCAATTGCGTTCACAGGATTTTTTCATCTGTCGGGAGTCATCACTCAAATCAACCCGCTGCGCATCAGCGCATCCCTGACTTACGCACTGTGGCCAGCACTCACTGTTTCAATCAGTGAAACAGCACTTGCTCAAGTAGTTGCAATTACGCTTCTTCCCTTTCTGGTTCACTCGATTGCCAAGGTGGCCTCCTTTGGTATTTCTAATCCGGGTTCGTTTGTTTCCACTTGGTCTCAGGTTGGTCTTTCTGGGATCTTGCTGGCAATGGTTGCTGCCAGCTCTCCGGTGCTGGGTTTGACCTTGTTGATTTTGATTGCAGGTCTTGCAGTTGCAAGACCTAGAAAACTAATGCCGTTGCTATTTTCAACCGGCCTGACTCTGGTTTGGTTTGTGCCAGTTGGGTTGGAGCGGCTGGCTTCGTCGCAGCCGCTTTCAATATTGCTCAGCCCAGGAGTTAGCAGCCCAAGAGAGTGGGATGCTAATTGGACGCTGCCGTTTTTTGGCTTCGGTTTTGACGCGCTTTCATTCGGACTTTTTATTACAGTCCCGGTTTTGGTGCTAGCTCTAATTTCACTTCTAACCCCCGGTGCCAAAGCTTCCTTAGCGCTTTGGATAGTTGCCCTTTTTGCTCTGGCAGTGGCTTTTGTTGGGGCTGGAGTGAAATTTGATTTTGGGGAGATTTCCTCGATAGGACTTGAACTAACTTCATTGCTGGCGTTGTTTGGCCTGGCCGTTATTGCGGCATTTGCGAAACTGGCGACCGCAAGCTCAGCACTAAGGGCAATTGCAGTCGCTGTGGTTGCAGTTGTCGGGATTGGGCCTGCAGCTTTTGCTTTGGCCACAAACCCACCAGCGGTTTCTTACTCTGATGGAAGGACCGTGCCATCCATCATCAAGGCCGACAGTGATGCTGGCAGCTTTGTGAGAACTCTCAAGCTTGGCTCGGGTGAGGAATCGGTTTCTGCTGAATTGTTTGAGGGTTCAGGACTCAAAATGGAGAAACACTCAACAGCTTTCCAGATTGCCAACTCAGGACTCTCCAATGAAAATCCGGATTACCAGGTCTTAGGTCAACTGGTGGCGAATCTTGTCTCAGCCAACGGCGCGGATGTTTTGAGTCCGCTGGAGGAATTTGGAATCAGCTACATTCTTGTATTCCCAGCTGATCGCGATCTCCAGATGGCACTTGATTCGACCAGAGGACTCGAATCGATCGGAGAAACTGATTTCGGTCAACTCTGGAAAGTTCAGTCGGTGGTATCAGAACCTAAGGTTGCAGTGCTGGATTTTGGGCTGACTAAAGCTGTAAGTCTTGGCGCTCTAGTTCTTTATCTATTACTTGCACTTCCAACTAGTTCAATTAGAAAGCGCAACGGAAAAGAAAGCGCAATTTTTGTTGATGTGGAGGAGAACAACTAATGATCTTCCGCATTGTTTCATTGGTCTCGGTCGCAGCAGTGCTAGCGGCAGGTTTAGTGTTTGCTCCCAAAGTTGATATTACGGTGAGCTTTGACTCGGCCAGCGGTAGCTACAGCGTGAAACCTGCAGACATGCAGCTGGTTTGCCCAGGACCACTTTTTAGAAGCGGAGGCGATTCCGGTACGAAGCTAAGTGTGATTGAGCGATGGGGATCAGCAGATCTTTTCTACACAGCAGATGGAAGTGGTCAGCTCGAGCAAAAAAGCATCTCTGATTCTGCTGTTTCAAACATCGAACTTACCGGTAGCAGGCTGTTTGGTTCCTCGTCGTTGGGTGAGGCAGCATCGCTTTCAAACCTGAACGCCGACCAAGACGCTGCCCAAGGCTCACTTGTTATTTCTGGAAGCTCGACTCAGCTTTCTGCGATTTCATCGATGCGTGGCCTGGCCGCAGCTTCTTGCCAGCAGCCAAGCAACGACTTCACGATTGTTGGCGGTTCAACCTTGGCCGGTCGGGAAGCGCTAATAGTTCTTACTAACCCCAGCCCGATAGATGCAACAGCAGATCTT
This sequence comes from Rhodoluna limnophila, assembly GCA_945862155.1. GTDB lineage: Bacteria > Actinomycetota > Actinomycetes > Actinomycetales > Microbacteriaceae > Rhodoluna > Rhodoluna limnophila_A. The sequence goes on from CAMAXJ010000009.1 coordinate 14,934, forward strand.
CGGGTCTTTACTGACCTAGGTGAAGTCAAAGTTTCTGGCCTGTCGGGAATTTCAGTTCCTGCTCAGAGCACCACGACGCTTTCCCTTGCAAGTTTTGCCCCGACGGTACCTTCTCTTGCAGTGCAAGTTTTGTCGCAGGGGGCGAAACTTGCCGGTTGGATTCAGGCCCGTTCGGTTTCAGGAACACAAGCACTGGGTGTTGATTGGATAAGTCCAAACCCGCAAGCCTCCGAGCAAATGGTTTTGCCAGGCCTTGTGATTCGGGGAACAAGGGTCATCAATCAAGCAATAGGTACTAACGAGAACTCCGATGCTGGGCACGCTTTGCGCATCTTTGCTCCAGAACGTGCAAACGTCACCGTACAAATTGTTTCTTCCGAAGCCGATGTTTTTGGTGCGGTGTTTACAGGAATTATCGAGCCAGGCACAGTTTCTGATTTCCCAATTGCTGAGCTAAAAGATGGCGACTACTCGGTGTTTATCTCTTCCGACAAACCTATTTATTCAGCGCTACGGGTTGCCAGGGGAAACCCAGCCGGAACACCAAGGCTTGATTTTGCCTGGATTAGTCCTGCCGAGGAATTGGTTTCTGATCGAGCAGTTGCGATCGGTTCGGACGGAGATTCAATACTCGTACTTGCAAACAGTGGCGTAGCAGACGCAACTGTTTTAGTTTCGAACCTTAGATCCGCAGCGGAGGTAAGAGTTTTGATTCCTGCTCTGGGAAGTGCAACGGTTGATCTTTCCGGACCTGCATCAATTTCAAAATCGGCTGGAGTTTACGCAACTGTGGTGGTTTTGGTTGAGGGACAGATTTCTGATCTGGATGTTCGAGATCCTAAAAACTTAGGCTCTGAAGTAAAAGTTAGATTCCGTTAGCGGTTGTAGTACTCGGGAACTAGATCCCACGGATCTATATCCAGTAGCTCCGCAATTGCTTCAAAGACTTGCTCTTCAACTTTTAGTCGCTCTTCGATAACGCCCTGTCTTGAGTGGGTACCAAAACGCTCGGTTGGGATTCGATAGATCACAACAGTGTTGGTGTCTTTATCTACTCGCCACCTTGGAACTTCAGTTGAATACTCAGTAACTGGAGGCGCATCTAAAACTTTCCAGCTGAGTCCGGCTAGATCTTCTTCCCAGATGCCTTTTAGGTAATCAACCGCTGTCTCGACATACTGCTCAAACCCGTGAGAGCGAGTGTGACCGAACTTGAATAACTTGGAAAGCAATGGCCTTCGGATGCCGCGCTCGTGCCTGTCACGATAGCCATCGCGTGAGCGGGGGGTTTTTGCCATGGCCCCATTGTATTCTTGAGCAAATGAGCTCACTTCGGAAAATCTTCAAGATGTATGACATCCGTGGCCTGGTTGGCTCCGAGATGACATTAGATGGCGTCAAAGCTATCGGAGCTGCCTTTGCAGACGAACTTGAGCTTGCGGGAAAATCTCTAGTTGTCGGTCATGACATGCGAGGCTCCTCAGTATCGTTCGTGGAGGCGTTCATTGAAGGCGCTAATGCTAGAGGTGCAGATGCAATCAATTTGGGTCTTTGCTCAACCGACGAGTGCTACTTCGCCTCTGGTTTTCTAGATTCTGCAGCAGCTATGTTTACCGCCAGCCACAATCCCGCAAGCTACAACGGCATTAAGCTCTCGCGCGCAGGTGCTAGAGGAATTTCAATGGACACCGGGCTCTTGGCGATTTTGGCAAGGGCTGAAAACTATCTCAGTTCTGGTATCGAAGAAGTTGACGAGCCTGGCTTTTCAAGCGAGCACGAAATCATGGGGGAGTACGCAAGCTACCTAAGAAAGCTAGTTGACTTATCTTCAATACGTCCGCTGAAGATTGTCATCGACGCTGCTAACGGAATGGGTGGCCTTACTGCACCGTCGGTGTTAGGTACCGGCGCGCACCTTCCAGGCCTTCCGCTTGAAATCATCCCGATGTATTTTGAACTTGATGGCTCATTCCCAAACCACGAAGCCAATCCATTAGATTCTAAAAACCTAGTTGATTTACAAAAGGCAGTTCTCCAGCACAAAGCTGACGTTGGCCTAGCATTTGATGGCGATGCCGATCGAGTCTTCGTCATCGATGAAAAAGGTCAGCCAGTCACACCTTCAGCAATTGCGGCAATTGTTTCCTTGAGTGAAATTGCCAGAGCGAAGGCAAAAGGCGAAACTGACGTTTCGGTTTTGCATAATCTCCTTACCTCAAGGGCAGTTGCGGAGTTTATTTCAGGCGCCGGAGCAAAGCCAGTTAGAACTCTAGTCGGTCACTCCCTCATCAAGGACGAGATGGCAAAAACTGGAGCAATCTTCGGAGGAGAGCATTCAGCTCACTATTACTTCAAAGATTTCTATGGAGCAGACAGCGGCATGTTGGCTGCGATGCACGTGCTTCGAGAGTTTGGACTCCAGGATCAGCCACTTTCAGAATTCACTGCCCGCTTCGATCCATACTTTGCTAGCGGGGAGATTAATTCCACTGTTTCTGACGCAAAGGAAAAAATCGCCCAAATTAGAGCCGAGTATTCGGGATATCCGGCAGATGAATTAGATGGGGTGACCATCAGTTCTGCTGAGGGTGAGAGTCCATGGTGGTGGTTCAACGTGAGAAGCTCCAACACTGAGCCTCTGCTTCGGCTAAATGTCGAATCCAGCGACCAGGGGGCCTGTAAAGCCCTAACTGACAAGCTCCTGGAGATCATCAGAAGCTAGATTTTTTGGGGGATAATAGACAAATGCTAAAACCAAAAACCCAAATTGAATTCAAAGTTGCCGATCTTGCCCTAGCCGAGTCTGGAAGACACCAGATTCGCCTGGCCGAAAACGAGATGCCTGGGCTTATGTCCCTGCGCGAGGAGTTCGCATCTAGCCAGCCTCTAAAGGGTGCCCGCATCGCCGGCTCACTCCACATGACAGTTCAAACTGCCGTGCTTATTGAAACTTTGGTTGCGCTCGGTGCGCAGGTTCGTTGGGCAAGTTGCAACATCTTCTCAACCCAGGACGAAGCAGCAGCAGCTGTTGCCGTAGGTCCAACTGGAACAGTTGCTCAGCCTTCGGGAGTTCCTGTTTTTGCCTGGAAGGGCGAGACTCTTCCTGAGTACTGGTGGGCAACCTCAAGAATCTTTGACTGGTCAACAGAGGCAGAAGCAGAAGGTCTTGATTACACCGGACCGAACATGATTTTGGATGATGGTGGCGACGCCACATTGCTAGTTCACAAGGGTCGCGAGTTTGAACTTGCCGGTTCGGTTCCTCCAACCGGTGCAGATGACAGCGAAGAGTACGGTGTGATTCTTGAGTTGCTTCGTGATTCACTGAAGGAGTCAAAGGACCGCTTCACCAAGATTGCAAAAGACATCATCGGGGTCACCGAAGAAACCACAACTGGTGTACACAGACTTTACGAATTCTTCAAGCGCGGAGAACTATTGTTCCCAGCCATCAATGTGAACGACGCAGTTACCAAGACAAAGTTTGACAACAAGTATGGAATCAGACACTCTCTTCCAGATGGTCTAAACCGCGCAACCGACGTTCTAATCGGAGGCAAGACTGTTTGGGTCGGCGGCTACGGCGATGTCGGTAAGGGCGCAGTTGAGGCCATGGCCGGACAGGGTGCCAGAGTTATCGTTTCTGAAATCGATCCGATCTGTGCTTTGCAGGCAGTAATGGATGGTTACCAGGTTGCCAAGCTTGAAACAGTTCTCGAAGAAGTAGACATTTTTGTTACCGCAACCGGAAACACTCGCGTGATTACTCCTGAGCATGTAATGCAGATGAAGAACTACGCAGTGATTGCAAACATCGGACACTTCGATGACGAGATTGATATGTTGGGCATCGGCAAAATTGCCGGCGTTGGCAAGATTGAAATCAAGCCACAGGTTCACGAGTGGGTTCTTCCAAACGGCAGAAGCGTTCTTATTCTCTCCGAGGGTCGACTGATGAACCTTGGAAACGCAACCGGTCACCCAAGCTTTGTGATGAGCACCTCGTTCTCAAACCAGGTGTTGGCTCAGATTGAGTTGTTTACCAATCTCGAGGCTTACCCACTGGGTGTTCACTTCATCCCTAAGTACCTAGATGAGAAGGTTGCAAGACTGCACTTAGCTCCTCTGGGTGTAGAACTGACCGAACTTACTGGAGAGCAGGCACGCTATATTGGGGTACCAGCCACTGGACCATTCAAGGTAGATCACTACCGCTACTAGGAACTGACATGAACCCTAAGATCCTTGTCATCGATGATGACAATGCGCTTAGGGAAATGGTTGGAATTGTTCTTTCGTCCGCGGGATTTACCCCCGAGTACTGTCCCGATGGCGACCAAGCGTTAGAAAAGTTCAAGCAGTTTGAGCCGGATCTAGTTTTACTCGATGTGATGCTTCCAGGTAAAGATGGAATTGCTGTTTGTCGCGAAATTCGCAACATTGCCGGAACTCCAATCATCATGCTCACCGCAAAAACTGAAACCACCGATGTAGTTTTGGGGCTTGAAGCAGGCGCTGATGACTACATCGTTAAGCCTTTTGAGCCAAGCGTTCTAACCGCTCGAATCAAGGCAAGACTTAGGCCAATGACTTCTCTCGAAGAGACAGTTACCGTTGGACCCCTCACTCTGGATGTTGTTGGACATCAGGTGCTAAAAAACGGAGGCCCGATTTCACTTACACCGCTCGAATTCAATTTGCTTTTGACGCTTGCGCAAAAGCCAAAGCAAGTCTTCACGCGCGAGATGCTGCTGGAGAAAGTTTGGGGCTATCACTACAAAGCCGACACCAGGCTTGTAAACGTCCACGTGCAAAGACTGCGTTCGAAGATTGAGGAAGATCCAGACAATCCAAAGATCGTCACTACGGTTCGAGGCATCGGCTATAGGGCTGGCTAGGCAAAGATGCTGAAGCTTCTAAGACGCTCGGTTCAAGCCCGAGCGGTCGCCACCACGGTTGCGCTGAGTGGAGTGCTGATTGCTGCCCTTGGCGGATTCCTATCTTTTTCCATTGGTAATGGTTTGTTTGAGGCAAGACTGAGCCAGATATTGGCGGAGTCAGAAGCGGCCGTTATAGATGTCCAAAATACTTTTGCCGCCTCCAGCGTCAATGACGAAGTAGCTTTGCAGATTCTTTTGAATTCGGTGGTCCCAAAGCTCGAGGCAACAGGAGTTGCCGACACCAGACGGGTGGCGCTACTTCGTTCTCCAGGACAGGCTGGAATCCAGCTGCTTCAGAGCCCGATCTCTTCGGGTCTAGATACTCAAGTGATCGGCCAGAGCTTTAGGGAAGAGGTTAGAAACAGCGCAGGGCGAGTGCTGTACCAATCGATTCAGCTGTCCTTCGCTGAAAACGGGATCGTACGCCTAAGTCCCGGAATAGTTGTTGGATCGCCGGTTGAAATTCCACTGGCGGGTAAGTACGAGCTATATCTTGTATTCGACCTGTCCAGCGATCAGCAAACCCTTGACTTTGTTCAGCAGACGCTGCTAATTGGTGGCCTAGTTCTTATCGTTATCATTGGCGGTGTTTCCTACGTTGTTACTAGCTGGTTGGTTCGCCCAGTGAAGGTAGCGGCTGAAGTTTCTGAAGAGATTGCCGACGGGGCACTGGATGTTCGACTGCTCGAAAAGGGCGAGGATGTTATTGCAGTGCTAGCTCGGTCTTTCAATAAAATGGCCGATAGCTTGCAGCGGCAAATCACAAAGCTAGCGAGCGTTTCAAAAATGCAGCAACGATTCGTCTCTGACGTCTCTCACGAACTTAGAACCCCACTCACCACCATCAAGCTCGCAGGTGACCTACTCTTTGAAGCTAGAGACACTCTTGATCCGACTCTTCGTCGATCAGCCGAACTACTGCACGGTCAGATTGTTCGCTTTGAGGTTTTGCTAAATGACCTACTAGAAATTTCCCGCTACGATGCTGGAGCTGTTCGGGCGGAACTCGAGATTCACGATCTCAATCAAGTAGTTGGAAATGCGATTGCTTCAATTGATCCGCTCGCAAAAAACCGAGGTAGTCGGGTAGAAGTGGTAGCTCCAAACGGTGAAATATTGGCCGAATTTGATGCGCGCCGCATTGAACGGCTTCTTCGAAACCTGCTCGCGAATGCAATTGAGCACGGTGAAGGAAAACCTATCCGAGTTGAGGTTGGAGAAAACGCGCACGCGGTAGCTGTGAACGTGAGCGATCGTGGAATAGGCATGACAAAAGCCCAGCTCGAGCGTGTCTTCGACAGGTTCTGGAGAGCAGACCCTGCCCGCAAGCGAACTTCCGGCGGCACCGGTCTAGGGCTAGCCATTTCCTTAGAAGACACCATGCTGCACGGGGGAACCCTTGATGTATGGGCTGCTCCAGATGCAGGAGCAACATTTAGACTCACCTTGCCAAAAGTTCAGGGCTCGGAAATCACCGAATCGCCGTTAGTTTTGCCAAACAGTGACGAGCCTGGAGATAAGGCATGAAGCGTCTTTTAGCTCTGGCGCTGGCAATGACCCTGACCGGATGCGCGTCTCTGCCAGTAGCCGGCCCGGTTCGCATTGGCCCCGATCTGGTGCCAGTCACCGACGGGGACTCCTTCTACTACTCACCGTCTTCTCCTTCTGACGGTGCCAGTCAAACCGAAATTCTCAATGGCTTTATTGCTGCAGGAACCGGTCCACAAAACGACTACGCGGTTGCTAGGGAGTACTTGAGTGAAAGCATTCGTTCTAGCTGGAATCCCAACGAAGAAGTTCTCATTCAAAGATCAAGCCCGCAGGTCGTTATCTCAGATCAGGACACCGCAGAGTTAGTGGTGGATGTAGCAGCGACTGTGGATGCAGACGGAAAATATCAGGTGGCGCCTTTAGGTCTTGGCCGTGTTCTTGAGTTCAGCTTTGTTCAAGAGAATTCACAGTGGCGTTTAAGCGCTGTCCCAGATGCAACCGTTTTGATCAGACCAGTTTTTGATGTGGTATTTAGTGGTTACTCTGTCTATTTTCTCGATCGGCAAAAGCGCTTCTTGGTCCCTGAGCTTCGTTGGTTTCCTGCAACGGCAGCGACAGGAACCAGGCTTGCCAACGCTTTGCTTGGAGGTCCGAGCAGCTGGTTGAAACCAGCAGTTGTATCGGCGATACCAAGCGGTACAAGATTATCCATCGACGCGGTTACCGTTGAAAACGGTGTTGCTCTGGTGGATCTAACAGCTCGTGCGCTGGTTGCTTCTCGCTCGGATAGATCTTTGATGAAGTCTCAGTTGGAGGCAACCTTATCTCAGCTATCGAATATCTCGAAGGTTGCAATATCTATTGAAAGAGCTAGGCAGGAAATTCTCGATACTGATAACAACACTGGGGAGATGGCAGTTAGGTCTCTGGCGGTAGTGGATGAAGAAGGCCTCGAACTTTTGGCCTCGTCACAGGAATCAGTTTTTGCACCTGGTAAAAACTTCTTTGAACAATCGGAGCTTACGGAAATTGCACTCTCTGGCCAATCAGGTTGGATCGCTACCTTGACTGATACCGGAGTGTTCAGGACTGGAGGGGATAGGCCCGGAGCCGAAGTTGAACTAATTGACTCCAGAGCGGCCATTGCCGACATCGAGTTTGACCCTCAGGAGTATCTGTGGAGCGTATCTCGGGTGCAAGGTTCCGAAATCATCGCCACATCCCCAAGCCTTGAGCAAAGCACCATCATGGCTCCTTGGCTAACCGGTCAATCGGTTCGAGCCTTTGAGATTTCCCCTGAGGGTTCAAAAATTGCGATTCTGGTCCAAGGGTCCAGTAGCACTCGGGTACTAGTTAGCGCAGTGATTAGAAATTCTTTGGGGACCCCAATTGAGCTAACCGAACCACTTGAGGTAGCAAGTGAATTATCTAATCCCTCATCGGTTAGTTGGGTTGATCAAATCACCATTGCAACTGTGAACACCGCAAGTGGATCCACCAGCGTGCTTCTAAGCACTATCGGTGGCACCTCAAGGCAACTGCCAGCTCTTCCGGCGACCAGAAAAATTATGGCTGCTGGCACTAGTTCGCAGCTTTACCTTTTGACTGAAACCGGTGAACTATTTTCCTTTAGAGGATCAGCCTGGACACCGCTTCGTCAATCAATTCGTGCATTGGCTTTGATCAAATAGCTAATCGACTTGTTTTCAACAACTTGCCCGATCGGGTGGGCGGCAGCCGGTGTAATCGGCTCAAATAGTTATATGAAGAACTTGAGTTTTCTCGATTTTGTCTTTCCCTCTAGGTGTGCGGTGTGTGAGGCGCTAGGACCAAACCTCTGCGAAAATTGCCGGCAGGTACTTACCCCCTCACCTCATGGATTTGCGCGAGGTCCAGTTGTTGGTCGGGCAGCGACTTTTCATTCCCCCGAGGTTTCTAAGCTGTTGGTCTCATTTAAGGATCGGGGTCAGTCAGCGCTAATTAGTGATCTAAATAAACTAATCACTCCTTTGGTTGCTGAGCTTGCTGCATTTAGCGAAAATGTCTACTTAGTGCCGGCACCGAGTCGCTTGGAGAATTTTGCCAGACGTGGGTTTACGCCCAGTTTGGTTCTTGCACGAGCACTTTCTAATCAGGCTGCAAATACTCGAGTGCTGAACGCCTTGATGTTGGCAAAACACGTCAAAGACCAAGTCGGCCTCTCAAGTTCGCAGCGCCATGCAAATTTGGCCGGCAGCATGTCTCTAAATCAGAAAGTGGCTGGCAAGCCTTGCTTTGTGGTGGATGATATCTGCACCACTGGAGCCACACTCATTGAAGCCTGGAGGGCGCTATCGGTAGCCGGAGCTAACGTGCTCGGGGCAATGGTTGTCAGCGAATCAAAACCAGCTCTGGCCCAGTCAATAGGCTAAATTCACGACGGCTAGGCGCTCTAAAGGGCCAGCGTCTAAGATTGAGGTAATTACTTCCCATTTGATTTGGAGCGCATTTTGGCGTCTATTTTTGACAAGATTCTCCGTGCAGGAGAGGGCAAGGTCCTTGCCAAACTCAAGTCTCTAACCAAGGCTGTGAACTCCCTCGAAACTGAGTTCCAGCAGCTTTCTGACGAAGAACTCAAGAACGAAACCAAAACCCTAAGAGATCGATTCGCCAAAGGCGAATCTCTAGATGATCTATTGCCAGAGGCTTTCGCAGCCGTCCGGGAGGCCGCGACCAGAACTATTGGTCTTCGACCTTTCGATGTTCAGATCATGGGTGGAGCTGCCCTTCATCTTGGCAACATCGCCGAAATGAAAACCGGTGAAGGTAAGACTCTCGTTGCCACCTTGCCTGCCTACCTAAACGCGATTGCTGGCCGTGGAGTTCACGTTGTTACAACTAATGACTATTTAGCTGGATATCAGTCAGAACTTATGAGCCGTGTCTTTAGGGCCCTTGGTATGACCACCGGTTGCATTCTTTCTGGCCAAGAGCCAGCTGAACGCAGAGAGCAATACCTTGCGGATATCACTTACGGAACCAACAACGAGTTTGGTTTTGACTACCTGCGCGATAACATGGCTTGGCAAAAATCTGACCTAGTTCAGCGAGGACACTTTTTTGCAATCGTCGATGAGGTTGACTCCATTCTTATCGACGAGGCGAGAACTCCGTTGATTATTTCTGGTCCTTCCTCAGGGGAGGCTAACCGCTGGTTCAACGAGTTCTCCAAGATCGCTGAGCGCCTGCAGTCAGTTATCGACTACGAAGTCGATGAGAAAAAGCGCACCATTGGAATCCTCGAGCCAGGTATCCAAAAAGTTGAGGACTACCTAGGAATTGAAAACCTATACGAGTCCACCAACACCCCCTTGATTTCATTTTTGAACAACTCAATTCGTGCCAAGGCGCTATTCAAAAAAGATAAGGACTACGTCGTTATCAAGGGCGAGGTTCTAATCGTTGATGAGCACACCGGACGTATTCTTTCTGGCCGACGATACAACGAAGGTATCCACCAGGCAATTGAAGCCAAAGAGGGCGTTGAGGTAAAGGCTGAGAACCAGACCCTGGCTACAGTCACGCTGCAGAACTTCTTCCGTCTTTACTCAAAGCTTGCCGGTATGACTGGAACAGCTGAGACTGAGGCGGCTGAATTCATGGCCACCTACAAACTTGGTGTTATTCCAATTCCTACCAATAAACCAATGATTCGATGGGATCAGTCTGACCTAATCTATAAAAACGAAGAGGCCAAGTTCAACATGGTTGTTGAAGACATCGTTGAGCGTCACGCTAAAGGCCAGCCGGTTCTAATTGGAACCACCAGTGTTGAAAAGAGCGAGTACCTTTCGGTGCTTCTTGCCAAGCGCGGAGTTCGCCACGAAGTTCTAAACGCCAAAAACAATGCCCGTGAAGCGGCCATCATCGCTCTGGCGGGACGGTTTGGCTCAATCACAGTTGCCACCAACATGGCCGGCCGTGGAACAGACATCATGCTCGGCGGTAACGCTGAGTTCCTAACCGTTGATTCCCTGCGCTCCAAAGGTCTAAACCCCGAGGAGCAGCCAGAAGAGTATGAAGCTGCCTGGGCTGCGGAATTTGAGCGCATCAAAAAAGAAGTTGCTGTTGAAGCCAAGAAGGTTCTATCTGTTGGTGGGCTCTATGTTCTTGGTACCGAGCGTCACGAATCTCGCAGAATTGACAACCAGCTACGAGGTCGTTCCGGCCGCCAGGGAGATGTTGGTGAATCCAGGTTCTACCTATCGCTAACCGATGATCTAATGCGCCTATTCAACTCGGGTGCTGCATCAGCTTTGATGAACCGTGCCAGCGTTCCAGACGATACCGCCATCGAATCCAAGGTTGTCTCTCGTGCAATCGCCAGTGCCCAGTCGCAGGTTGAGGGAAGAAACGCCGAAATTCGCAAGAACGTTTTGAAATACGACGATGTTCTAAACCGTCAGCGCGAAGCTATCTACGGTGACCGCCGTCACATCCTCGAAGGAGATAACATCGCCGGTCGCGTTCAGACTTTCCTTGAGGACACCTTCAAGTACCTAGCCAATGCCGCCATGGAATCCAAAGAAGACACCGACACTATGCTGCAGGGTCTATGGACCGAGCTAAAGGCAATTTACCCAATCTCTATTGAGATCAATGAAGTGCTAACTGAAGCAGGAAACCGAAGCAAGTTAACAGCAACATTTCTTGCAAACGAAATCATTAGCGACGCCAAGATTCAGTACGCCAGGCGCACCGAGTCACTTGGCCCGGATGCGATGCGTGAGCTTGAAAGACGAGTTGTTTTGTCTGTGATTGACCGCAAGTGGAGAGATCACTTGTACGAGATGGACTACCTCAAAGAGGGAATCGGTCTTCGTGCTATGGCTCAGCGCGATCCGTTGGTTGAGTACCAGCGTGAAGGATTCGAAATGTTCCAGCAGATGATGGGCTCAATCCGTGAAGAGGCCATCACCTACCTATTCAACGTTGAGGTAAAGCTAGACCAGTCACCGGTTGATCAGATCAAACCTCAGGCAAATCTGACCTACAGCGCTCCTGGAGAACCAGTTGAAGATTCCGAGCCAGTGCCAAGCCAAGCACCGGTTAACCGAGCTGCTGCCAGAAAGCAAGAGGCTGCTAACCGCAAGTCCGCTGGAAAGAAACAAAAGGGAAGCTCTTTCTTTAAGGATTAGAGAAAACCGATGTTGGTTGCTCTCCAGCTACCGTTTTGACTCTCGAGCCTTATTGTTACAGCCTTCGCCCTTTGCCGATTGGAAAGCAAAACCACTGATTCAATCACGTCCTCGGCGGGGGATTGATATCGAACTTTCACAACGTCAGTTGGTTGAATCACGGGCTTTCGACCAGCTTTCAATCTTGCTTGTGCCCCGGCCGCTGCTCTGGCCCTAAGCAGTTCATACACCTGCTCGCTAACAACCCTTGATAGTTGATCAACGGATCTAACCCCTGCCAGCACTTCATGAATTGCTCTTGCCATACTGGCCAGAAACACATTCGGAGTTTTTAGCGGTGCGGCTCTTGGAATATCAGGTCCGAACTCTAAGTGTCTTTGGCTTTCATAACCTCTTGAATGAACAGAACCTTCGATCCTTACTATTTGCCTGCGCATGGTGCCCCTTTCAATTTGAAATCCCCCAATTGAGATTGTTTGAGGATAGAACCTTCAATCCGCTATTTGTTACCCAGAAATAAGCTGTGGAAAAGATTCCAAAAGCAATCGGTCTTGCTAGACAATCGCCAGATGAATTCGATAACAGCAATGGAATTACAAGAAAATTTCTCTACAGATCTGCGCTCCCTCATTACCAATTGCAACCTGGTTCGGTTGCAGCTTCTTGATGGCGGCTGTAGAGAGTTAGCTGCCCCAACCCTAGGAAGAGATTTTCTTGCCGGAAGATTGGAAGATGAAAAGACATGGGGGGTATTTCGGCGCAGCATCCTTCGAGGCGTTGAGTTTGAGACCCAAATCGGTTTGGAAACTAAGCCAATGGAATACACCCGAAAGGCCATCGGGGAGCTTTTGGCCAGTGGGCAATTTCCCGCATTGGCGCGAGTAGGTTATCTGGAGCCAGGAGCGAAGCTGCAGCAACTAAGGCTGATTGGAATTGCTCGAGGATTTATCTTTACTGATTATTTGCAAAACCCAGCAATCCCGATCGCGGCTCTTGGCTCGATTGAGCTCCGGTTGTGAATAACTCTTCGCACGGCAGCTGCCTCTTGGCAATAATTTGAGCCCTGTCCTTCGGAGGAAAACGTGATTGGAAGTAAGTCGGTTAGAAAAAGCCCTGTTCAGTTGCTGCTATCTACAGCCGTGATCGCGGGCTCAGTGGTTGGCGCCTGGTTTGTAATTGAAAGCTCGAAGGTCACCGAGGTATACCTGGTGACAAGAGGTGACCTTGCTTCTGGCACGGCGTTGAGCGAAGAAAACCTTGAAACAGCTGAGCTTGCCCTGTTTGCACGAGGAGGGCAGTACCTACAAGAAGGTGAGCTTCCCCTCGGGTCCTATCTGACCAGAACGATTTCTGCGGGGGAGGTAATTCCAAAATCTGCTGTGACAACGCAAGTGCTTGATGATTATTCAAACATCGTGCTAACTCCATCAGTTGAAATAAGCAGTGCGATAACCCCAGGCTCTAAAGTCTCGGTCTGGGCAAGCCCAGCCCTTGATTACCAAAGCTTTGGTGAACCCACCATTGCCGCCCTCGATGTTGAGGTGGTCCAAGTCAAAGAACCAGAAGGTGGCTTTGCCTCTGCTGCCAAGTCAGTAGAGATTAGGGTTCCAATAGCTTCTATTCAGTCGATACTTCGCGCCATAGCTAATCGGGACGCCATAGCATTGATGGCTTCTAGTGTGAGTCTCGGAAACTAGATGCTTGATCGAATTGCAAGATCGATAACCTCTCGGGTCTCGCCAAGAACTAGCTCATCACCAGTTGTTATCGCTGTTTCAAGTCATTATGGTTCAGCGGGTAAAACAACTGTTGCCATAAACATGGCCCTTGAGCTAGCAGCTGAAAGAGCCAGAGTGCTACTGATTGATGGAGATATTCAAGGCCCGGCAGTTGCCAATCACTTTGTCTTGACGCAGCAGCCAGCTGGTATACAAGCGGCGCTTCGAATAGCCAGTCAACAAAGATTTGATCTCGAGCAACTTGAGAGGCTGAGTTTCCAATTCCAAAGATCCACTTTGCGAATCATGCCCGGAAGTCAAAACTTTCCAGGCCAACCAATTGATCCAGCTGCCGTAGCTAATCTTTTAGACACTGCTCGCCTAGGTTATGAGTTCACGGTTATCGACCTTGGTTGCTTGGGTGCAGATAGCCACGGTGCTCAAACAGAGCTAACAAAGACCATCTTCTCCTTGGCCGATCGGACGGTAGTAGTTTGCCTTGCTGATCCGATAGGAATTTTCAGATTGCTTAACATTGAAAACATCATTGCTGGGGCTGGCAACCCCGTGGATCTAGTAATGAACCGGGTAAGAAACTCAGTGATTGCTTCGGCACGAAGAGAAATTGCTATCACACTGCAGCGCTTAAGTACTTTGGAGCCGAAGGCCTATCTTCCTGATGACCCGCAACACATTGACCAGGCACTTCGCCAAGGAGTTCCCGTGACATCTCTATCGCGAACCGGTACCTTCAGACAAGCCCTCACTGGCTTTGTTAGGGCTGAGCTACTGGGACGCAAAGGAGCGCTTGATTCAAGGGTGGCTAAACTTGGGTGAGTGTCGACCCTATCCGAGCTAATCGCCAAACACGGCGAGCCGAACAAAGCCAACATCGAGTGGCTGACTCTGTTGCTGTCGGAGTGGCAGCTTGTAGCTGACCTTCTGTTTGCCGATTTAGTGCTTTGGGTGCCTTCCAAGGAAGGCGATTTCATTGCGGTTGGTCACGCCAGACCTTCTAGCGCAGCGACCATTTTCTTTCGCGACATCACCGGAGAAACAATCAAGAAGGAATGGTTACCGCTTGCTAAGCAAGCTTTCGAATCCGGGGAGATTGCAATACTGAAGACCTCCGATTCCACCGCAGGCCTACCCACGAAGCTAAGTGCAATTCCGGTTCGTAGGACCTCAAACTCAGGCGAGGTAAGTGTTCCGATAGCGCTGATTACTCGCCACACCAACATCGCCGATAGTAGGACCCCAAACAAGCTTCACATCAACTACGTCAACTGCGGCAATGAATTACTTGGCATGGTTTCCGAAGGTAGCTTTCCTGACTTTTCAACCCCAACTGGTCCAAGGCGCGGAGCACCTCGTGCCAACGACGGACTGCTTCGGCTTGATGTTGATGGGGTTGTCACCTTCGCAAGCCCCAATGGACTCTCTGCTTTCAATCGTCTTGGAATTGCAGGGGAGCTCGAAGGAAAATCACTGGCCGAAGCGGCAACCAAGATTGTCAAAAAACAGTCAACCGTTGACGAGTCACTGCCACTAGTTCTAACCGGAAAAGCCCCTTGGCGAGCAGACCTGGAATCCACCAACCTCACTTTGTCGATTCGAGCAATTCCTTTACTCAAATCTGGAGCTCGAACTGGAGCAATTGTGCTGTGTCGAGAAATTACGGAACTTCGACGTCAAGAACAAGAGCTACTTACCAAAGATGCAATTATTCGAGAAATTCACCACCGGGTAAAAAACAATCTACAAACCGTAGCCTCGGTAATGAGAATTCAAACCAGAAGATCCGATAACCCAGAGGTCAAAGACGCACTCGAGCAAGCCATTAGACGAGTCTCCGCAATCGCACTTGTGCACAACACCCTGGCTGAAGGGTTCACTGAAGAAGTGAACTTCGATGAGGTTTTTGCAGACAGCATGAGACTTGTCGGGGAGCTCGCTTCGGAAAACTCAAAGACCCTGAAGCTTCGTATCGATGGCAAGTTTGGAAAGCTGAACAGCGATCAGGCTACCCCGCTTGCTGTTGCCCTGACCGAACTGGTAACAAACGCAGCAACTCATGGACTTGGTTCCCACGGTGGACTAATCTCACTAAACTCCAAGCGAACTGCCAAGCAGCTTTTGATTGAGGTTGAGGATAACGGCGTAGGGCTCAAAAAAGACTCGATTGGAACAGGTCTTGGAACTCAAATCATCAAGACATTGATTGAGGGAGAGCTTCGAGGAAAGATCAGCTGGTTTTCTCCCAAAGAAGGTGGCACCAAGGTGGCCATCACAATCCCGCTATAGAAATAGCTTTAGGGCAGAAGGCAAAGCCTGAATTAGCTGGCTCTTCGAGCCCTGGCGTACTTGCGCTTTAGTGACTTGCGCTCATCTTCGCTCAGTCCACCCCAAACTCCGGTGTCCTGGTTTTCCTTGATCGCATACTCAAGGCACTGGCTAGTCACGTTGCATTCGCGGCAAACAGCTTTGGCTTGCTCGATCTGGTCAACCGCAGGACCGGTGTTTCCAACCGGAAAGAACAGTTCTGGGTCTTCGTTTAGGCAACGAGCCTGATTTAGCCACTGCATATCCATATGCTTTTATCCTGATTCTTGGCCCCAAAGGACCAATACGATGGGCACTGAAAAATTCTTCAAACTTGTTTGTTTGGTGCGAATCTTGTGATTTACGCTTGAAGCGCTACACATGTTCTACTCATATAATTCCATAGCCGTAGGCTTTTGTAAATACCCAAATTTGTAAGGACTCATGAAAGCCTTTAGACAAGCCCCTCAATTAGTGAAACTTGTAGTTTCACTGTTGTTTATTGAGGCCCTGATAATTTCCTTAGTTTTTTTCGCACTTTTACTTGAATTATTGTCCGGAAACGTGCTAAACATTTACGCTGAAATTTTCCTGCTAGTCCTAGCGGCCGGAGCGGTTGCTTGGGTGTTGCATTTTTCACGTGGAATTTTGCAGGGAAAACGCTGGGCTAGAAGTGCTGCATTTTTCTGGCAGCTACTTCAAGGTGTAGTTGGAGCCGGCGCGCTAGCCGAAGCCGGAAGCAACAGAAACATTGGAATTTTCCTAGTAATACTTTCAGCAGTAGTCGCGATTTTGCTGTTCAACAAGAAATTTATTGCCGATACCAACCGCGAAAACGACGGTGCATTCAGTTAGATACTGAAATCTTAGATACCGAGCTGCTTGCGCAGGCTATCAACGTGACCGGTGGCCTTGACGTTGTATAGAGATAGCTCAAGCTTGCCTTTTTCATCAACCACGAATGTTGATCTAAGGACACCCTCGTATGTTCTGCCATACATGCTCTTGGTTCCATAGGCGCCATACTTTTTGTGAACGGCTAAGTCCTCATCGGCCAAAAGTGCGAACTTGAGCTTGTGGGCAACCTGGAACTTTGCCATCTTGGCTTGGGTGTCAGGGGAGATGCCAAGCACTTCGTAGCCCGCTTTGTTGAGAGCCTTGAGGTTGGAATTGAAATCCTCTGCCTCTTTGGTGCATCCAGGAGTTAGAGCTGCTGGGAAGAAGTAGACGATGACCTTCTGGCCCTTGAAGCTAGAGAGCTTCACCTTGGTGCCGTCATGGTTTGTGAGCGTGAAATCAGGAGCCTTGTCGCCAGTTTCAAGTTTCTTTAGCGCAGCCATTTTTCGCTCCTGGGTAAAGGTTTCTATTTGTGTGTTTCCAGTCTAAGCCAGCTTTTTGTCTGGTTTTAGGCTCCTTTAGTGCCCGTCTAAGCTTGAATCATGTTGAAGCGTCTGGTGGAAATCTCCCGCCCTGTTCTATGGGTTAACACCATCGGAACCACCGTGATGGCAATGTGGCTAGGCGGAGACCTCTGGCGATGGGACATCATCCCATTTCTTATCTGGGTGACATTTCCTTTCAACCTATTGATCTACGGCATCAACGACATCTTCGATCAGGAAACTGACAACATCAACGCCCGAAAAGGCGGCATGGAAGGTGCCAAGATCAGCCCCTCAGAAGTTAGACCGATCTTTATCGGGGTAGCGCTAACCAACATCCCATTTTTGATCTACTTCGCCTTTACGGTTCCAATTGCAGCCATGGGCTGGATACTGGCCTATTCGCTATTTTTCTACTTCTATTCATCCCCGCCATTTAGGTTCAAAGCCCGTCCGGTTTGGGATTCGGTATCTAACACCGACTATGCCTTCCCACTGGTCTTCATTCCTCTAGCCTTCGGCAACGAACCAATCTGGTTTGCAGCAATTGGTCTAATGGTTTGGTCGATGGCAAAGCACACCTTCGATGCCGTGCAGGATATTCCGCAGGATAGCTTTGTTGGCATCAAGACCACAGCAGTTTGGCTTGGCACCAAAGGCAGCGCTTACTGGGTTGGTTTCTGGTGGCTAATTTCAACTGGGCTATTTGCCATGGTGAACATTCCAGTTGCGATTGTGAACTTTGCTATCGCCGGATACCTAACCTTTGCTATCTTCAGAAATCCCGTTCCTGAAACTGGCCGCAAGCTTTACCGGCTTTCGATTGCCTTTCCATACATCGCTGGCGCGGTAGCTGGTGTTCAACTAGTTTCTGCGATGGTGCTAGGTATCTATCCGTGAAACCAAGAAACATCATTGTTCTAGGTGCCGGTATCTCAGGACTTGCAACAGCCTCACTTCTTGCCAAAGCCGGACACAAAGTAAAAGTCATTGAAGGCGCGAGCTGGATTGGCGGCAAGTCAAAGCGCATAGTCGTTGATGGTCAACGCATGGATACCGGTCCTGCTCTTGTTACCTTCCCAGGAGTGTGGGAAGAGTTCATTCGTAGGTATGACAACTTAGGGTCTGGTCCAAAGGCAAGTGAAATCGCACCAATTGTCTTCGAACCACTTTCCGAAGTCGGTGAGTACTTCTATAAGGGCGAGAAGTGCTTGCTTCCTGTTGAACCAGGCAACAAGTGGCATGAGCCTTGGGCAAGATTCGAAGCCGTGCACGGCAAGCTCGATAAAGAAATCACCACACTTTTGACCAACACCTCAATGAGCCCTAAGGCTGTGCCTGCGGTTAGCAAGCTGGTTTCAAACTACGGAATACGCCTAACAACCAAGAGCTACCTCGATGGATTGAAGTGGCTTCCGGAAGGCCTAAAAGAAGTCATCTCTATTCATACCTTGAACGCAGGCGTCGCACCCGAGAGCACACTGGCACTGTTTGCAACCATGCCTGCGGTTATGGCCACCCAAAAGGTTTTGGTTCCAGTTGGCGGAGTCAACGAGATTCCTTTGACACTTGAAAAGCTCGCTCGTCATGCCGGGGTTGAAATCTCTTTGAATGAGAAGGTCACCGCCATTTCTAAGAACAAGGTCACAACCGCCAAGGGCGAGTACCAAGCAGATCTTGTGATTTCGAGCTTGGATGCCAAGGTCACTGATCGTCTCCTTGGCAAAACCACAAACGAATCAGGCCGCAAGATGTCCTGCTCGGGCGTCGCTATCTACGCAGTGTTAGATCAAGACCTGCCTTCAGGCACCAAGACCCACTCAGTGATCATGCCTGATGACCCGGCAGCACTGCACAAATCCCTTGGAGCCAAGCAGCTACCGAAAGAGTCCATGGTTTTTGTCAACTACTACAAGGCAGGACACATCTACCCAAACAGCAAGTCAACTGTTGCGGTTTTGATCACAGCTCCTGCTGATGGCAAGCACTACGGCATTGACAGCGACTTTGCTAAGGCAGAGCTTGAAAGAGTGTCTTTGGTTATGGGCTTGCCGAAGAACATCAAAGAATACTTCGGTTCCTTTGAGGTTTTAGATCCGGAGTACTTCTCAGGTTGGGGAGCAACTGGCGGAGCGCTCTATGGAGAAGCACGAAAGATTTGGCAGTCTGGTCCGCTTCACACCCCAAGGCACTCATCAGTTTTGAGACCTTGGCTATGGCGAGTGGGTGCCTCCACACACCCAGGAGGGGGAATTCCAGCAGTGCTAGGTGGCAGTCTAATTGCCACAGAAAAGCTAATAAGACGGCTCGCTCGCTAGTTTGGATGGGCCTATCCCAAGTGGTATTCTTTAGAGCTGTTGCTCTATAGAGCAACAAATGCACCTCTAGCTCAATCGGCAGAGCAACTGACTCTTAATCAGTGGGTTCCGGGTTCAAGTCCCGGGGGGTGCACTGAAAATCCAGTTTCTTCTCACGAGAGCTGGATTTTCTTCAATATTGGCGTCCACCACTTTGAGATTCAGTCTCCGAAATCAGTAATGACCGACTGATACGGAATCAGTTATCCCTTATGGTCAAACGTCAGGGGGGATATGGGGCAAATTAATGCAGGCAAAGTATAGATAATCAGTTGGGTACCATGATGCCTATGAATTTAGAAATGGCTATAGCTCTAGTTATATTCCTTATCCCCTTGGCCTATAGCCCAGGACCCGGAAACACTTTTTTTGCAGCCATCGGGGCATCAAAGGGATTGAAGGCAGCAATACCTTCGCTCTCTGGTTATCACGTAGCGACTTTTATTGTGACTGCAGCAATAGGGCTAGGTATGGGAGTGACTGTGCTTCGCCTTCCGATTATTGCAAATACGCTGGCTGCTGTCGGCTGTTTGTATGTTTTTTGGTTGGCGTACAAATTCATCAAATCAGCTAGGTCGCATGGCTCTGCCAAGGAGGAAGGTATTCAATCTGCCCCAGTGAATATTGGATTTATTTCCGGTGCAGTCATATTGCTGGTGAATCCAAAGGCTTATTACATCATTGCTGTTATGTTCACCCAATTTCTCAATCCAAGCGATAGCAGTTCTTTCGCTCTTGTTTTACTCATCACACTTATTTTTACTTTGAACAATCTTGTTGCTTTTGTGGTGTGGACTATCGGCGGCCAAGGTCTAACGATGTTGTTCAATAGCGAAACTTCCAAACGTTGGATCGACTACTTTTTCGCTGCAACACTTGTAGCTGTTGGGATATGGATGGCTCTTCCAATATTCGTTGGCCACTAAATTTCAACGTAGATGACTTCTCGCTGGGACCGAATGTCCTCAAGGTAAGCGTGCCTAAATAGTTGAAAAACTAACACCAGCTAATTAGTTCAGGAATATTCAAGATTCACCCTAGAAGACATTTTTGCCAAGGCGAGAAAATGTCAGACGCACTGACTATACTCAAAGCAAGAAATACTGATTTTGGGCAGACATGACTCTTAATCAGTGGGTTCCGGGTTCAAGTCCCGGGGGGTGCACTGAAAATCCAGTTTCTTCTCACGAGAGCTGGATTTTCTTCAATATTGGTCAACGTCGCTTCAGTTGGACACCTGGTGAAGAATATACGTCGACGCCTATTGCAGCTGATTGCTCCACTCGAGAATCGTTTACCTAATAGTCACCAGAACTTTCGTGTCATTTACTAACTAGTCAAAGCACGAATAGTGGAGTTATGGCGTGAATAGAAAACCCTATGAATCCTACATAGCTATGGGGGACTCTCTTTCCGAGGGCCTCGGGGACTTCACATTCAAGCACTACCGTGACCACAATGGCTGGACCGATCGACTAGCAGCCATTTTGGCCCGAGAGGCTAAGGAACAAGAGATCTCTTTCAAGTACGCAAACCTGTCAATTAGGGGGGCTGGTCT
>CAMAXJ010000010.1 GCA_945862155.1 Rhodoluna limnophila
GAACAGGGCAAGAACCGCCCAGAGCCCAAGGCTTGCCAGGCTGAGCGTCACAACGTAATCAGATCGGTGAATCCGGCGAAAATCGAATCCCCAATTCCACTTACGTTTAGAAGATCCTCTTTGGTTTTGAATCCCCCGTTGGCATCTCGGTAAGCAATTATTCGAGAAGACAGCGCAGGTCCAATGCCCGGAAGTTCCTCTAGCTGTTCTGCGGTTGCGCGATTAATGCTGATTAGCCCTCCAGGTGCAGAACCGCCTGCTTCGGCAATCTCGCCTACCTTGAAGACCACGATTTGCTCACCATCGGAAAGTTCTCTGGCGAGATTCACACTCGAGTTGTCGGCATCGGCTGTTAGACCTCCGGCCGCAAAAACAGCATCGACTAGTCGCGCACCTAGTGGAAGTTGATACATGCCTGGCGTTTTGATTTCACCGACTATATGCACATACAAAAACTGTTCAATAGATTCCGCCTCGTTCAGGCCTTCACTAATCTCAAACTCACCAGTTGGAGCCTCGGGTCGATTGATGGCTACCAGTACCAAAGAAGCAACTGCAACCAGTGCTGCGAGAGAGACTAATAGCTTCCTGGTTACTTTTTGATCGCCCGACAGAGCTGAAATTAGCTGAGTCTTGAGCCAGTCCATAGCCCAAAGATAAATAGCGGACGCGCAGCTAGAAAGCCCTCAGGGCTAATCTGTGCAAAAGAAACTAGTTAGTAGCGATGTTGACAAGCTTTGGCGCACGAACGATTACGTTCTTGACCTGCTTGCCTGCGAGGGCGTTTTGGACATTAACAGAAGCCATAGCCAATGCCTCGAGTTCAGCTTCGGTTATCGAGGACGAAACCTCAAATTTATCACGCAATTTGCCATCCACCTGAACCACGGCCGTAAGAGTGTCCCTTACCAAAAGCTCGGCAATCGGCTCAGCAAAGCCCGCCAAGGCAACAGCTGGCTTATGGCCAAGCAGTTGCCACATATCCTCAGCTGTGTAGGGGGCAAACAAGCTCAGGGCTTTGGCGACTGCCTCTGTTGCCTCACGAACGGCAGGGTCTGAGCCACCTGCTGGGCTATCGATGGTTTTGCGCAGCGCGTTTACTAGCTCCATAATTTTTGCAACGCCCACGTTGAATTTGAAGGATTCAATTTGCTCTGGGAACTCCTTCAAAAACAAGTGAGTTGCTCGTCGAAGTTCTTTTTCTCCGGTTGCAAAATCAATACCCGGTCCACTACTCACATCTTGGGCACATCTCCAGGCGCGAGCAAGAAATTTGGCACTAGCGGCTGGAGAAACATCAGCCCAGTCAATGTCATCTTCCGGAGGGCCAGCAAATGCCATGGTTAGTCGAACCGCATCCACTCCGTGCTCATCCAATTGCTCGGAAAGGCGAACTAAGTTTCCGCGCGATTTGCTCATCGCGGATCCATTCATCAAGACCATGCCTTGGTTCAAAAGCCTTGTGAAGGGCTCTTCAAACTCAACGTAGCCCAGATCATGTAACACCTTGGTGAAAAAGCGTGCATAAAGAAGGTGCAAAATCGCGTGGGTGACTCCACCTACATACTGATCAACCGGTGCCCACTTCTTGGCTTGATCCTTTGGAAAAGCCTCGGTGTCTGAGTTTGGAGAAAGGAATCTCAAGAAATACCACGATGAGTCCACAAACGTGTCCATGGTGTCAGTATCGCGTTTGGCTGGCTGGCCACACTTAGGACAGGAGGCATTCACCCAGTCGCTTGCTCCCCCAAGAGGAGAAGTGCCCTTTGGGGAAAGATCAAGTCCTTTGGAGTCGGGAAGGCGAATAGGAAGTTCACTTGCTGGAACTGGAACTTCGCCGCAAGATTCGCAGTGCACAATTGGAATCGGAGTGCCCCAGTAGCGCTGGCGAGAAATTAGCCAATCACGAAGCCTAAAGTTCTTGGCTTTTTTACCCAAGCCTTTGGAAGCCAAAACCTCAGTGATTTTGGCGATAGCTTCGGTTTTCTTCAGGCCGTTGAGCTCAGCTGAATTTACAATCACGCCATCGCCAGTTGTAGCAACGCCCGATTGAGAAGGGTCATCTTCACCAGTATCGACAACCACCTGCACAGGCAAGTTGTTCTGTTTAGCAAAATCCAAATCTCGCTGGTCGTGAGCCGGAACGGCCATGATTGCACCAGTTCCATAGTCAGCAAGAACATAATCTGCAGCCCAGATCGGTAGCTTCTCACCGTTGACGGGGTTGATTGCAAATCTGCCAAGATCGATACCACGTTTGGGTCTATCGGTTGCAAGCCGCTCGATGTCGTTGGTCTTTTTGGTTTCTTCCAAAAAGTCCTGGAACTTGATTCGAACTTCAGGCGAAGCTTCGGAGGCAAGCTCTGCGGCCAGATCAGAATCCGCTGCAACCACCATAAATGTTGCACCATACAAAGTGTCGGGGCGTGTGGTGTAAACCTCGATTGGGTTTTTTCTTCCTTCAATCTCAAACTTGACCTCTGCACCGTAGGATCTTCCAATCCAATTGCGCTGCATGGAAAGCACCTTTGCCGGCCATGCTCCCTCAAGGGTGTCCAGGTCATCTAGCAATCTGTCGGCATAGTCGGTGACCTTGAAATACCACTGAGTCAGGGCCTTTTTTGTGACGGCTGTGTCGCATCTTTCACAAAGGCCCTGAACGACCTGCTCGTTGGCGAGCACAGTCTGACAAGAAGGACACCAGTTGACGTTTGAGTTTTTGCGGTACGCCAGACCTTTGTTATAAAACTCGATGAATAACCACTGGTTCCATTTGTAATACTCAGGGTCAGAAGTAATAAGCACTCGGTCCCAGTCAAAGCTGCAGGCGTACCTTCGCATGGAAGCTTTTTGCTGAGCGATGTTGTCGTAGGTCCAGCCTCTTGGATCAAGCCCACGCTTGATTGCAGCGTTCTCGGCAGGTAGACCGAAAGAGTCCCAACCGATTGGGTGCATGACATTGAAGCCCTTTTGAATCCAGTACCTGGCGATTACATCGCCCAGTGCGTAAGCTTCGGCGTGACCCATGTGAAGATCGCCTGATGGATAAGGGAACATATCCAACACGTACTTCGTAGGTCTGTTATCCCCTGGCTTGCCAGAGTCAAATGGCTTTATTTCATCCCAAACCGGAAGCCATTTATCCGTTAACGCCTTCGCGTCAAACTGAGCTGGCTCGGTAGACAAAGTAAAACTCCTAAAGATTGCAGGCTTTCCTTTGGCAAGGTTACCAAGGCTAGGGCTTTGGGTTTACTTCTTCGAAGCAGGCCATAACGTGATTACGGCCGTCAATATCGCCCAAGCAAGGGGAATCATGCCCAATCGGTCAGATCCCTGCCAAGCCACAAGGGCTAGCACGCCAAGTGCAACTGCGGCACCCAAGGGCCAGTAGCGAGAGATCTTGTTTTTGCGAGCAAGTACGGCAAGAACAACCGAGCCTGCACCGATAAAGATCAGGCCAAAAAGTATTCCTGTTACAAGAAGTGCTAAACTTTCCATTTTTTCTAACCTCCTAGCGCCTCAAGTAGCGCCTTTGATTTGAGCATAGTTTCTTCAAACTCACTCTCAGGGTCAGAATCAATTGTTATTCCGCCACCAACTCCTAGGGTTGCCGAAGTTCCCTCAAAAACCAGGGTCCTGATGGTCATTCCAAAATCCGCCGAGCCATCAAATCCGAGGTATCCAAAAGCTCCCGAGTAGATATTTCTTGGCCCACTCTCAAGCGATTGCAAAATCTCCACCGCTTTAATCTTTGGCGCACCCGTCATTGATCCTCCAGGAAAACAAGCTGCCAGGGCACTGGTTGCGCTTTCGCCGGGCTTGAGTGTTCCTGTGACAGTGCTTACAAGCTGGTGAACGGTTGCGTAGCTTTCAATCTCAAAGAGTTTTTCAACGGTCACCGAATCTATTTGGCAGACTCGACCCAGATCGTTTCTCATTAGATCCACAATCATCAAGTTCTCAGCGCGTTCTTTTTCGTTGTTAGCTAATTCGTTGGCAATCTTGGCATCCTCTTCCAGGTCTTGAGATCTAGGCCTAGTTCCCTTGATTGGTTTAGAAGATGCTTTTCCACTAGCTGAAACTTTCAAGAACTGCTCAGGAGATGAGCTGACAATTTCTACTCCGCCGAGTTTGAGATAGCCGCCGTACGGTGCTGGGTTTGATTCACAGAGAGTGATGAATGTTCTTAAGGCATCAGCT
This sequence comes from Rhodoluna limnophila, assembly GCA_945862155.1. Lineage (GTDB taxonomy): Bacteria > Actinomycetota > Actinomycetes > Actinomycetales > Microbacteriaceae > Rhodoluna > Rhodoluna limnophila_A. The sequence continues at coordinate 4,201 of CAMAXJ010000010.1, forward strand.
TCGTGCTCGATGTGAATCTGGTTCGTTAGGCAAAGCTGAAACACGTCTCCGGTTTTTATGTGCTCCTTGGCTTTTTGGATTAGCTCAAGGTAGTTTTCCTTGGAGTGACGAAGTTTGGTAGAAACCAAGGTTGGTGCCTTGGTTTTTTGCATGAAGGATCCCAACTCCCCTCCAACCAGGGTGAGCCTCAATAAAGCTGCCCGATGCCAGTTGTCAAATTCTTCTTTGGTTTCAAACAGCCCAATGAAATACATTGTCTTGTGCTTGTGATCAAAGACCATGGCTCGATCAACAATCATGAATTGGGCTTTGGGGTGCAGTCCTGATTTCTCGGCATTTCCTAGTTCGTAGCCAAGATAGCCAATCAGGCCTGGTCTAAAGCTAAATGGGATATCTATTTCAGGGGCAGATTCAATCGAAGCGTTGATCGCCTCTATGTGCTCGCTTGCGAGCGCGAAGGCTTCATTGCCTGCCAAGAGTATTGATCCTGCGGATCCGATAACTGAAACCGGTTCGTCCTGATTAGTTGACCTATCAAGCCAGAAAGCATTGGGGTCTTTTGAGTGCATGCCTACAAAGACATCGGCTGGATTTACCCAGCCTCGAAGCTTTTCTATCTCTAGACGCAATGTAAGTTCACCTAATCAAGGGTTGGGGAAAACGGTCTCGGAATTGCTCGTAATCTATAGATTAGAGCAAGGCCTACCAAGAGGAATTTGATGAGCGTTCTAGGAGATTTCTACCGCCTAGAAGCAGGCGAGCTCAAACCCGTACTCGAATCCTCAACGGATGTTCAATTAAGGGTTGCCGACTCCTGGCTTGTCGAGGACGGTCGGGTTAGATCTCTTACCGCTCACTTCGAACGCTTTGCTAGTTGGGTTGTCCAAGAAGATCCAAACCAGAAGCAGTATCTGGATGGGTATTTTGCTGAGATTAGGCGACTACTTCCAAGGCAAGGTCGCTGGTTCCCACGTATGGAGTACCACGGTGAGCAGCCGTCGAACCTGAGGCTATATCTTCGGCTTCGAGAAGCACCTTCAAAGATTGATTCTGTTTCACTATGGAGCTATCCGGAACCTGATCCGCGACTGAATCCTAGAGTGAAGGGACCGGATCTATCGCTGTGCCAGCAACTTAGGCGCCACGCCAACATGAACGGTGCTGATGAGGCAGTTATCACCAACTCAAAGGGCTTTGTTGCGGAAGGAGCGCTGAGTGCTCTGGTTTGGTGGCGCGGGGATGTGCTTTGTTCTTCAGATGATCAAACCGATTGGCTTCCTTCGATAACCCGTGACGAGGTGATTTCTATCGCATCTCAAATGGGCTTTGAAGTTCGGGTGGAAAACGTTAGGGCTGAGGATTTAGCGAGATTGCCAATTTGGGCCCTTAGCTCGCTCAATGGCATCATGCCGGTTCGCTCCTGGGTTGGTATTTCCGATCAGCTTCCCGAATCGGTCAATCTGGAACCGTTTTTGAAGCGCATGAAGCTATTGGGCACACAGCTGGACTAAAGCCAACCATCAGGGTTTTCTCACACTTTTCATGGGATGATTTTCATGTGAATGAGATTCTGGACTGGTTGCTTACTGGGGTATCTGGTATCGACCCGTTATGGCGTAACTTCTTTGCAGGTCTTGCCATCATGCTCGAAACTTCATTGTTTGTTGGAATCATCGTTCCCGGCGACAGCGTAGTTTTGGTTGCCTCAACGGGAGTAGTAGACCTTCCTGACTTCTTCTGGTTGGTAGGGGCTGTTCTGGTGGGCTCAATGATTGGTGAAACCCTCGGTTTCTCTATTGGAAGACTCTTCGGCAAAAGAATTAGATCCTCCAAGTTGGGCCAGCGCTTTGGCGAGGAGAACTGGAAGCGGGCAGACATATTCGTTGAAAAGCGCGGCGGACCAGCGGTTGCAATCTCTAGATTCCTGCCAGTTCTTCACTCGCTAGTTCCAGTGGTGGCGGGAGCCACAACCATGCGCTACAAAACCTTCATTACCTGGACTTTTGGGGCTTGTCTGGTCTGGGCCAGCACCTACGTCGGCATCGGATACATCGCTAAAGCCAGCTACCAAGAAGTTGCCTCAAGCTTCAAATTTGGCGCCCTGGCCTTTGTTGGCGTTTTGGCCATTTTTATCCTGGTTATTCACCTTGCCAAGACCAAGATCTCCAAGGTTGCCGACCAGATGATCGACGAAGAGATCAACAAAACCAATAAATAGCTGCCTTCTGGGCTCGATTTTCCTTTGTCGGTCCATAGCCATACACTAATGATTATTCGAACAAGTGTTCGAATAATCAGCCGTTTATGGGGAAGTTCATGATTGCAGTCGACGAAAACGTCAAGGTTCTTACCAACCAACAAGGAGAGCCGGTTCGCTTCAGCTGGCGAAATGGCAGCTACCAGGTCACCTCACGCCCTGAGCGTTGGTTTTCAAGAAAGCCCTGGTGGCTAGAAGCCAGCCGAGCCCAGCGCGGCATTGGATCAGAGGTTTTAGAAGTTGAGATGTGGCGAATAACTGCCGCCAAAGGAGTCAACTCCCCCAGTGAATTTGAACTACTTCACAGCAATGACCGCTGGCAATTGGTTCGAATCTTTGGCTAAATATGTCCTTTACTCACCTGAACGTCTCGTCGGCCTACTCGTTTCATTTTGGAACAGCTAAGCCTGAGAAGCTAACCCAAGCTGCTGCAAGCTTTGGTCAGGATGCGCTGGCTATAACCGATATGAACGGTCTTTACGGAGCAGTGAAACATATCGGGTCGTGTCTAGATAAAAACATCAGTCCAATAGTTGGGGTTCGACTGGAGGTCCAAAACCGGGGCATTGTTACAATCCTGGCTAAGGGGCATAACAAAGGAACAGGCTGGGCAGCTCTTTGCAAGATAGTTTCAAAAGCCCAAAGCAAATCAAAAAAAGAAATAGCCATCACAGAAAAGGATCTATCGGAACTTATAGCTACCGATGGAAAACCCAACTGCACTATCTTGCTGGGACCCGACTCTGATTTTGGTAGGGCAGTTATTGATTCCAACGCGACCGTTTCTGCAAAAAAGCTCTTGGCTTGGCAGGAGCTAATTCCAGTTAGCGAATGCTTAAGTGTAGAAATTGTTTCTCACCTAACTGAGCCTGGTACAAACTACTCGACCCTGCAGGCTAAAAGAATGTTGCAGTTGGCAATTACCTTAGGAGTTAGAGCCGTGATAACAAACGCGGTTCGCTATCTGGAGCCAGATGATGCGCTAACCGGAGATGTTCTAGATGCCGCAAGGCACCTAGAGCCACTTGGGATCTTTACCCCTCAACCCAATGCCCAGGCATGGCTCAAGCCCGAATCGCTGATGAACAAGCTCGCAGTTGAGATAACACAAAGCCAAGAGCTAGCAGCCACCCTTATGAAAAATACCGAGGAATTAGCCAATAGCCTTCGGCTTGACCCGGTTAGTGACTGCGACTGGTCAAGACCTAAAACCCCAGAGAAATCAGCTCTCGGCATTGAAGGAAATCCTTTTGAGGTGCTCTGGCAAAAAGCTCACGCTGGCATTAGCTGGCGCTACCCAAATCTTTCAGACAACAAGCTGCTTCCGGTTAGGCATCGACTACATCAAGAGCTAATAACAATCAACAAACTTGGCTTTGCCACCTACTTTCTAACCGTGGCCGATGTTGCCCAGATGATTCGAGATATGCGAATTCGAACAGCTGCTAGAGGTTCAGGTGCTGGGTCACTAACAAATTACCTACTTGGTATTAGCGGAGTTGATCCGATTGAGCACGATCTGCTGTTTGAAAGATTCCTGAGCACCGAGCGTTCCAGTCTTCCTGATATCGACATCGATGTTGAATCAGCCAGAAGGCATGATATTTATCGAGCAATCTTTAAGCGCTACGGTGGCAATCGCGTAACGCTGCTTTCGATGCAATCCACCTACCGCGGCCGAGGTGCGGTTAGAGATGGCGGCTTGGCACTTGGCTTTGAAGAAGATCAGATCGATGAGATTGCCAAAAGCATTTGGCGCTTTAGTGCTAGAAACTTTCGAGGCATGCTAGGACAAAAGCCCGAACTTCAAAAACTAGCCCAACAGCTTGAACATGATCGAAGACTAAACCTGCTTGTCGATGTTACTGAGCGCCTCGATAGACTGCCTAGGCACATCTCGATGCATCCCTGCGGTGTGATTCTAGGAAACGAAAATCTTTTATCTTTGACACCAGTTGAACCAAGCGGTTTAGGGCTACCGATGAGTCAGTTCGATAAGGACGATATGGACCCGATGGGAATGCTCAAACTAGACATTCTTGGAGTGCGGATGCAATCCAGCATGGCCTACGCAATTAGAGAAATAGAACGCGTGTCTGGAGAAGTTATTGATCTTGACTCAATCGCACGCGACGATAAGGAAACCTTCAGGCAAATCAGGACCACCAACACCCTCGGTGTTTTTCAAATCGAGAGTCCAGGCCAGCGAGAGCTAACTGGCAAGCACCAACCAACTGAGTTCAATGACCTAACAATCCAGATTTCACTATTTAGGCCAGGTCCGATGAAAGGCAACATGATTGCCCCATACCTTGATGGCCGGCATGGTTTTGTAAAGCCCGACCTGATTCATCCGGATTTGGCTCCGATTCTGACATCAACTCAGGGTGTTGTGATATTCCACGAGCAGGTGCTGAAGATATTGAACGTGATGACCGGGTGCTCGCTTGCCAAAGCAGACGAGCTTCGAAGAACCCTAGAAAAAGACCGTGGCTTTGTTGAGAAGTTCTTTAGGCAAAACGCCACTAAGCGCGGCTATTCAAAAGCGGTTGTCGATCGAATCTGGAGCGTGCTAGAAGGCTTTGGAAGCTTTGGGTTCTGTAAAGCACACGGTGCCGCATTTGCTCTTCCCACCTACCAAAGCGCCTGGCTCAAAACCCACTACCCAACTGAGTTTCTAGCAGGTCTATTCACACATGATCCAGGGATGTATCCGAAGCGACTGCTGTTATCTGAAGCTCGAAGACTAGGGGTAAAGATACTGCCGCTTGATGTCAATAAATCCAAGGATGAGTATCTGGTTGAAAAAACCATCGATGGCACCGGTATTCGAATGGCACTAACCGATCTGCATGGAATCTCAAACTCCGAGATAACAAGAATTATCAAGCAGGCACCTTTTATTGATTTGGCGGATTTCTACCTGCGGGCAACGCCTTCCAGGGTTACCGTAAAGCGATTAGCCCTGGTGGGGGCGCTTGATGAACTAGCCGGTGGCTCAAACGATCACACCAGAGGAGATGTCCTAGAAAGAGTTCGTCAACTAACAGCCCTGAAGACAAAGCCAAAGCTAGATCAAAATCAGCCAATGCTGGATTTTGAAGCGAAGGAGCAAATGCCCTCTGGCTTCGCCCCAATTTCAGCAACTGGGCAAATTCAGGCAGAGCTAGATCTGCTGGGAATGGATATAACGGATCATCAATTGGCTAAGTATCAACCCATGCTGGATCAGATGGGTGTTGTTAGGTCAAATGAACTAGTTGGGTTGAGATCAAAAACCGACGTGTTGATAGCAGGAGTTAGGGTTGCAACCCAAAGCCCTCCGATGCGATCTGGCAAGCGAGTGGTATTTATCACTCTCGACGATGGAACTGGCTGCAGCGACGCTACTTTTTTTGATGAAGCCCAGGCTAGATCCAGTGCAGTGCTATTCAATACCAAACTGATTTTGATCTCAGGCAAGACAAGGCGTACCGGAGTAAAAGGTGTTTCGATAATGGCCGAAAATGCCTGGGACTTAAATCAGCTCTGGCAAGAGTATCGCCAGAAAAACCAGCTAGTCGCGGTTGAAAATTGACAGCAGTCGAAGAATCTCGACGTATAGCCAGATAAGAGTCACTGCAAGGCCGAAAGCTGCACGCCACTCCATCTCAACTGGCCACTTGTCACGAGAACCAACCATGATGGTTTCAAAATCCAAGTTCAGAGTGAATGCAGCCAGACCAGCACCAACTAGCCCAGCAAGCCAACCGAATGCTGAGCCGTAAACGCCAGCTCCGCCAGAGATTAGGACAAAACCAATGTTGATTACTGCAAAGATCATGTATCCAACAATTGCGAAAGTCATGATCCTGGTAAATCTGGCATCGACCTTAATCCAGCCAAAGCGGTAGGCAGCGAACATCGCACCTGCGGTAGTCAAGGTAGCCAAAACAGCCGACTGAACAATTCCTGGGTACATTGCCTCAAACATTGAAGAGATTCCACCAAGGAATACTCCCTCAACAGCTGCGTAAGCCACGATTACCGCAGGCATAACCTTCTTTGAAAAAGTGATCCACAAAGCAAGACCTAGTCCAACCAGCATCGCTGGAAAAACCAGTCCCTGCAATGGAGTGAAGAACCAGGTTGCTGCGGCAGTTGCAAGCAACACAGTGAAGATGGCGATGACCTTGCCAGAAGTTCCCTCAACGGTCATTGGCTCAGACTTGGCAGCAATCTTGGCAAATTCTGCATCGACTAGTTCCTGAGGAACCTCGCGAGCAGCCTGAAGTCCGGTCTGCATTGAGCGATTGAATACTGGGTTATGGGACACGCTAATCTCCTTCTTTCATGGGGGTCAACTAGTCAAATTCTAGGCTGGATTTCTTTAAGAATACTGAATGTTAGCTTCGAAGTTCAGACGCGATGAAACGTACGTGGTCACCGCTAATTTGGTGGCCTCCAGGGTGCATTAGCAGGCTCACCTCGGCTCCGAAGCCCTCAAACTGAGCAATCATCGCAATAGTTTTTGCCTCGGGCGAGTAGTGGTCTTGCTCGCCATTGGCGATAAAAACTTGCTTGCCTTGAAGATCTGGTTCCTGGGCGAGTTCGGTGAGAACTTGCGTGGTGCCAAAAGCTACCAGGGTCTGCATAAGCTCTGGTCTCAATAGCAGCAGCGCCCCTCCGGCGTGAGAGCCGTTTGAAAAGCCAACCGTGACAACCGACTCCAGCGGGAAGTCATATCGCTCACTTGCCAATTCCAAAAAATCAGCGAGTTTTCCAACTTCTTGCAATAGAGATTCTCTCGATGGCGTGAAGTCAAGCTCATATTCAAAAAACCTTGTCATTCCCTGCTGCGATACTGCTCCCCTGGGAGAAAGAATGTTTGCTTGCGGGTCTAATTCCCGTCCAAGCGAGAGAAGGTCATGTTCATCTGCTCCAGAGCCATGCAGTAAAAGCAATGTTCTGAATGCGCCTGGCTGGGGAAGCCAGACATGTGGCCGAGAGAGTTTCTTTTTTTCCAAGGTAGGTCTCCAATACTTTCCAGTCTAGATTTGAATGACTGCGACCAAGGCTTAAAAGAAAAATAGCCCCTGAGGGCTATTAGTCTTTTGTGGACCTGAGGGGATTTGAACCCCTGACCCCCTGCATGCCATGCAGGTGCGCTACCAGCTGCGCCACAGGCCCATCTTTTTTAGAACTTGGTTAGTTTAGCTCAAACTGCTCTCGGCCGAAACAACGTCAAGAGACACCACCGGACAGTCGCTCCAGATGCGCTCTAGGGAGTAATACATCCGCTCCTCTTCGTGCATAACGTGGCAAATAACGTAACCGAAATCCAACAGAATCCAACGACCCGAGGTCTTGCCTTCTCGACGCAAAAGCTTGACACCATTTTCGAGAAGCTTTTCCTCGATGCCGTCCGAAATGGCCATTACCTGTCGCTCGTTACGCCCTGATGCAATGAGGAAAATGTCAGTTAAAGGCATCGGGTTTGTGACATCTAATGCGACTAGGTTTTCAGCTACTTTGTCAGATGCAGCCTGGGCTGCAATTTGAACAATTCTGAGTGCTTCTTTACTGGCGGTCACAAATCCCTATCTATTGGAAGATTCCAAGCATAAAGCCTGCAACAATCAATGCCCCAATCGTGATCATCAACGCGGCAGTAGACATAACGGCATAGACCTGACCTTGGCCCTTTCGGGTCACTAATGTTAGCTCAACCGTTCGGGCTCGATTCTTCGCAATTCCTGCCGCTCGAATTGGTGCCACCGACGAGACAAATGAGTTCAGGCTATCTTCAACAACCGCTTCGTCAGCTTGTTGACTTTGATTGATTACTGCGATACTGCCTGTGGTTGGATCGATTTGAGGAACTTCAATCGACCCGGTGGTCATCACAGCGCCAGTGCCACTTATGACAATTGGGCTATTTTCTAAATCCGGAACTGTGTTGATAATTACCGAAGCCGTCACTGGCTCAGCTCCCAAGTTGCTGGTCGAGTCAAAATTGGCACTTTTGACTGGTTCCAAAAAAATATCAGGTTGTTTGATTGTTGGGGTTCGAGCAGTCATTGCAGGTTCCGCGAAACTCCCGGGATTCGAAATAGGTAAGGAGCCTTTCTTTTCCGCTTCTCTTCGTTCTTTTCTTGACTGGTACATGGTTGAGTCGCTCATAAAACCGCCCGATACAAGCCGTGCTTTCCGATGTACTGAACAACACCGTCTGGCACTAAGTACCAAATTGGATCCCCGTTGGCAACGCGGTTGCGGCAATCAGTTGAGCTGATTGAAAGTGCAGGTACTTCAACGCTAGTTACAGCCCCCGCAGGGACCTCAGGTATTTCCAAAGTGTGGCCAGGTCTACTCACTGCGACGAAGTTAGCCAAGTCCCAAAGCTTGGCTGCGTCGTGCCAGGAAAGAATTTGAGCGATGGCATCACTACCGGTTATGAAAAACAACTCCGCGTCAGGGTACTGAGTCTTTAGATCCCTAAGTGTGTCGACGGTGTAGGTTGGCTTGTCTCTGTCGATGTCGACTCTAGAAACCATAAATCTTGGATTTGCCGCAGTTGCAATAACCGTCATCAAATAGCGATGCTCCCCTCCAGTGACTTCTTCTTTTTGTGAAGGAGCCCCGGTTGGAACGAAAACTACCTGATCGAGATTAAGTGCGGCTGCGACTTCACTGGCGGCAACTAAGTGGCCGTTGTGAATAGGGTCGAAGGTTCCACCCATCACGCCCAGTCGGAATTTTGCCATGCTAGAAGCTTTAAGGGCCTAGTGACCTTGAGAGCGGGAGTTTTTGTGATCGTGGCGGTTGGCTACATCGCGGTAAGAGTAAGTGATGAATGCCAAAAGGATGAATATCGACATTGCAATTACTCCATACATCAAAGGCGGGATAGGCAGCTCGCTGTGCTGGATGAATGGTCCTTCACTACCCTCAGTAAGCAATGTCAACAATTAGTTCTCCTTGGGATCTCGTGTTTCCAGAATAACCTAGATGCGGGTTTGACCCGAGCCGCGAACTAGCCATTTCGTTGAAGTTAGTTCGCTAAGCCCCATCGGGCCCCTCGCGTGAAGCTTTTGAGTGGAAATACCCACCTCTGCCCCGAAACCGAATTGACCGCCATCGGTAAAGCGGGTTGCGGCATTGACCATCACCACGGCTGAGTCCACCTCGGCGAGGAATCGCTCAGCATGGGCTGAGCTATCGGTGATAATTACCTCAGTGTGGTAGGTTGAATATTTGGCAATGTGCTCAAGGGCCTGATCTAATCCAGCAACTACCTTGACTGCCAAATCTAAGCTGTAGTACTCGGCGCTCCAGTCTTGTTCCGTTGCTGCAACAGCGGCAGGGAATATTGCGCAAGTTTCCTTATCGCCATGGATTGTGACCCCGGAATCGGCAAGCCTTTTTAGAACCTTCGGCAAAATTGTCTTCGATACTGCTTCATGAACCAAAAGTGTTTCTAATGCGTTGCAGGTAGAAGGTCTTTGCACCTTGGAGTTATGAACAATCTCGACTGACCAATCAGGATTAGCCGAGTCGTCGATATAGACATGAGTCACACCGTCGCCAGTTTCAATAACTGGAACTTTTGAATCTTCCACTACGGCTTTGATCAAACCGGCGCTGCCGCGGGGAATCAAAACGTCAATCAAACCTCGAGCAGCTATCATGGCACTGGCACCTTCACGACCGAAATCATCGACTGTCTGTACTAAGTCGCTGCTCAGTCCTGCCTTGACCAACCCTTGCTGCAGAATCTTGACTAAGGCAATGTTTGTGTTCTCAGCGGCAGTTCCCCCACGAAGCACAACAGCATTGCCTGCTTTGAGCGCCAGGGCCGAGATGTCCACTGTCACATTTGGACGAGCTTCATAAATTGCACCAACAACTCCAAACGGAACCCGAGTCTCAGACAGCTTGAGCCCATTAGGAAGAGTCATTCCCCTAATCGCTTCCCCAATTGGATCTGGCAAAGAGACGATTTCATGCATGGACTTGGCAAGCCCAGCGATTCTTTCCGTGTTCAGCATTAGTCGATCCTGCAAGCCGGCCGATAGCCCGTCAGTCTTAGCTCTTTCGAGATCTTTCAGGTTGGCCGCAACAATATCTTTCTCGAATGCGACAAGTAGTTTGGCGATCTGCTCGAGAGCATCGTTTTTTTGAATGGTCGAGGCAATAGCTAATGAACCGCTAGCTTTTTTTGCCAGCTTGATTTTCTCGAGGGCAGACATAATCACAGCCTACTTACGGGCAATCTTGATAGCAGGATTAGGTTCGAAGAAAGTGCCTAGTGACTCGCCGGTAAGGGTCCTGGCGACGTTGTCGGCGTTGGTAATTACAACTCCGATGCCAGCTTCTGTGCAGCTGAGGGCGGCCGCAACTTTTGTGATAGCGCCGCCGGTTCCAACTCCCGTGTTTGTGCCTGCTATCTCTAGATTTCCAAGGTCGGTTCCAAACGGTACTCGTGGAATTAACTTGGCTTCGGGATTAGTTGGTGGCATGTCATACAAGCCATCCACATCGCTAAGCAGTACCAGCGCATCGGCTTGAATTAGAAGCGCAACCATTGCTGCAAGCCTGTCGTTATCACCAAAACGGATTTCCGTTGTTGCGACAGTGTCATTTTCGTTAACAATTGGCAGAGCACGGAGTTGGAATAGTCTTTCTAAAGCCTTTTTAGCGTTGTCTCTGCTTTCCGTTTTTTCAATATCGGTTAGGGTCAGCAGCACTTGTCCAGCGATGATGCCGTGACGCTCGAGACTCTTTTGGTACCGAGTCAGCAATCGAAACTGTCCGACGGCAGCAAGCGCTTGATAAGTCTCCAGATCTGTCGGTTTTTCGTCAAAGTCAAACAGTGGCATCCCTGTAGCGATAGCTCCAGATGAAACAAGAACGACTTCTGCTCCGCGGCTCATAACAGCCGCTAGAGCGTCAACTAGCTGGTCAATTTTGCCTTCGTTTTCTCCGGTAACAGAATTCGAGCCAATCTTGACGACAATTCGACTGGCAGAAACTAGCCACTGACCGTGATCTGACACTTACTTGCTCTCCTCAAGATCATCAGGGGTTGACCATGCGCCAGATTTTCTCTCCGCTTCCATCTTGTCTCGAAGTGCAGATCGAGCATCCATCATTTCAAGGTAGCGCTTGCGACGTTCAACGTTGGTGCGCCTTTCATTCAAAGGGCCAAAGCGAGGGTCGGTTCCGCGAGGGCTAACCAAAAGCTCAGCTGTTGAGGCGATTGTTGGCTCCCAGTCAAAGATGACTCCGTCTCCAGGGCCAATCACCACAGTGGAACCGTTGGATGCTCCGGCTTTGAACAGAGCGTCTTCAATACCAACTTTGGCTAAGCGATCTGCCAGGTAGCCAACGGCTTCTTCATTTCCAAAATCAGTTTGTGCAACCCAACGCTCGGGCTTTGCTCCCAGAATTCTAAAGAACTCCTCGACACCGCTGAACTCACGAACAATCTTGAAGCTGTTGTCTTCTCTCTTGGTCTGCATTAGCTGAATCTTTGGGCGAGCTGGAATTTTGGCTTTTTCGAAACGATCTGAATCAACCAGTTTTGCCATTGCGAACTTCAGTTCTTTTAGACCAGTGTGTGAAGCAGCCGAAACCTCAAAGACTTGGTATCCGCGGGCCTCGAGCTCAGGACGGATGAACTCTGCAAGTTCTTTACCGTCTGGAATGTCAATTTTGTTTAGAGCAATCAGAGCCGGACGCTGGGTCAACGGGGTCTGGCCTTCCGGTACCTGGTAAGCATCTAGTTCTTTCAGGACTTTGTCCAGATCCGATACTGGATCACGGTTTGGTTCTAAAGTCGCGCAGTCAATAACGTGCAACAAAGCTGAGCAACGTTCAACGTGTCGAAGAAACTCAAGACCAAGACCTTTACCTTCGCTGGCTCCTTCAATCAGCCCTGGGACATCAGCAATGGTAAATCTTGTTTCACCGGCTTGAACAACTCCAAGGTTTGGATGCAACGTGGTGAATGGATAGTCAGCAATTTTTGGCCTGGCTGCTGAAACTGCAGCAATCAAAGATGACTTGCCAGCGGATGGATAGCCAACGAGTGCTATGTCAGCAACAGTTTTTAGCTCAAGGATTACGTCTCCCGACCAACCAGGAACTCCAAGCAGTGCAAAACCAGGTGCCTTGCGTTTGGTGCTGGAAAGTGCCGCGTTTCCTAATCCACCGATTCCACCTTCGGCAACTACAAGTTCCATGCCGGCTTCATCAAGGTCGGCAATTACTTCACCATTTGATCTCTTGACGATTGTTCCAATTGGCACAGCTAGCTTTAGGTCTTCGCCGTGAGCTCCGTTTCTAAAATCTCCGGCTCCAGCGGCACCGTCGCCTGCGGCGCGATGTGGGTGAAAGTGGTAATCCAAGAGTGTGGTGGTGTTTGGGTCTGCGAACAGTGCAATACTTCCCCCGCCTCCACCGTCGGCACCGTCAGGACCACCTAGTGGTTTAAACTTTTCGCGCTTTACGGACACGCACCCCTTGCCACCATCTCCAGCGCGCAGGTGAAGGATCACTTGGTCAACGAATGAGACCATGATCTTCCTCCTTCACAAATAACTAAAGGCGAGCCGCTGGCTCGCCTTTAGTAGAAACTTTTGCCGATCTTGACTTATGCAGCCTCGACGATGTTTACTACTCGGCGGCCGCCCTTGGTTCCGAATTCAACGGCACCGGCAGCTAGAGCAAACAGAGTGTCATCCTTGCCCTTGCCAACGTTCTTTCCCGGGTGGAAGTGAGTTCCGCGCTGGCGAACGATGATTTCTCCTGCGTTAACTTCCTGGCCTGCGTAACGCTTTACGCCAAGACGCTGAGCGTTGGAATCGCGACCGTTTCTGGTGGAGCTAACGCCCTTTTTGGATGCCATTTGTTCTAACCCTTTACTTGATCTCTAGTACTTTGACGCGAGTAAGTTCTGAACGGTGACCTTGTCGCTTCTTATAACCGGTCTTGTTCTTGTACTTCTGAATGATGATCTTCGGTCCGCGAAGGTCATTTAGAACCTCGGCAGTAACTTTTACAGCAGCAAGAGCGCTGGCGTCTGTGGTGACCTTGTCGCCGTCCACTAGCAATAGAGCAGGAAGCTGAATCTTGCCATTGGCATCGGCCTTGATGCGGTCAAGGGTAACGATGGTGCCTACTGACACCTTCTCTTGACGGCCGCCTGCGCGAACTACTGCGAAAACCACTTGATTTACCTTTTTCTAAGTTTGGGAAGTCACCACCTGGGCAACAGCTCCCTAGTCTAATGGGGCCTAGGCTACTGGGTCAACCTTGGCCGGACTGGTAGCCCGCCTGGGTTTGCGCTTGGCGTCGGCCTTGAAATCTGCCTTTACCTCAGCCTTGGCTACAGGTAAAGCTTCCAGAATGCGCTCTAGAGTCGGGTCTTGTTTACCCTGATCGCCTGACTTTTTGGACTCGATTTTTCCTGTACCCATAGTCGAGGCGGCAATCTTGGCAACCACAGAGTTAATCTCCGAGGCACGCTCAGGGGTAACAACGTTGGCTACTTCCATGTGCCCCTTGCGCTTTTTATCTGGCTTTGAATCATTGGAGTTTCTAACTCGCATGATTGGCTCATGGTGCACGATGGCTCCCCGAGCGCTACAGACTTCGCAGGGCTCACTGAAGGATTCCAAAAGCCCTAGACCAAGCTTCTTGCGGGTCATTTGGACAAGACCAAGCGATGTCACTTCAGCAACCTGGTGCTTGGTTCGGTCTCTTCCAAGACACTCGATAAGTCTTCTAGAGACCAGGTCACGGTTGGATTCAAGAACCATATCGATAAAGTCAACAACGATGATTCCACCGATGTCTCGAAGCCTCAGCTGACGAACAATCTCCTCTGCCGCTTCCAGATTGTTCTTGGTGACGGTTTCCTCAAGGTTTCCACCAGAACCTACAAACTTTCCAGTGTTCACATCCACAACGGTCATGGCTTCAGTCCGGTCAATCACCAGCGAACCGCCGGATGGCAAATAAACCTTGCGCTCTAGAGCCTTGCCGATCTGCTCTCCCACGCGATGGCGCTCAAATAGATCTTCCTTGCCGTCGTAGATCTCGACACGCTCCAAAAGATCTGGGGCGACAGACTCGAGGTATTCAGTTATTACGGCCTGGGCGTCGGCGCCTGAGATGACCATCTTCTGGAAGTCTTCGTTGAAAACATCCCGAACAATCTTTACAAGTAGATCTGGCTCAGAGTGAAGAAGTGTAGGGGGCGTAGCCTTCTTGATCTTCTTCTGAATTCCATCCCACTGCGCCTGCAGTCTGGCAACATCCAACGTGAGCTGTTCTTCGGTTGCTCCCTCGGCGGCAGTTCGGACAATTACACTGGCCTCTTCGGGAACGATGTCCTTCAAGATCTTCTTTAGTCGAACGCGCTCAGATTCCGGAAGCTTTCTTGAGATTCCATTCATGTTGCCATTTGGCACGTAAACAACGTATCGGCCAGGAAGTGATACCTGGGAAGTCAGTCTGGCGCCTTTTTGGCCAACTGAGTCCTTGGTGACCTGCACCAGCAAAATGTCGCCGGATTTCAACGCAAGTTCAATCTTTCGCGGCTGGCCATCTAGCCCATCAGCTTCCCAATTGACTTCGCCGGAGTATAAAACAGCATTGCGTCCCCGGCCGATGTCAACGAAAGCAGCTTCCATCGAAGGAAGAACGTTCTGCACTTTACCCAAGTAAACATTTCCAATAAGTGACCCGTCTTGGGTTTGAGCAACATAGTGCTCAACAAGCACCTTGTCTTCAAGAACACAAAGCTGAATCTTGTCATCCTTGGATCTAACCAACATCATGCGATCGACCGATTCACGGCGAGCCAGGAACTCGGTCTCAGTAATGGTGGTGCGTCGTCTTCCAGAATCTCTGCCGTCACGACGGCGCTGTTTCTTTGCCTCAAGTCTTGTGGAGCCCTTTACTCGCTGAGGCTCGTTGCTTGGCTCCTTTAGTGCGCGGGGAGTTCTAACCTTGACAACTACATTTGGAGAATCTGGATTTACATCGATTGGCTCACCGGCACGGCGACGTGAGCGTCGGCGAAGGTGCGATTCTGATTCCGCTTCGTTGGTTTTCTTGGCAGCGCCTTTTTTGCGAGGTTCCACCGGAGGAAGATCTGGGGCCTTGAAAATTAGCGATGTTGCGCTAACTGCTGGAGACGCTTTTGCAGCTTTAGTCTTACTTGCATCCTGAGAATCTGATTTGCCCTCAGGCTTTTTTGAAGATTCTTTTTTGTCAGCAAGTTTCTTAGAAGTCTTTTCCTGCGCAGGCTTTAAATCCTTGGCACGAGAATCTTTGACTCCCTTTTTGTTCGCTTTGTCAGCTTTTGCTGATCCTTCTTTTTCCTTCACCATTTAAGGTGCACTCCAAGCTACCGGTTGGCCAAAGCCCACACACTTGGCCGAAATTCCGGCTCTAAATCCTTATCAGCGACTTTTGCCACCGACTAAACCTTTTAGTTGCGAGTCATTGCTGTCACGTCGCCCTGCCAGCTGCCCGATGGGTCTTATGCCTTGGAGCCAAATGCTCGATAAACCTTTTAAGCGGGAGGATGTGGCTCCCATTTGCTTACCCTTAAGTATCACACCAAATGGTCAAAACGGGCTGAATCGCCATGGAATACTTGAATTATGAGTGTTGAAACCAGTCAAAAACCCCTGATCGGTGGAACTATGTCGCTGGCCTGGATGCTAATCACCGGAGGCATCGTCGGCTGGATTGGCGCTTTGGCTCTCACAATTGAGCGACTAAACGTGGCGGCAAATCCAGATGCAGTTTTGAGTTGCGATGTCAGCCCATTTATATCTTGTAAGTCGGTGATGCTCACTGAGCAAGCTGCGCTTCTAGGATTTCCAAACTCCCTGATTGGCTTGACTACCTTTGTTGTTCCAATCCTTATTGGATTTGCAATTCTCGCCGGTGCCAAATTTGCCAAATGGTTCTGGCTGCTATTTACTCTGGGAATGACCGGAGGTTTTACCTTCGTGGTTTGGCTATTTAGCCAGAGCTTGTTTGTTATCGGAGCGTTGTGCCCATATTGCATGGTTGCCTGGACTGGAATGATTCCAATGTTCTGGAAGCAATTTTTGTTCTCGGCCAGAGAGGGAATTGTCCCAGTTCCTCTAAAGACAGTTGGTTTCTTTGTGGCAGCCTATGACTGGCATTGGCTTTTCACCTTCGGTACATTCGGGTCAATAATCGCAACAACCGTGTGGCGCTTCTGGGAGTTGTGGCCGAGCCTGTTTTAGCTAAACCAGATTCCAATCTCACGGCTGGCGGACTCGACCGAGTCCGAACCATGAACTAGGTTCTTCTGAACTTTCTCGCCCCAGTCACGACCTAAATCTCCCCTAATGGTTCCAGGTGCGGCAGTTGTCGGGTCGGTTGCTCCGGCCAATGATCTAAATCCCTCAATAACTCGCTCACCCTCAACACGAAGAGCAACAATTGGACCAGAAGACATGAACTCAATTAGAGGCGCGTAAAAAGGCTTGCCTTCGTGCTCGGCGTAGTGAGCGGCTAGTTGTGCAGGGGTTGGGGTGAGCATTTTTAGGCCAGTCACCAAATAACCTTTTTGCTCAATGCGAGAGATGATCTCTCCAGTGAGAGATCTCGCAACGCCATCTGGCTTTATCAGAACAAGTGTCTGCTCTTTCATTTTGTGCCGCCTTCTGAATCAAGTTTGCTCTTTGCTACTCGAGCTTTATCAATTGTGCCACCGGCAATCATTCCCCAGGCCCACATTGCTAGAAAAACCGCACCTAGCCCGAACATCAATGGCACCCAGATGCCCAATGAAACCACTATCCCTTGAAGAATCCAGCCAAGAGCGTAGCTTCCTGGCTTTCCCAAGAATGCAGGAAAGAGCATCAAGATAACGGCCAGGCCTAAACCGACTCCCCAGATCACCGCTGGCTCAGGATAAACCTGAAGACCAAAACCCACCAGGGTTGCAAAGAACACAACTACGGATTGAAAGACCATCACGAGCGAACCCAGAGTTGCCTTTGTGGATCTATTCCTCATCGGATTCCTCCTGGATTAACTTGATGACGTCTCCTACTAAGGTAATCGACCCGGTTACCACAACCGTGCCATCAATTTCTATAGCCCTATGCTTGGCACGCTCAAGAGCCAATTTGAAATCTGAAATGCTCTCAGTTTCCTGGCCTAACCGATCTTTGGCTAGAGACTCTAACTCAGCTACCGGCATTGATCTAGGAGATGAAGACTGGGTCAGCACAACGCTCTCGAACACTCCAGCGAGATTTGAAAATAAGCCCGTAGCATCTTTATCAGCCAAAACAGCGATAACTCCAACCAATGGTTTTTCTGAGAACTCAGCGCGTAAGGCTCGCGCAAGAATCAAGGCACCTGCCGGGTTGTGTGCTCCATCAAGCAAAAGGTTCGGAACAGTGTTAATCAACTGGAGCCTTCCAGGCGATGAGACATCTGATATTGCCGAGCGCAAGATGTCATCAGCAATTTGAATCTGACCACCACCTAGAAACGCTTCCACGGCCGCAACTGCAACAGCTAGATTCTGACCCTGGTGAGAGCCAAAAACTGGAGCCTGATACGGGCCATAGGAACCTGCCAGCCCAGAAATGGAAATTAATTGACCGGTTGAGCTAGGGACATACTCTCTTACTTCAAAATCACGCCCCTGCAGCTTAAAAGCCTCGGCTTTTTGTTTAGCTGCATTTTCTAAAACCGCAAGCACACCGCGTTCTTGGACTGAACTGACAACAACACTGCCTGGCTTGATGATGCCTGATTTGGTGTCAGCAATTTCTTCCACAGTGTTCCCTAAGCGATCCATGTGATCTAGTCCTATTGGAGTAAAAACGGCAACGTCCCCATCTGCAACATTCGTTGAGTCCCAGGCTCCCCCCATACCAACTTCAAGAACCAGAACATCAACTGGCGCATCTGCAAAAACTGCGAAACCAAGGACAGCTAGCGCTTCAAAGAAAGTTAGCGGGTTCTCCCCTTCAGCGGCTAGTTCTTGATCGACAAATTCAAGGATTGGCTCGATGTCGGAGTAAACGCTGATCAGCTGTTCGTCACTCACGGGCTCTCCATCAAGCGCCATACGCTCGTTGAGTCGAACCAAATGAGGGGAGGTAAATCTTCCGGTTCTTAGGCCGTGCTCGCGCAGGATGCGCTCAATGAACCTGGTGGTCGATGTCTTTCCATTGGTGCCGGTAACGTGAATCACTCGGTAGGAGCGCTGTGGGTCTCCAAGTAGCTCAACTGCGCGTCTGGTTGGTTCAAGCCTTGGTCGAATTTTGTTTTCAGGAATGCGAAGCAGTAATTTTTCTAGAACGATGTCCGACTGTGATGCCCAATACTTGTCGTCTCTGGCTTCTGGACTCAAAGCTTTGTCACCGCAATTTGAACTTGCTGTGACTCACCAACTGGGACTGGGCTCGACAGGGAGTCTGCCTCCAATAACGAAAGCTCGAGAGTAAGGGTTTCGCTTTTTACAAGAACTTCGTGCGCCAAAATTGCAGCCACCACGAAACCATCGCCAGACAGAACTGTTTTAACTCGATCAGAGACATCAAAGTCAGCATCCTTGCGGGCCTGCTGAATTGCACGGATTACATCTCTTGCCAAACCTTCGGCTGCTAACTCTTCCGTGACAACACGATTCAAAATCACAAATCCTCCGCCAGGCAAAATTCCAATTAGTTTCTCTTCGCTTGATTCATCCTTCGCAACCAGGCTGATTTCGTATTCGCCCTGCTCAAGAGCTACACCGTTCACTGACACGTTGTCGCCGCTAAGTTCCCAGTTGCCCGCCTTGGCCGCTTGGATAATTTCCTGAACTTGCTTTCCAAGTCTTGGACCAAGTGCTCTTGAATTAACAGTGAGCTGTTTTTCAACGCCAAAAGCCTTAGTTGATTCAACAGCCAATTCAACAAGCTCAATGTCTTTCACGTTCAACTCTTCAGCAATAATCGCTGCAAACTCGTTGAGCTTCGAAGCTTCCGTTGTTACAACAGTCAATTTTGAAAGCGGCAAACGCACGCGCAAGCCATTGGTTTTCCGAAGCCCCAGAGCTACCGAGCTGACAGCGCGAACCTGATCCATTGCGGTAACAAGGTCCTGATCATATGCCTGCTTGCTCGCGTCCGGCCAAGCCTCAAGATGGACACTCTTGCCGCCAGTTAGTCCACGCCAAATCTCTTCCGACACCATTGGAAGAAGAGGAGCAACAACTCGGGTCACCTGTTCTAGAACTGTATACAGGGTGTCGAAGGCTTCCTCGTTGCCTGCCCAGAATCTATCTCTTGAGCGGCGGACATACCAGTTGGTCAGAACATCGCTGAAATCACGAAGTCTCGCCGATGCAGCATAAGAGTCGTATTGATTCAAATCAGCTTCAACTTGAGTTATTAGATCGCGTGTTTTTGCAAGCAGATAACGATCAAGAACGTCAGTGCTAGATACCGAGTACTTGGCCTTGTAGTTGGATGCATTTGCATAAAGAGAGAAAAAGTACCAGGTGTTCCAAAGTGGAAGCAGAACTTGTCTAACCCCTTCGCGAATACCCTGTTCGGTGACAATTAAGTTTCCGCCGCGGAGGATTGGGCTGGACATCAAGAACCAGCGCATTGCATCTGAGCCGTCGCGATCGAAGACTTCGTAAACATCCGGGTAGTTGCGAAGCGACTTGGACATCTTGGCTCCATCGTTTCCAAGAACGATTCCGTGCGAAATAGCTGACTTGAAAGCTGGGCGATCAAACAGTGCTGTGGCTAGAACATGCAGCGTGTAGAACCAACCTCTAGTTTGTCCCACGTATTCAACGATGAAATCCCCTGGGTTATGAGTTTCGAACCAGTCACGATTCTCAAACGGGTAGTGCACCTGTGCAAAGGGCATAGAACCGGACTCAAACCAACAGTCCAAAACTTCTGGAACTCGTCGCATTGTTGATTTGCCGGTTGGGTCATCAGGGTTTGGTCTGGTTAGTTGGTCAATAAATGGACGATGGAAATCCTCCGGGGCTTTTCCAAAATCCTTCTCGAGTTCTTCGAGGGAACCGTAAACATCAATGCGCGGGTAGTTTGGGTCATCAGATTTCCAGACCGGAATTGGAGCTCCCCAGAATCGGTTTCGGCTAATTGCCCAATCGCGAACGTTTTCGAGCCATTTTCCGAAAGAGCCATCTTTGGTGTGAGAAGGGGTCCACTCGATCTGCTGATTTAGCTCAAGCATGCGGTCTTTGACCTTTGTGGTTTCTACGAACCAAGACGAAACTGCCTTGTAGATAAGTGGGTTCTTGCATCGGTAGCAATGTGGGTATGGATGCTCGTAGCTGGCTTGACGGAGCAACCTACCTTCGGCCTTTATCTTCTGGGTAATTGGCTTATTGGCATCAAAGACGTGCTGGCCTTCAAAGTCCGAAACAACAGAATTGAACTGACCGCGCTCGTTCACGGAGATATAAACAGGTATTCCAGCTTCCTCGCAAAGCCTCTGGTCATCCTCACCGTAGGCCGGAGCTTGGTGAACAATTCCAGTTCCTTCGTTGTCTGCAACGTAGTCGCCGACTAGAACCTGCCAGGCGTTCTTGGTGTCAAATTTTGTTTCGTCTGCGTAGTAATCAAAGATTCGGGTGTAGCGAATTCCGGCTAAGTCTTTACCTAAAATTGTTTTCTCGGTTGCAGCAATAGCTGAATCAGCATCTTCGTAGCCCAAGTCCTTGGCGTATGCCCCTAATAGTGATGCTGCAATTAGATACTTGGTTTTGGAATCTCCGCCATCGGCTGCGCCGTTTGGTCCCGCTGCAACAACCGCGTAAGAAATTTCCGGTCCTACCGCGAGCGCAAAGTTGGTTGGAAGAGTCCAAGGAGTAGTTGTCCAAGCCAACATCCGAACTCCAGCGAGCTGGCCTTCGATGATTGGAAAAGTGACGGTGACAGACTGGTCTTGACGAGTTTTGTAAACCTCTTCGTCCATGCGAAGTTCGTGGTTCGAAAGTGGAGTTTCACATCTCCAGCAGTAGGCCAGAACTTTGAAGCCTTCGTAGATCAAGCCCTTTTTGTAAAGCTCTTTGAACGCCCAAATCACACTCTCGGTGTAGTTGGTATCTAGGGTCTTATAGTCGTTATCGAAATCAACCCAGCGAGCCTGCCTTGTGACATAGGCTCTCCAGTCCTCGGTGTATTTCAGAACCGAGGTCTTGCAGTAGGCGTTGAATTTATCTACCCCGTACTTCTCAATCTCCGGTCTGCCAGAAATGCCCAGCTGGCGCTCTGCTTCAACCTCGGCAGGAAGTCCATGAGTGTCCCAGCCAAAGCGGCGTTCAACGCGATAGCCCTGCATGGTTTTGAACCTGGGAACTAGGTCCTTGGAATATCCAGTAAGAAGGTGTCCGTAGTGAGGAAGACCGTTGGCAAAGGGTGGACCGTCATAGAAGACGAATTCCTCAGCCCCTTGCGCTTTTCGCTGATCGATGGACTCCTGAAAAGTGCCCTCTTTGTCCCAGTATTCGAGGATTTTCTTCTCAATATCAGGAAAGCTTGGACTCGGGTTCACACCAACTGCCTTACCGGCCGAGTTCAGGGGATACATTTTTTAGCTTTCTGGGCTTATGCGTTAGGGAATCTCTGACAATGTTAACCTGTAACGACCCCCATTTATGGAGACTTTGACCTTTGAATAATCAGCAACTGCCCGGTGTGAGCTTTGTCCGCGCCGCAACCACCCCTGACAAGGTAGGGGTAGAGGGTCTCGAAGCTAAGTGGGGTCCAAGCTGGGATAGCGAAGGCATTTACAGCTTTGATAAATCTGCTGCCAAAGCGAATATCTATTCAATTGACACTCCCCCTCCAACAGTTTCGGGATCCCTGCACGTGGGTCACGTCTTTAGCTATACCCACACCGATCTAATTGCCAGATACCAGCGCATGCTAGGTAAAGAGGTTTACTACCCGATGGGTTGGGACGACAACGGTTTACCTACCGAACGCCGCGTTCAAAACTTCTACGGAGTGCGTTGCGATCCAACTCTTGCCTACCAACAGGGCTTTGTTCCCCCGTTTGAGGGAGGCGATGGGAAATCTTCCAAGGCAGCCGACCAGATTCCAATTTCAAGAAGAAACTTCATTGAGCTTTGTGAAAAGCTCACCCTTGAAGACGAAAAACACTTCGAGGCTCTATGGAGACAGCTCGGGCTATCAATCGACTGGTCCCAGACCTATCAGACAATTTCCCCAGATGCTCAAGCTGTTTCGCAGAAAGCCTTTCTAAACAACCTCTCTCGCGGTGAGGCTTACCAAGCCATGGCCCCGACTTTGTGGGATGTGACTTTTAGAACTGCGGTTGCACAGGCAGAACTCGAAGATCGTGACCAGCCAGGTGCTTACCACCGCATCGGTTTTGATGGCCCTGATGGAAAAATCTTTGTAGAAACTACCCGTCCTGAACTAATTCCTGCCTGTGTTGCCCTCGTTGCACACCCCGACGATGAGCGCTACCAGCCGATGTTTGGCAAGACCGTAAAAACGCCTCTGTTTGGAGTTGAGGTTCCAGTTCTTGCTCACCACCTTGCCCAAAAAGATAAAGGCTCCGGCATTGCGATGATTTGTACATTCGGTGACGTCACCGACGTAATCTGGTGGCGCGAACTAGATCTTCCAAACCGAGCAATCTTGGGCTGGGATGGTCGAATACTATCCGAGGCACCAGATGTCATAACCGATGCCAAAGGTAAAGAAATATTCGCCCAGCTGGCTGGTAAGACTGTGTTCTCAGCAAAGCAGACCATAGTCGAACTACTGCAGGCATCCGGTGACATGATTGGCGATCCAAAGCCAATCACTCACCCGGTTAAGTTCTTTGAAAAAGGCGATAAGCCGCTGGAGATTGTATCTACCCGCCAGTGGTACATCCGAAACGGCGGACGCGACCAGGCTCTGCGCGAAAAGCTCATTGAACTTGGAAAGACACTCAAGTTCCACCCTGATTTCATGCGAGTTCGTTTCGAGAACTGGGTGAACGGCCTAACCGGCGACTGGTTGATTTCAAGGCAGCGATTTTTTGGTGTTCCAATTCCGGTTTGGTACCAGCTTGATGCCGACGGAAACCCAGACTTCGAAAAAATAATTACGCCTGAGATTCAGAGCTTGCCGGTTGACCCATCTAGCCAACCTCCAGCTGGCTTCAAGGAAGATCAGCGCGGGAAGCCAAATGGTTTTATCGGGGAAGTTGACATCATGGATACCTGGGCGACTTCTTCTCTAACTCCTCAACTAGCCGGTGGTTGGATATCCGATCCAGAAAAATACGCCAAGGTATTCCCATTTGACCTACGACCACAGGGTCAAGACATCATTCGTACCTGGTTATTCTCAACGGTGCTTCGATCTTTCCAAGAAGAAGGCGTACTCCCCTGGTCAGACGCTGGATTGTCGGGTTGGATTCTCGATCCAGACCGCAAGAAGATGTCTAAATCCAAAGGTAACGTCGTAGTTCCAAACGATCTGCTAGATGAGCACGGCTCTGACGCCGTTCGCTACTGGGCAGCCTCGGCAAGGCTCGGTACTGATGCCGCCTTTGACATTGGACAGATGAAGGTCGGTAGGCGTCTTGCCATCAAAGTTCTAAACGCTGCGAAGTTTGTTCTCTCGTTTGAAGCCTCCTCGGACGCAAAAGAAGTAGCCGAACCGATTGACCGCTCAATGCTGAGTACTCTGTCGGAAATTGTTGCTCAGGCCGGAAAAGCCTTCGAATCTTACGATCACACCAAGGCACTAGAGATCGCCGAGACATTCTTCTGGAACTTTACCGATGACTATCTCGAACTTGTTAAAGAACGTGCTTACGCTCAAGACACATCGCCAAAAGCTCAAGCGTCGGCAGTGCTTGCTCTTCGAATCGCCCTGCACACCCAATTGCGTTTACTGGCGCCGTTCATCCCCTTCGCAACCGAAGAAGCCTGGAGCTGGTGGCAGGAAGGAAGCATTCACCGATCCACCTGGCCTAAAGTTTCCGAGCTCGAAGGCTTCACCCAGGGTCAATCCGCCACGATGCTGAAAACTGCTTCAGAGGCGCTGATGGGTGTACGTAAAGCTAAGTCCGACCAGCAGCTATCCATGAAAGCGGAGATAACTTCTCTAACAATTAACGCACCGGCAGAAAAACTGCAGGAACTCAAGCACCTCGAAGCAGATCTGCGCTCGGTCGGAAAGATTGAGAAAATTGATTTTGCAGTTGGCAAAGTGCTGTCCATCTCGAACGTTTCGTTCAAGCCAGAAAATTAGTTTTTCGGCGCTCCAGAGGAGCGGCCTAGCTTCGGCAGTGGCAATCGCTGCCAGCCCAGAACCAGCATCCCTGAAACCAAGGCCCAGAAAGCCCCGCCAATTCCGAACACGCTTATACCTGTAGCACCAACCACGAAAGTAATTGCTGCTGGCAAGCGATTTTCTTTGTCCTCTAGTGAAACGCCTATTGCAGAAACAAAGCTTGGCAGCAACGCTATTCCCACCACTGCTAGCAGAAGCTCCGTTGGTACTGCCAATACAAAAGCTGCAAAAAAGCCTGCTCCAATAGCAAAGAGCCAATACACCAGTCCGCCAACAAAAGATGCGACCCATCTACGAGCAGGGTCCTTTGCAGCTTGCTCATTAGCATTGATGGCAGCCGTTATGGCGGCAAGATTCATTCCAAATCCGCCAAAAAATGAAGCAACTACAGTTGCAATACCGGTCGATCCAAGAACGGCGCGAACTGGAAGGATGTATCCGAAGCCCTTCATTATTGCTGTGCCAGGCAGATTCTGAGATGCCATGGTTATCAGATACAGCGGAATTCCAATCGAGAACATCGGAACTAATTCGAAGGCAGGTATGACAACATCAAAGCTCGGGAACAAGCTCGCACCCTCGAGCCAGCTGGTTCCAACCTGAGCGTTAATGAGCCCGAAAGCCAACACAATAGCAATCGGCGTTGCCCAAACGGGCGAAATACGGTTGAGCAAAAACCAAACCAAAACAAATGGCAGGACCAAAAGCGGATAATCAACAGAAGCTCGAACGGTACTTATGACGAAGGTGAACAAGATTCCAGCCAGCATGGCTGATGCAATCTCAGCGGGAATTCGCTGAACCAGCCTTGCAAGAGCCGGCCAAAAACCTGTGATGGTCAGAAGTACTCCTGAGAGAAAGAATCCGCCAACGGCTTGTTCGAATTCCAGCCCCAAGCCAGCCGAGGCTGCGAGAAATGCAGCTCCGGGTGTTGACCAAACAATTGAGATTGGCATTTTGTATCGGTAGCTCAGCACAGTCGATAGCAGTCCATAACCAAACAACAAAACAAAAATTGCAGTGGAGGTTTGTTCTCGGGTTGCACCCATCGCCAAGAGACCGGCGATTGCGATTCCGAAAGTGGCAGCAGATCCTGAAACGGATGCGACAAATCCTGCGATTATTGGGGCTTTTAGTTCAGGCTTGGGCGTAGCCGCGAGGCTCATTTACTAAGCGGACTTTTCTTGGGCTGATTTCTTGAAGGCTACAATCTGCGCCTCTTTGTTGCCAAGCACAACGTCCTTTGTGATCTTGACAACTCCCTGAGTCTCCATAGTTGGAATCTCAAACATTATTGGACCCAAAATGTTTTCTAGAATTGCTCGAAGTCCTCGAGCTCCGGTTTCTCTTTCGATGGCCAGATCTGCCATCAATTCAAGAGCCGGTTTATCAAACTCCAGCTCAAATCCATCTAGCTCAAACATTCTCTGGAATTGCTTAGTCAGTGCGTTTTTTGGAACAGTCAATATTTCAATAAGCGCTACTCGGTCAAGTGGTTCAACCGTTGCAATAACCGGCAATCTTCCGATGAACTCAGGGATCAAGCCGAACTTGCGCAGGTCTTCTGATTGAACGTCATTGAAGATGTCTGGGTCAATACCGTGAGCTCGGACTTCGTTTCCAAAGCCAATGCCGCGCTTTCCGGAACGGCTAGAGATAATCTCCTCAAGACCTGCAAAGGCACCTGCAACGATGAATAGGACGTTTGTGGTGTCAATCTGGATGAACTCCTGCTGAGGGTGCTTTCTACCGCCCTGCGGAGGAACCGAGGCTACAGTACCCTCAAGAATCTTCAATAGTGCTTGCTGGACACCTTCACCAGAAACATCTCTGGTGATGGAAGGGTTTTCGGCTTTGCGTGAGATCTTGTCAATTTCGTCAATGTAAATGATTCCCTGCTCAGCGCGCTTGACATCAAAATCCGCTGCTTGCAGAAGCTTCAACAAAATGTTCTCTACGTCTTCTCCGACGTAGCCAGCCTCCGTAAGTGCAGTTGCATCCGCTACTGCAAATGGCACATTTAGGCGCTTAGCTAAAGTCTGAGCCAGGTAGGTTTTGCCACAACCAGTTGGGCCAATCATTAGAATATTGGATTTGGCAATCTCTATTGCATCGTGCTCTTTGCCAGCGGCAGTAAGTGTGCCAGCTGAGCGAATGCGCTTGTAGTGGTTGTAAACCGCAACCGAGAGCACCTTCTTGGCTTTGTCTTGACCGATAACATACTCATCCAAGTAGCCGTAGATTTCCTTTGGCTTTGGAAGTTCAATGTCTTCAAAATCTTTAGTAGCAGCTGCGCCAAGCTCTTCTTCAATGATTTCGTTGCAAAGCTCAATGCACTCGTCGCAGATGTAAACACCTGGGCCGGCAATTAGCTTGCGAACCTGCTTTTGGCTCTTTCCGCAGAAAGAGCACTTGAGTAGGTCACCAGACTCACTGAGTTTTGTCATAGGTAAAACCCTATTACCAAGCCCCGACAATCGAGGTTAGGTTGCCCCCAATATTTACTTGACTGGTAGCGGATTCTTGCGAGAAGTAAGGACCTGGTCAATAAGTCCGTACTCAAGAGCCTCATCGGCGGTCAAAATCTTGTCGCGATCGATGTCCTTGTTTACTTCTGGAATGCTGCGGTTTGAGTGCTTGGACAAAGTCGCCTCTAGCCATTCGCGCAAGCGCATAATTTCTTTGGCCTGAATCTCAATGTCAGATGCCTGACCGCGACCTGAGTCTCCGGTAGCTGGCTGGTGAATCAAAATTCGCGCATTTGGAAGTGCAAGACGCTTGCCAGGAGAACCAGCTGCAAGAAGTACAGCTGCCGCGGAGGCTGCTTGACCCAGGCAAACAGTTTGAATGTGGGGACGGATGTACTGCATGGTGTCGTAAATGGCTGTCATCGCAGTAAAAGATCCACCGGGTGAGTTGATGTACATGGTGATGTCGCGGTCTGGATCTTGACTTTCTAGAACCAGAAGCTGTGCCATGACGTCATCAGCTGATGCGTCGTCAACCTGAACACCTAGGAAGACAATTCTGTCTTCAAACAGCTTGTTGTAAGGGTCTTGACGTTTGAAACCATAAGAGGTTCGTTCTTCGAAGCTTGGAAGAATGTAGCGAGCTTCTGGGCTCAACTTTGAAAGATCAATAGACAATTTTCAGCTGCTCTCTACTTGTTTCCAACACCGGTGGCGACGCCAGCAGATGCCTGAATGTGGTCGATGAATCCGTACTCGAGTGCCTCGGCAGCAGTGAACCAACGGTCGCGGTCACCATCAGCCATAATCTGCTCAAGAGTCTTTCCAGTTTGGTCAGCGGTGATCTGAGCTAGCTGACGCTTCATAGACATAATCAGTTCGGCCTGAGTTTGAATATCAGATGCGGTTCCACCGAAGCCACCGAGTGGCTGGTGAAGTAGAACGCGTGTGTTTGGAGTTGCGTAGCGCTTGCCCTTGGTTCCAGAAGAAAGTAGGAACTGTCCCATTGAAGCTGCCATACCAATTCCAACGGTCACGATGTCGTTGGGTACGTACTGCATAGTGTCGTAGATGGCCATACCGGCTGTTATTGAACCGCCAGGTGAGTTGATGTACAAGTAGATGTCCTTGGTGGAATCTTCCGCTGCTAGGAAGAGGATCTTGGCACAAATGTCATTTGCGTTGTCATCTCGAACTTCGCTTCCGAGCCAGATGATTCTGTCCTTAAGCAACCGTTCAACGGTTGAGAACTTGTCCATAGCTTTTTCTGCCATTTGTAGCTTGCTCCTAGTTTTGATGGGGCCTATCTCCCACAAAGATACTTCCAAAAATGCCAAGAACCGGCCTTGTTCGCCGAGGGCAATAAAGTGTCTGTCTTAGTCGTGGTCGTGGCCAGCGTGGGACTTTTCTGGGGTAGCTGTGCCCTTTAGAAACTCAATTAGATCCACGGCAGCTCCTGCCTTATCGGTTACTACTGCCTCGGACAAAACCGCATGCAGGGCCTTTCGTCTTGATACCTCTCCGACAAATGCCGGCACCTGACCGTTTTTGCTTATGGTCTCGATGAATTCGTTTGGTTCCATGCCGTAGTTCTGGCTACTCATAACCAGGTACTGCATAAGCTCCTGCTCGTTGACCTTTACCTTCTCTGCTTCGGCAATTTCGTCGAGCAACATCTGCACCTTGAAGGACTTCTCTGATTCCTCAGTGACCTCGGCACGGTGCTTGTCATCTTGTAATCTGCCTTCGCCCTCTAGGTGGCGATTAACATCAGATTCAATAGTCGCCTTGGAAACTTGAACATCGACAAGCTTCAGCAAGTTATCGGTCAAGACATTTCTTGCCTGCGCACCCTGAGAAAAGGTCTTTGCTTTGGCAATCTGTGCCTCTATGTCGTCCTTGAGCTCTTTCAAGGTATCGAACTGGCTTGCCATTTTTGCAAAAGCATCATCGGCTGCCGGAAGCTCTCGCTCTTTTACGGCAATGACCTTGACCGTGACTTCAGCCTCAACTCCGGCCATGTCACCGCCAACTAGCTTGGAACGGAAAATTGTTGTCTCACCGGCGGTTAAGGTATCGATTGCCTCATCGATACCGTCGAGTAGATTGCCAGAGCCAACTTCGTACGAGATGTTCTCTGCTGAGTCAATCTCTTTGCCTTCAATGGCTGCGCTCAGGTCGATTGCTACAAAATCACCCTTCTTGGCTGCGCGCTCAACTGTCTTGAGCGTTCCAAAGCGAGCGCGAAGAGCATCTAGCTCTTCCTCTACTTCTTTGCCGGCAACCTTGATGGTGTCAACTTCGACCTTTATACCTTTGTAGCTAGGTAACTTGATCTCTGGTCTTACCTCGACCTCAATTTCAACAACTAGGTTGCCGAGGAAGGTCTTCTCGTCTGGTGAGGACTTCACGTCGGCTTGCGGCTGGCCTAGAGGGCGCAGTTTGGCTTCTTCTAGGGCCTTTTTGTAGATGCTGTCGAGACCATCGTTGATGGCGTGCGCCAAAATAGCTGGCCGGCCAACTCTCTGATCCAAAATCGCCGCTGGGATTTTGCCTTTTCTAAACCCTGGAACATTTACCTGCTCAGCGATGTGCTCGTAGGCGTGATCAAGTGAAGGCTTGAATTCTTCTGGACTGACTTCGATGTTGAGCTTTACGCGAGTTGGATTAATGCGATCGACTTTGGTCTTCAAACTAAGCTCCTGGGTGATAGCCCCATGAAGGGGCAGAGTGTTTTTTACTTTTTATGGTCGGGGTGACAGGACTCGAACCTGCGATATCCTGCT
>CAMAXJ010000011.1 GCA_945862155.1 Rhodoluna limnophila
GAATGCAAGTTCTTAGCTTCGTCTTCGTTGACTGAAACCACAAGACGGCCTCCGCCTTCCAATGGAACGCGCAAGATAATCAAGCCGCGTGGCTCTCGTTCTGCTTCCATTGGGCCATCACCGGTGCGTGGCTTCATCGCTGCCATAAAAAGTACTCCTTGGATTGCTGGGACGATTTCTCCCGAACCACAAGTTTATCAATGATTTGGAGCTAGAAAATTTCGTAATCCCGCTTCACAGGCGTAGATCTGGCTAGCTGGCACGTTTTCGTCATCCGCGTGGGCTTTGTTGGGGTCTCCAGGGCCATAGTTCACCGCTGGGATGCCCATTTCACTAAATCTGGCTACATCGGTCCAGCCGTACTTAGGATTCACAGGTGCGTTGACCGCAGCAACAAACGCCTGAGCCTCGGGTGAATTCATACCAGGTTTTGCCCCCGCCGCACTATCAACAACAGTGAAGAGATTATCTGGAAACAAAGTTCGCAAATACTCAGTGGCATCCTCGACGCTTCTAGAAGGAGCAAACCGATAATTCAAGGTCACAGTGGCCTGATCTGGAATCACATTGGTTGCAATGCCGCCAGAAACCATCACTGCATTCAGGCTTTCCCTAAACACCAGGCCGTCAACTTTGATTTCTTCTGGCACGTAAGCATTCAAAATGTTCAGCACCCCGCCAATTTTGTGGATGGCGTTCGAGCCCATCCAGGGTCTTGCCGAGTGGGCCTTAATGCCCGAAAGCTCAATTTCAATCCTCATCGTTCCATTGCAGCCACCTTCGATGGTGGCAGCGGTTGGCTCGCACAAAATAGCAAAGTTTCCCTTGATAAGCTCCGGATGGTTTCGGACCAGCCGGCCGAGGCCATTTTTAGAAGCTTCGATTTCTTCCTGGTCGTAGAACACCCAAACAACATCAAATGCCGGTTCTGTGATCTCAGCAGCGAGTTTTAGCATTACTGCAACTCCCGCTTTCATATCCACGCTGCCGCGACCCCAAATAACCTGTTCGCGCTCAAAGCTCATTAGCTTGGAAGGCAAGTTTCCCGCGACCGGAACTGTGTCGATGTGCCCGGCGATAACAACCTGCTGGGATCGACCCAGGCTAGTTTTGGCAACAATGGCGTTGCCGTCTCGGGTCAGACTCAAGTGAGAAAGGGGCTTTAGGGCCTGCTCGATCGCATCGGCGATCTCGGCTTCATTTCCTGAAACGCTCTCGATATCAACTAGCTGGCGCGTCAACTCGGCCACATCACCCAAGAGATTTAGTTTCATACTCGCCACAGCCAAGAGCCTAGCTTGTAATCTTGAGAGATGACTAAAACAACACTTGCCTGGGGACATGGCCTAGCTACCTCTGATACAAGAGGCAATGTTTTAGATGTCTGGTTTAGAGAGCCAAAACTTGGCCCCGCTCCGGTCACCGACGAGCTCTGGGTTGTGCCAAGAGAACTCGATGCTCTTGTTGGGGAAGATAAGCGAAGGCTTGTAAACACTCATGTGGTTCGAACCGAATCAGATCTGACCCAGCCGGTATCGTCCGTCGAGGATGCTTATCTTCGGCTGCACCTTTTATCTCACCTGCTGGTTACCCCAAACAGCATCAACCTCGAAGGTCTCATTGGTCAGTTGCCAATTGTTGCCTTTAGCTCAATTGGCGCTATCGCCCTAGAAGATCTAGATCAACTAAGACCTCAGCTAATAAAAGCGGGTGTAGTTATCCACGCAGTGGACAAGTTTCCAAGAATGCTCGACTACGTGACCCCGGCTAAGGTCCGAATAGCCGATGCCTCAAGAGTTCGACTGGGCGCTCACCTGTCCCCTGGAACAACAATCATGCATGAGGGTTTTGTGAACTTCAATGCAGGAACGCTAGGTGCATCAATGGTCGAGGGAAGAATTTCTCAGGGAGTAGTTGTCGGCGATGGCGCAGATATCGGCGGCGGAGCATCGATTATGGGAACTTTATCCGGTGGCGGAAAAGAAAAGATCACCATCGGTAAGCGTGCACTGCTTGGTGCAAACTCGGGAATCGGCATCTCCATCGGAGATGACAGTGTTGTTGAGGCTGGACTGTATGTCACCGCGGGAACCAAGTTGACGCTTATTAGCGATGAGGGTGATAAGTCCCTCAAGGCAATCGAGCTTTCTGGAGTTGCCAATCTATTGTTTAGACGAAACTCACTAACCGGACGAGTCGAGGCACTTTCTCGCTCCGGGGCTGGTGTGATCCTGAATAAGGATCTGCACCCCTAGTAGTTGCCGAATTCTTTTCTAGCAAATTCGATGAAGAGTGGATTGCAAGCTCTACGGCTAATTTCCAGCAATCGAATCCCAGCCGGTGTCTTCTACCGGCTGACCATCAAGCAAAACATCGTGTTCGGATTTAGCAACAACTTTGCCAATTACCTTGAACGATCTGGGCAAAGTAGCAGAAGGCGGGAAGGTTGCTAGCAAACTGTGATCTTCTCCACCCTGCAGAACCCAACCCAAGGTTTGGAGACCAAGACTCTGGGCTGGAAGATCAAGCATTGCCTCATAGCCTGAAAGTAGCGAGCGATCAATTTCGATGTTCACATTTGATGCCTTTGA
This sequence comes from Rhodoluna limnophila, assembly GCA_945862155.1. Taxonomy (GTDB): domain Bacteria; phylum Actinomycetota; class Actinomycetes; order Actinomycetales; family Microbacteriaceae; genus Rhodoluna; species Rhodoluna limnophila_A. The sequence continues at coordinate 2,592 of CAMAXJ010000011.1, forward strand.
AATTCGTCCCAAATCCTTTATGAGGCCATCGGAAACATCCAGCATCGCTGTGGCCCCTGCCAGATTTGCCGCAACCCCCTGACTAATCGGAGGCTCAGGCCGAAGCTGAGCGGCAACCCAGTCATCGTAAGAGCGAATCAAATCTTGCTGACCTGATTGCAAAAGTGTTAATCCACAAGCAGCTTTTCCAAGCGGCCCACAAACTGCCACCACATCTCCTACCTTGGCCCCGGATCTAAGCACGGGCTTTTGTCCATCTAGCTTTCCGTGAACGGTGACAGAGATCACAACTTGTTCACCGGAGGCTAGGTCTCCGCCAACAACTGCTGAACCCGGGCTTAGCTGATCGCAGGCTGCTTGCAGGCCATCGGCGAATGCCTCAAGCCAAGAAATCTTTGTGGTTTTTGGAACCACCATCGCAACAACCAGCACTGTTGGGGTAGCTCCCATGGCGGCGATGTCGGCCAGGTTAGATGCCACGGATTTGAAACCCAAATCAAAACCAGTTGACCATTCGAGCTTGAAGTCGTGGTTTTCTACCAGAGTGTCGGTTGAAACAAGAAAATTGTCGGTAGCGGAAACTACCGCTGCGTCATCGCCAGAACCAACGATGGCGTGCTCGCCTGGCTTGAGCCTTGCGACGGTGCGCCTAAGGCTCTCTCTTTCGCCTAGTTCGGCAAGACTTAGATCATCCACAAATCAAAGGTAGCCTTATTTCAGATGAGAAAAAGACACCTTCAACTTGGCGCTATGGCCCTTGCCATGGTTTTTCTCACCGGCTGCGCCCCCATGGTCACACTCGAGCCTGCCGAAGACGCCAATAACGCCGAGTGCGCCGAGATCATTGTGCGTCTGCCCGATGAGCTAGCAGGAGAGCCAAAAAGAAGGGTCAACGCCCAATCCACAGCAGCCTGGGGTGAGCCGGTTTCTGTGATCTTGCGCTGCGGCTTAGAACCGGTAGAAGTTTCTGCTCTGCCTTGCGTCAACACCGGAGAAATTGACTGGTTGGTAGATGATTCCAACGCACCAAGTTATCGCTTTATTAGCTACGCAAGATTTCCAGCCACCGAGGTAATAATTGACTCAACCAAGTTAGCTGGCGTCACAGTGCTCGAAGAGTTGAGCTCAACAATTGGGATACTGCCGGCAACTAAACGCTGCACAGAAATTACGAATTAGTTTTCTAGCGCCAGTTCAATTAGTTCTGAAACCAACTCCGTAAAGCTCATTCCCGATTCGCTAAAACAGCGTGGGAACATTGAAATCGAAGTGAAGCCAGGCATGGTGTTGATTTCGTTCAACATAAAGCCATCCTTGGTCAAAAAGAAGTCAACTCGGGCAAGGCCCTCGCAGCCAAGTGCGCGGAAGGCTTTTTTAGCTAGCTGCTGCATTTGCTTTAGCTCAGAATTAGAAATTTCTGCAGGGCAGGTGAGCTTGGCGGAATCAGAATCTACATACTTGGCTTCGAAGTCGTAAAACTCACGTCCTGTAACAATAATTTCGCCGGCAACCGAGACCCGCTCTGGTTCGTCTCCCCTACACCCAAGCACTGCACATTCAATCTCTCGGCCTATAACCCCAACTTCAACAATCACCTTGTCGTCGTGGGTTAGCGCCTCGGCCACAGCATCAGCTAACTTATCGGCGCTTTTTACTTTTGTAATTCCAACTGATGAGCCAGCCCTGGCAGGCTTTACAAAAACCGGCAGCTTTAGCTCGGATAGCTTCTCCAGTGCGGACTCTGGGTCGTTGACCATCTGCTTAGCGGTGACCACTTTGAAATCTGGTGTTGGAATTCCGGCTGCCTTGAAAAGTGTCTTGCCGAATTCTTTGTCCATCGCAACGCTGGATGCCAGTACACCGTTTCCAACGTAAGGAATGCCGGCTAGTTCTAGATAGCCCTGGATTGTGCCGTCCTCACCGAACTTGCCGTGCAGCACCGGAAAGACAACATCGATTACTCCAAGGCTGGTTTGCCTACCCGACTTGTCGACTTCGAACAACTCCTTAGAGCCATCAAGGGCGAAGCGAAGGCTTTCGCCTTTTGAAGTGACGGTCTTGAGGCCTTCAGATAGAGCAAGTTTTTTAGGATCAACCGAGTAGGGAACGAATTCACCTTTTTTGGTTATTCCAACTGGAATCACCTCATACTTCGAAGGATCGATTGCACCGATGACTCCTCCGGCGGATGCCACAGAAATTGAGTGCTCGTTTGATTTGCCACCGAACAAAACTGCAACACGAATCTTCTTAGACATCGCCGCCCCCACTGACCTGGGCCTTTTTTATAAAGTTTCCTGTGGTAGCTTGACCGGCAGCAACTGGATCCCAGCGACGATCAGGTGCCTTCTCGCCTCTTAGCTGCTCAACCAACCTGGTGATAGCCGACATGACAACTTCGGTTGCTTCGAGAACTTCAGCAGGAGTTGGGTTCGGCTTTCTAAATCTTGCAAGATCAATTTCATCGCCAACCAGCACAGTGACTTTCTTCCAGAAACCTGGACGGAACTTGCTTGAATAGCGTGCCATCACTTGCTCGCTTCCCCACTGACCAACCGGGTAAACCGGGACACCACTATCTAGTGCAAGCCTGATAGCTCCAGTTTTTCCTCGCATTGGCCAAGAATCCGGATCGCGAGTCAAGGTTCCTTCTGGAAAAACGCAAACCGAGTGACCTGCCTGCAGGTATGCGTGTGCAGCTCTAAGCGAATCATCGTTTCGCTGTCCGCCAGTTCTAAAAACCGGAATCTGACCAGCTGCCAACAAGATCTTGCCAACCAGTGGAATGCTAAAGAGTCTTTCCTTAGTCAAAAAGTGTGGAGCGCGCTTGGTCTTGATGTAAATAAAGTAAGCAACCGCTAGAGCGTCGATGTTGGTGGCGTGATTCGGGGCCAAAATGTAAGCGCCAGATTTTGGAAGCTTGTCAAGGTTGATAACTTCAACCTTGAACATCAAACGAGCTATGGGAGCCAAGACTCCAGCAACAATGCGAACTGCCAGTGTCATCTCGTTGGAGGTGATTTTTGGCATTGGTACTACTTTAGGTTGTTTCGCCATTGCTACTCAGAATAACTAAAGTCGGCCCCGAGATTACCTAGCTTGTCCAAGAAGTGCTCATAGCCTCTGGAAATCAGCTGAACATTGCTCACGTTTGAAGTTCCTTTGGCAGCAAGGGCAGCAACCATGTGGCTAAAGCCACCGCGAAGATCTGGAACTTCGATGTCTGCTCCAGTCAAAGGTGTAGGTCCTGAGATAACCGCAGAGTGATAGAAGTTTCGCTGTCCGAAGCGGCAAGGGTTACCGCCCAAACATTCGCGGTAAATCTGGATTTGTGCACCCATCTTTACCAGCGCATCAGTGAAACCAAAACGGTTTTCGTAAACAGTTTCGTGAACAATCGAAAGACCCTTGGCCTGGGTCAGGGCAACAACCAGTGGCTGCTGCCAGTCAGTCATAAATCCTGGATGAACATCAGTTTCAATAACCACTGGGTGCAGTTCAGCACCGCCCTGGTAAAAGCGAATGCCGTCGTCTTCAATGTCAAATGCACCGCCAACTTTCCTAAACACGTTTAGGAAAGTTGTCATTTCAAGTTGCTTAGCTCCCCCAACAAAGATGTTTCCACCAGTTGTTAGAGCAGCTGCGGCCCAAGAGGCAGCTTCGTTGCGATCAAAGAGTGCACGGTGGGTGTAGCCAATTAGTGTCTCCACACCTTCGATGCGAATCACTCGATCGGTGTCAACGGAGATGATGGCACCCATCTTCTGCAAGATGGCAATTAGGTCCATGATCTCAGGCTCAATCGCGGCACCGGATAGCTCGGTGATTCCCTTGGCTCGAACTGAAGTTAGAAGTACCTGCTCTGTTGCTCCAACGCTCGGATAAGGAAGTGTGACTTTGGCTCCGTGAAGACCGTTAGGTGCGCTCATCCTGGTGCCGTTTGGGCTCTTTTCAATAACGGCACCGAAGTTGCGAAGAACATCAAGGTGGAAATCAACTGGTCGATCTCCGATGTGACAGCCACCTAGATCTGGAATAAAAGCCTCGCCCAGCTGGTGCAGCAGCGGACCACAGAAAAGAATTGGGATTCTGGAAGATCCGGCATGGGCATCGATATCAACCATGCGAGCTTGCTTTACTCCCCTAGGGTCAAGCTTCATATCCCCGTTGTCAGCAAAATCAATGGTGACACCGTGCAGCTCTAGAAGCCTTGAAACCACTTCTACGTCGCTGATCTTTGGAACATCCTTTAGTACCGAAGGAGTGTCGGCAAGAAGGGCAGCAACCATAGCTTTTGTGACTAAGTTCTTTGCACCCTTTAGATCAACGCGACCGACAAGCGGCTTTCCGCCATTGACTTTGATTTGACTCATTAGATTCCCTTAGCTGGAAGCGTCTGGGGTCTCCAAGACTCGCGGTTTGATTCGAAAGAAGTAATTGCAGGCTCATCTCTTAGGGTTAGTCCGATATCGTCCAGCCCCTCCATTAAGCGCCATTTGGTATAAGGGTCAATTTCAAAGCTGACAGTCATCTCACCCAAAAATAGTGTCTGGTTCGGCAAATCTACGGTTGCCGAAACCCCCGGGTTGGCATCAATTTGATCCCAAAGCGCTTTAGTTTCGTCTTCAGTAATTACCCCTGTGATAAAACCCTGCTTGCCGGAGTTGCCGCGGAAGATATCAGCAAACTTTGCTGAGAACACAGCCTTGAAGCCCCAGTCACGAAGTGCCCAAACTGCATGCTCACGAGAAGAACCGGTTCCAAAATCAGGACCAGCAATTAGCACTTCACCGTTAGCAAACACCGGCTGGTTCAAAACAAAATCAGGCTCTGCTTTCCAGGAAGCAAACAGTGCATCTTCAAAACCAGTTTTTGTGATTCGCTTGAGATAAACAGCAGGGATTATCTGATCGGTGTCAACGTTAGAGCGCTTTAATGGAACAGCAACACCGGAAAACTTCTCAATTTTTTCCATCTAGCTCACCGACTCTAAATCAGAAGGTGCTGAAAGCGTTCCACGAATAGCGGTGGCAGCAGCAACCAGAGGTGACACTAGATGAGTTCTAGCACCTTTGCCCTGACGGCCTTCAAAGTTTCGGTTAGAAGTTGATGCGGCTCGCTCGCCAGCTGCAAGCTGGTCTGGGTTCATACCCAAGCACATCGAACAGCCGGCAAAGCGCCACTCAGCACCGAACTCCTTGAAGATCTTGTCTAGACCTTCTTCTTCGGCCTGGATGCGAACTTTCTGAGAACCAGGAACAACCATCATGCGAACTCCGTCCGCTTTCTTTTGTCCCTTAACAATTGCCGCTGCTGCGCGAAGGTCTTCAATTCTTGAGTTGGTGCAGGAGCCAAGAAATACCGTGTTGACGGCAATTTCCTTCATTGGAGTTCCGGCCTTTAGATCCATGTATTCCAGTGCGCGCTCGGCAGCAGCGCGCTCGTTTGGATCTTGAATATCCGCTGGGTTTGGAACAGAGTCAAAAAGCGAAACACCCTGGCCTGGGTTGGTTCCCCAAGTCACGAAAGGATCAAGCTTGTCGGCGTCGATGAACACTTCAGCATCAAACACTGCACCTTCATCGGTTGGAAGTGTTTTCCAGTAAGCAAGGGCTGCATCCCAGTCAGCACCCTCTGGTGCGTGTGGGCGACCCTTTAGGTAGGCGTAGGTGATTTCATCTGGAGCAACCATTCCGGCACGTGCTCCTGCTTCGATGGACATGTTGCAGATGGTCATGCGACCTTCCATCGACAAAGACCTAATTGCACTGCCGCGGTATTCCAGAGCGTAGCCCTGGCCGCCTCCGGTGGAAATCTTGGCGATTACGGCCAAGATGATGTCTTTAGCGGTGACCCCTGGGCGAAGGGTTCCCTCAACGTTGATGGCCATGGTCTTGAAAGGCTTCAGGGGAAGAGTCTGGGTGGCAAGTACGTGCTCAACCTCGCTGGTTCCAATTCCCATAGCTAGAGCCCCGAAGGCTCCATGGGTAGAAGTATGTGAGTCGCCACACACCACAGTGATACCCGGCATGGTTAGCCCAAGCTGTGGACCAACAACGTGAACGATGCCTTGGTTTTTATCTCCCAGGGAGTGAAGGCGAATGCCAAATTCAGCGGCGTTTTTACGAAGTGCTTCAATCTGGGTTCTTGAAGTCAGATCAGCAATTGGCTTATCAATATCGATTGTCGGTGTGTTGTGATCTTCGGTAGCAATAGTTAGGTCGGGACGACGGACCTTACGGCCAGCAAGGCGCAGACCATCAAAGGCCTGAGGGCTGGTGACTTCATGAACTAGATGAAGGTCGATATACAAAAGGTCGGGTGCGCCATCTTTACCCTCGGCAACCAAGTGGCTGGCCCAGAGCTTTTCCGCCAGAGTTAGTGGCTTTGATGGATTAGACATTAGCTTTTTTGACACCTCAAATTTGCTGAAATCCCAGTTTACCAATCGAGGGGTAGATTGGGCAGGTGAGTGAAAACGGCCTTGAATTCCTGCAGAAAAGAACCGTAAGGACCCTAGCCCTAGGCCAAATCCTCGGAGGCTTTGGCCTAGGATCTACTCTTTCCATTGGCGCCCTACTAGCCGCTGAGCTTTCTGGAACGGTTGCCTGGTCAGGAGCTGCCGCAACTTTCTCAACTTTAGGAACTGCGGTTTGGGCAATCCCACTTGCCAGACTTGCCTTCGCAAAAGGAAGACGAGTTGCATTAGCTCTCGGTGCTGCTCTTGCAATTTCTGGAGCAACACTGGTTATCACTGCAGCATCAGTTAGATTCTTCCCACTGCTACTTCTCGCGCTTTTCATGCTCGGTGCCGGTTCGGCAGCTAGCTTGCAAGCTCGCTTTGCAGCAACGGATATTCCAACCAACAAAAAAGTCGGCAAGGATCTTTCCCTTGTAGTTTGGGCAACAACCATCGGAGCCGTCACAGGACCTAACCTTTTTGGCCCCGGTGAAGTAGTTGGAAACTGGCTGGGTCTTCCCGAGCTAACCGGACCATTTGTTTTCACCATCGCAGCTCAGCTTTTGGCAACAGCTGTTTTCTGGTTTGGGCTTCGCCCGGACCCACTGCTAGTTGCCAAGCAAATTGCAACTGACAAGCTCCAAACCAAACCGAAGGTTTCCTTGCGGTCAGCTTTTAGCACCTTGAGACAGTACCCGGTTGCCGCTTACGCCATAGTCTCAATTGCACTTTCTCACATGGTTATGGTTGCCGTGATGAGCATGACCCCGGTACACGTCACAAGCCATGGAGGCTCGCTAGTTGTAGTCGGATTTGTAATCAGCCTTCACATTCTTGGAATGTACGCCTTTGCGCCGTTGTTTGGAATCCTCAGCGACAAGATAGGTCCAGTCAAGACCATCTTGGCTGGCCAGCTTATATTCGTAGCCGCACTTTTGATTGCAGGTCTGGGTTCAGAAACCCACGAGACTGTGACACTAGGTCTATTCCTACTAGGTCTTGGCTGGTCGGCAGCTACGGTTTCAGGCTCGGCACTTCTGACAGTAAGTGTTCCAGTCGATCAAAAGACCAACGTTCAAGGTCTTAGCGACTCACTGATGAATCTCTCTGGAGCTTTTGGTGGAGCCATCGCAGGATCTTTGGTAGCACTATTCATGTTCACCGGATTGAACCTAATCACACTGGTTCCAGTGACAGCAATTATTGTCATGTCGATTTTCATCGGGAGCTATCGAGCCAAACAGGCCAAAAGCGCCGGCATCGAAGATCTGCCAGTTCACGAATAGCCCTTAAAAGGAAACTCGCTCCCGAGATTTATGGTCATCGAGAGCGAATAGTGACCCCAGCGGGATTCGAACCCGCGCCGCTGCCGTGAGAGGGCAGTGTCCTAGGCCGCTAAACGATGGGGCCGTATAGCAACCTTGCCATTATGCCACACCAACCAAAGACTAACTAGCCCTAGATTGCAGGGGCAATAATCGTTAGCGCTCCTGGAACAACTTCTGCCTCAAATGGTGCCTGACCAACGTATTCACCGTCTGAGTAGATCGGCATACCGCTAGCTGTTATCGATATCTTTGACGCTTTGAATATCTCAACATCTTTATCGGTGATGTGAGTTCCTTTGTAAACCCTCGGGAAAATCGTCACAAACTTCAATCTGCTCATCTTCTTTACAAGCAAAACATCAAGCTTTGCATCGGTCACCGATGCACCAGGAACAACCAGCATTCCCCCACCGTAGATACCCGTGTTGCTAACCACACAAAGCATCGCTTCAAAATCTCGTGGAGAGCCATCAACCACGCTTTGGTACTTGATCGGCTTGAACTTAGCAAGCTCCAGCAGCATCGCTACGTAGTAGCGCATCGGACCCTTAGGCCAGCTAATGGCATTAGCCCTGGCAGCAGCCAGAGCATCAAATCCAGCAGAAGCTGAACCAAGTGCCCAAGTCACCTTGCCACCATGGGAAACCTTGATTGCGTCGATCTTCTTTGGTGAGCTAAGACCTGCAAGAACTACGCGCACTGATTCGGCGGTATTGGTAAGTGGCATGCCAAACATCGCCGCTGCATCGTTGCCGGTCCCGGCAGGAATGATCGCCATCACGATGTTCTTTCCGGTGCAAAGGTTGGTTCCAAGATGGGCAATGCCATCTCCACCAACAACTACCAAAGCATCTATTGAGTTGGCCCCAATTGCCGCTTCGGCATGCACTCTAGCTTCAAGTAGATTGCCGCCACTTAAGTTTTCTACTGAGTGCTCACTTTGCGAAAGCAAAGACAACACTTCCACGCCGACTTGGGCACCACGATTGCCCCCGGCAACCGGGTTCACAACAAGGCCAATGCGCATTGCTAGACAATAGCACCGCAGGGGCTCTTTAGCCCAAAGCTAGACTCAAGAACATGAAGATCACCAAACACGGCCATGCCTGCCTCGAGCTAGAACTTGATGGCAAAAAAGCCCTAATTGACCCTGGCCTTTATACCGAAGATGTTTCTGGGCTCACAGATGTAGTGGTGCTGGTAATCACTCACTCCCACGATGATCACTGTTTCGAAACCCAAGTGGCGGGGATTGTAAAGTCCAACCCCGGCATCAAGATCTTTGGAACCAGCGAGGTAGCTGCCAAGCTTTCAGGCTTTGATGTCACAACCGTTTACCACGGTGATTTCTTTCAGGAGCAAGGCTTTAGCTTTGAGTTCTTTGGGGACATGCACCAGATCATTCACGAGAGCATCCCGCTGATTCAAAACACCGCCGTGATGGTAAATGGCAAGCTCTATTATCCGGGCGATAGCTACACCACACCCGACCAGCCAGTTGAAATCCTTGCCTGCCCAACCAGTGCTCCGTGGCTAAAAATTGGCGATGTGATGGATTTTGTTGCAGCTGTAAAGCCGAATCAAAGCTTTGCAACGCATAACGCTCTGCTAAGTGATTTAGGCCATGATCTAAACAACGGAAGAGTAAAACTAGTTACCGAGCAATTCGGTGGGGAATTTACGTATCTAAAAGTCGGCGATTCCCTAGAGGCTTAAGGCCACTAGCAACGCAGCAATAAACATCAAAATCGTGGGGATCGCCCACACAGCCCGTTCCTTTTTAGAGCGAGTGATGTTGTTTGCAATGGCTGCGAGCCCGGTGAAGCCAACCAGAACCCAGTTCACGACATTGTTCCCGGCGGGATCAAGTAATGGTTCAAAAACTCCGAGCTGCGCTAGGTAGTGCCCTGTCTGGGCAAGCATGACGAAGGTCGAGACCACGGAATTGATCCGGAAGCCAACAGGAAGTTTTCCGACTCTTGCTCCCCCGTAGGCATACTCGCCCCAAGGCGCGCCTAAGGCAAGTGCGATTTGAAAGAGCGCAACTAGAGCAGTAGTTGCCACAAGAAAACCAGCAGCGATTGTGGTTAGCATTTTTCCTTTATTGCTGGGGTACCTGGACTCGAACCAAGAACAAATGAACCAGAATCATCCGTGTTGCCAATTACACCATACCCCAAGGGATTTTTTCACTGGGCCCTGGCCCAGCTTCCAATCCTAGCTTGGCAGCTAGCTACGGGCAAACAGCTCTAATCGAGCTAGAGTTTCGGCCTTACCTAGAATTTCCATCGACTCAAAAAGTGGCGGAGAAACTCTGCGACCAGAGATTGCTGTGCGCAGTGGTCCGAAGGCGTTCTTAGGCTTTTCACCCATATCTTCAACAAGAACCTTGTTTAGTAAGTCGTGCAAAGCGTCGGTTGTGAAATCATCCAGAGCAGAAATTGCAGCAGTGGCTGCAGCAACTATCTGCTTGGCATTTTCCGGCAGTCCCTTTCGGGCATCCTCATCGATTGCGATCTTGGAAGAATCAGTAAACAAAAAGCCCAGCATGCCGCTAGCCTCACCAAGAACAGTGATGCGCTCTTGAATAAGTGGCGCGGCTTTGCCTAGTATTTCCAGCTGCGCAGGCGTTGGCGGAGTTGAAAGAACATCGCCTTTTTGAAGGTAAGGAATAAGGCGATTAGCAAAGTCATCCGCGCTCAAAGCTCTGATGTGGGTGGCATTGATGGCGTCGGCTTTTTTCAGATCGAATCTGGCAGGATTTGGATTCACATCGTGAACATCAAAGGCCTTGGCCATTTCCTGCAACGTAAAGATGTCCTGGTCGGCACTTAGTCCCCAGCCAAGTAGAGCTAGGTAGTTCAAGAGGCCTTCTGGAATAAAGCCGCGGTCGCGGTGGTGAAATAAGTTGCTTTCCGGGTCTCGCTTGGAAAGCTTCTTGTGGCCCTCACCCATTACGTATGGCAGATGACCAAACTGCGGGATGAAAGTTGTAATTCCTGCTTGAACCATCGCGTTATACAAAGCGATCTGTCTAGGTGTAGAAGAAAGCAGGTCTTCTCCACGAAGCACATGGGTGACACCCATCAGGGCATCATCGACTGGGTTTACCAGTGTGTACAAAGGATGCCCGTTCGGGCGAACCACAACAAAGTCAGGAAAAGAACCTGCCGGGAATGTGATTTCTCCGCGAACTAGGTCAGTAAAGCTAATGTCCGAATCTGGAACCCGAAGCCTAAGGGCCGGTGATCTTCCTTCTGCCAAGTACTTATCTTTTGTGGCCTGATCTAGATCACGTTCTGAGTTGTCGTAGCCAAGCTGCTTAGCTCTTCCCGCTGCTTCGTTTCTGGCGTCGATTTCTTCGCCGGTTAGAAAGCTCTCGTAGAGATGCCCTGCGGCCTTTAGTTTCTCGACTGCTTCTTTGTAAATGTCCATGCGCTGTGATTGGCGGTAAGGCTCATTGGGTCCACCAACGTTGATGCCCTCGTCCCAATCAAGTCCAAGCCAAGACAAAGCCTCGATGATCTGCTCGTAAGACTCTTCGCTGTCGCGCTCTTGGTCGGTGTCTTCAATGCGGAAGATAAAGGTTCCACCGGTGTGACGAGCGTAGGCCCAGTTGAACAAAGCGGTACGGACCAATCCAACGTGAGGGGTGCCGGTTGGGCTAGGGCAAAAGCGCACCCGAATATCTTTTCCGGTGGCAGTTGAGAAAGGGGCGGTGATCTGGTTTGTCATTATGGGATAAGTCTAGAAGACCAATCAGATAACGGAGTTTGCCAGAATGCCAATTCCCTCAATCTCGCACTCAATCAGATCCCCTGATTTGATTTGGCTGATTCCAGCAGGAGAGCCAGTCAAGATGATATCCCCAGGAACCAGTGTCATGTTCTTAGAAACGTAGGACACAATTGAGCGGATGTTGTGGGTCATCTTCGAGATTGAGACGTTCTGCCTGGTGTCGCCATTAATGCGAGATTCAATTACTTGTCCATCGGGTAGAAACTCAGTTTCAACCCATGGACCCAGTGGGCAAAATGTGTCAAAGCCTTTGGATCTGGCCCATTGGCCATCGCCAAACTGCAAATCTCTTGCGGTGACATCATTAGCGATTGTGTAGCCCCAGACATAGTCCAAAGCATCTTCCTCAGAGATATTCTTAGCTAGCTTTCCAATCACAAGAGTCAGCTCAGCTTCAAGCTCAACTTGCTTGGACTGCGGCGGAATAACAATGGATTCGCCGTGGCCGATGATGGCACTAGAAGGCTTGAAGAAAATTAATGGTTCAACAGTGACTTCTTCGCCGATCTCGGCTGCGTGATCGGCGAAGTTCTTGCCGATGCAAATCACTTTAGAAGGAATGGTCGGGGCTAGTAGTTTGACGTCCTTGAGTGGAATACGCTCACCGGTTGTGTCATAGCCAACAGCTAGCGGGTGGCCTTTTAGGACGACAAGTTCTGGTCCATCGACAATTCCGAATCTCGGGTCAGCGCCATTGCTGAATCTAGCTATCTTCATACTGAGAGTCTATGCATCCATCCGTGCTTATCTTCCAAGCGACCATACTGAATGGAAGTTAGCTCTTCGCGAAGAGAAACCGTTAGCTTGCCAGGGGCAGCATCAGGGGAACCAATCTGCTCTAACTTAGATTTGAGCATGCCCACCGGAGTGATAACGGCTGCTGTGCCACAGGCAAAGATTTCGGTGATTTCTCCGGAGTTGAATCCTTTTCGAACCTCATCAAGTGTGATCTTGCGCTCTGATACTTCGTGGCCACGATCTTTCAAAAGTGTGATGATCGAATCCCTGGTGATACCGCGCAGGATTGTTCCATCAAAGGATGGAGTTGAAACTTTGCCATCGGCGTGAACAAAGAACAAGTTCATGCCGCCTAGCTCTTCGATGTAGGTAGCAGTTTCGGCATCCAGGAACATAACCTGCGAGCAACCCTGCTCGTAGCCTTCGTTTTGGGCCAGCAATGAAGCCGCGTAGTTGCCTCCAGTTTTTGCTTCACCTGTTCCATGCTTTCCAGCACGGGATGAATCAAGGGCAATCCAGATAGATACAGGCTTTACACCTCCGGTGAAATACGGTCCAACTGGGGAAGCAATAACGCGATACTCAGCTCGGTGAGCTGCTCGAACGCCAAGGAAGTTCTCAGCTGCAATTTCGAAAGGGCGGAAATACAAAGTCTTTTCGTTTTCTGGCTTTGGCACCCAGGCACCGTCAACAGCGATTAGCTGCTTTAGAGACTCAATGAAGATCTCTTCTGGAAGCTCTGGAAGCGCCATGCGCTTCGCGCTTTTCTGCAGACGAGCTGCATTCATCTTTGGCCTAAAGGTCCAAATCGATCCATCATCGTGGCGGTAGGCCTTGATGCCCTCAAAGATTTCCTGGCCGTAGTGAAGCACAGCACTTGATGGGTCCATCAGCATTGGGCCATATGGAATCACTGAAGCCGAGTGCCATCCCTTGTCCTTTTCCCACACCACAACCACCTGGTGGTCAGTGAAGTGAGTTCCAAAGGTTGGGTTGGCGATGATCGCTTCGCGATCAGCGTCTGAAACCGGGTTTGGGTTTCTGGTCACCTCAAAAGATACGCTCATGATTTTCCTAAAGTTCCTAAAGCTCCGCAAAGATTGCATCAGCAATCTCTGTTGTTGATTTACCCGACTGGCCTTTGGCCAGTGCAGTTGCAATTGCGGCTTCTAGCCGATTTGCAGCATCTGCTTCTCCGATGTGACGAAGTAGCATTGCAGCCGATTGAATGGCTGCGGTTGGGTTGGCCTTGTTTTGGCCTGCAATATCTGGAGCTGAGCCGTGTACTGGCTCAAACATCGATGGGAACTTACCCGTTGGGTTTAGATTTCCACTTGCCGCTAGCCCTATGCCTCCGCTTATGGCAGCTGCTAGGTCAGTAATGATGTCTCCGAATAGATTATCGGTCACAATCACATCAAAGCGAGCCGGGTTTGTGACCATAAAGATAGTCGCTGCATCGATGTGCAAATAGTCGTGCGAAACCCCAGGAAATTCCTTGGCAATCCGGTTCACGGTGTCCTGATACAAGCTTCCGGCACGAACTAGCACGTTGTGCTTATGAACCAAGGTCAGCTTCTTGCGAGCGCGGGTGGAGGCTAATTCAAAGGCATAGCGAACAATGCGCTCAACACCGGAGGCGGTATTGATCGAGTACTCGGTGGCTATTTCTTTAGGGGTTCCCTTATCGGTTGTTTCCCCCTGGCCAAGATAGAGCCCCTCGGTACCCTCACGAACAACAACAAAGTCAATCACTCCAGGATTTGCCAAAGGAGAAACTACCCCTGGAAGAAGCTTGGTTGGACGCAGATTCACAAAGTGATCAAAGCCAAAGCGCAGCTTCAGTAAGAATCCACGCTCCAAGATTCCAGAAGGAACACTTGGGTCTCCAATGGCACCAAGGAGCAGTACATCTTCTTTAGCCAGTGCTTCTAGGTCTGCTTCGGTAAGTGCCTCACCGGTAGCGTTATAGCGCTTTGCGCCAAAGTCATACTCGGTCTGTATAAAGGTAACATTTGAAGCTGCAAGCTCAAGGGCACGAACGGCGTGCTTGGTCACCTCAGGACCGATGCCATCGCCTGGAATGACCCCAAGCTTTATCGTTGTTGCCACTTACTTACTCCCAAAACCAGTCAATGACTCAACTTTACTGGCTTTGGTCAAGACCCTAGCTGGCCTGGCTCCAGCTGTAATCAGGCTTTACAGGCGAAACTGAATCTTCTTGCCGTGCATGATGACCTTGATGCGAGCTATCGAGGATTTACCCATTCCTTGAAGTTGATCTAATTCAGCCGAGGTTATCTTCCGCAAATCCGAGACCTTATAGAGCTTGGCATTTACCAGAGCCCTTCTTGCAGGTCCCGATAGGCCAATCGCTCGCCACTCACCATCAAATGCGTCATAGCTTGATGGGTCGTCAGGGTTTGGCGCTAGCGGCTTGGGGGTTTTAGAAGGTTTGGCCATGCCTCTAAGTGTAGATAGCTAAAGCTTTATTGCCATGGCGGTCAGAGTAATCGAGGGCTTTAGCCCTTCCTTGGTCTGCACCTGTCCATCGCGGTTAGTCACAAACTTTATCTCCAGCGGCAATGAAGACAGCAATGCAGTCATTGATTCTTCTGAAGGAAGAAAGTCTGGGTTCTGCGGTCCCCCAAAGCCATCTTTCAGATTCTCGAGTGCATGCCACACTCCAAAGAACACTCCGCCTGGTTTGATGTTTTCAACGAGGCGAGTGATTGCAATCGTTAGCTCTGCCTGAGGAATTTGTAGATAAGCACATACCCCCAGATCAACCGGGGCCAGCTGGGACTCAAAATCCAAAGCTGAGGCGTTGGTTGTAAAGACCAGGTCCGAGACATTCTTCTCGGCGGCTAGGCGTTCACACTTTTCTAACCCGACGGAGGAAAGGTCAATGTTTTCGGCCTGCCAGCCTCTTTCGGCGAAAAAGACAGTGTTACGACCTTCGCCTCCGGCAAGATCAATCATCTTGCCAGGGGCGAGATCAGAACAACTTTCTTTGACAAAGCGGTTTACATCCTTGGTATAGACGTACTCATCAACCGAGTACTTGCTGTCCCAAAACGCTTTGTCCATAACGCTAAAACTACTGGACTACGGTCAAGCCAGTTTGGTTGGCTGCATTTTCTAGAGAACCACCATTTACTAGCTCACCGGTGAAACCTGCCTGCTGCATGATTTCGATGGCTTGACCTGCACGGTTGCCGGAACGGCAGTAGATGTAGTAATCAGCTGCCGGATCCAAAGTTGAAAGCATGTCCATGAAGGTTGGGTTCTGGATATCGAACAGCTGCGCACCTTCTAGGTAGCCCAACGAGGTTTCCTCTGGTGTTCTAACGTCAATAACGGCTGCGTACTGACTCATGTCTAGTGGCTCCTGGGTTGTGCAGCCGGTTAGGCCTGCAACTGCGAATACTGCAATAAAACTAGCTGCAAGAACTTTGAAAACTTTGGTCAATTTGTGATTCCTTTCGTATACCCCCTAGGGTATACTAGTTTTTACACCGCAGCAACCAAGCAAAGGACAACTTCAATGCAGATCGCTCCTCAAGAACTCAAAAGTGCCCGCGACCGCCTAGTTCGTGCCCACGGTCAGCTAGCTGGGGTAATCAAGATGCTCGATGAAGGAAGAGACTGCACCGACATCTTGAACCAGCTCTCAGCTGCCAACTCTGCTTTGACCAAAGCAGGCTTTGCAATCATCGCTACCGGTATGGCCAAGTGCGGAACTGATGCCAAAGGAAATGCCAATAGAGCTGAGCTTGAAAAAGCGTTTATGTCTCTTGCCTAGAAACACATGGGCCCTTGAGAATTCGTGCAAGAAGCTATTTGCTCGGTGAGCACTCAACTGGCTTTTGCAGGGCACTAACCCATTAGAGTCAAAGCACACTCTGCAGTATTCTTGAGCAAGCGGAACCTACCTAAGGAAGTTAGAGCCCAGCGCCATGGAAAAGTTTGTAATCTCTGTTGACCAGGGAACCACCAGCACCCGAGCCATCATCTTCAACGAGGCCGGGGAGGCTCTAGCCTCCGGACAGCTCGAGCACAAACAAATCATGACCCAACCGGGCTGGGTCGAGCACGACGCCATGGAGATCTGGGATAACGCGCGTGCAGTTGTAGGTCAAGCGCTCGGTAGCCTAAACATCACTCGTCACTCAATTTCCGCAGTTGGAATTACTAACCAGCGCGAAACTACCGTTATCTGGAACAAGCACACCGGTATTCCTGTCTATAACGCCCTAGTTTGGCAAGACACCAGAACTCAGCCGATTGTTGACCGCCTTGCTCAAAAAGGTGGAGTAAATCGCTTCAGAGAGATTTCGGGTCTTCCGCTAGCAACCTTCTTTTCTGGCACCAAGATCACCTGGATTCTAGAAAACGTTGCCGGTGTAAAGGAGGCCGCCGAAGCCGGCGATTTGCTATTTGGAACCATGGACACCTGGCTACTTTGGAATTTCACCGGTGGACCCGAGGGCGGAGTGCACAAAACCGACGTGACTAACGCCAGTAGAACCATGCTGATGAATCTTCGAACCCTGGCTTGGGACGAAGATGTTGCGGCCGAATTTGGTATTCCAGTAAAGATGCTTCCTGAGATTTGTTCATCTTCCGAGGTTTACGGAATCGTAAGCGAGACAAGCTTGCTTCGCGATGTGCCAATCTCAGGAATCCTGGGAGATCAGCAAGCAGCAACCTTCGGTCAGGCCGCTTTCAACAAGGGTGAGTCTAAAAACACCTATGGAACTGGAAACTTCCTGATCTTCAACACCGGTGAAGAAGTGGTCTTGTCCAAAAACGGCCTGCTAACCACCCTTGCCTACCAACTAGGCGATGCCAAGCCGGTCTATGCCCTAGAAGGCTCCATTGCCGTGACCGGATCTCTGATCCAGTGGCTACGGGACAATCTGAACTTCTTCCAGAACGCTCCGGAGGTTGAGGCGATGGCCAACACCGTTGCCGATAACGGTGGTTGCTACTTCGTACCGGCCTTCAGTGGGCTCTTTGCCCCACACTGGCGACCAGATGCCCGAGGTGCTCTAGTTGGACTAACACGATTTATCAACAAGGGACACATCGCAAGAGCAGCCCTTGAGGCAACTGCCTTCCAGACCCTTGAAGTACTGGATGCACTCAACGCTGATTCAGGAGTAGACCTAACCGAGCTCAAGGTTGATGGTGGAATGACCAAGAACAACACATTGATGCAGTTCCAGGCCGACATCCTTGGTGTTCCAGTTATCAGTCCAGTAATCACTGAAACAACCGCCTTGGGTGCTGCCTATGCAGCCGGTCTTGCAGTCGGATTCTGGTCAGATCTTGATCAGCTAAGAAGCCGTTGGAAAGAAGGCAAGCGCTGGATTCCGAACATGGATGATGCTGAGCGCCAGCGCCAGATCAAGCTTTGGAAAAAGGCAGTCACAAAGACCCTGGACTGGGTCGAGTAAAAAAACTAGTTGCGATCCTCTGGATCAACACCGGTTCGGAAATTGGTATTCAAGGCAGTTATTGCTGAAACTTCTTCCAAAGACAACTCAAAGTCAAACACGTTCATGTTCTCGATGATTCTTTCTTTGGAATTGGACTTTGGAATAACCGCCACTCCCCGTTGGATGTGCCAGCGAAGAACTACTTGAGCTACCGACTTGCCGTGCTTTTTAGCCATGGTCTCAAGAATCGGCTCTTCAAGAATCTTGCCTCTAGCCAATGGCGACCAAGCTTGAGTCACGATCTTGTGAGAAGTGTCGTATTCCAAGACCTTTTCCTGGGTAAGCCAGGGGTGAAGCTCGATCTGGTTCAAAACCGGGACGTGCTCGGCAACTTTCAAGATTTCATCGATGTGGTGGGTGTGAAAATTACAAACTCCGATGGAGCGAATAACTCCCTCGTTCTTGAGCTTTTCCATGGCCTTCCAAGAGTCCACATAGAGCAAACCTCGCTTGGGAGCTGGCCAGTGAATCAAGTACAAATCCAAGTAGTCAAGCTTTAGAGCCTTTAGGCTCTTGTCGAATTCTTTCAGTGTGGCTTCGAAACCAAGTCCATCCATCCAAAACTTGGTGGCAACAATTACCTCTTCGCGGGGCAAGCCTGAGCCCCTGATACCTTCTCCCACTCCAACTTCGTTTTCATACATCGAAGCAGTGTCAATCAAGCGGTAGCCATTTTCCAGGGCGTGAGCGACCAAGGGAGCTGCAAGCTCGTTTTCGACCTTGTAGACGCCAAGCCCTAACTGCGGGATGGTGTTGCCATCGACTAGCGGCATCAGAGGGGAAGTTATCAATTGATTTTCAATTCTTTAGAAAGTAAATGTTGGCCGGCAACTTTCGTTGCCGGCCAACACTTTCGGTTAATTTACAACCGTATTAGTTTGCTGCAGCCCAGCGCTTGACTAGTTCGTCATAGTTCTGAGTTTCACCCTTTGGCTTCTCGTTTGTGAGTTTAGCTACTGGGGCACCTGGCTGGTCTAGCCAGTACTGCTCGTCCTGCTCTGGGTTCATCTTGACCGCACAGTTAGCATCAGGGTTCGATGCTTCTAGACGGATCATGACGTCATCCTGAGCAGCTGCAAGCTCGTTCATAGCCTCTTGAGGAGTGAACTCACCTGATGCAGCCTTGGAAATTGACTGCCACCATAGGTTAGAAATGGTTGGGTAGTCAGGAACGTTGGTACCAGTTGGAGACCATGCAACACGGTCTGGTGAACGGTAGAACTCAATGAGTCCTCCATACTTGTACGCGTTGTCAGTGAAGTACTGAAGGTCAAGGGTTGACTGACGAATGAATGTCAGTGCCTTTGCCGACTTAGCAGCATCAACTGTCTTCGAGGTTACGAACTGTGCGTAAAGCCATGCAGCAGCGCGTCGGTTCTCGTCAGCGTGGTTCATGAATGTCCATGATCCTACGTCCTGGTAGCCAAGCTTCTGGCCATCCTTCCAGTAGGAACCGTGTGGGCTTGGAGCCATACGCCACTTCGGTGATCCATCTTCATTCATAACAGGTAGTGATGGGTCGGTAGCAGAAGCAGTGAAAACTGTGTACCAGAAAATCTGCTGCGCAATTTCACCCTGTCCTACTACACCTCCAGCCTCGCTGAAGTCCATTCCCTTTGCTGTCTCAGGTGCGTACTCGAACCAGTCCAAGAACTTGGTTAGAGCGTAAACCGAAGCAGGACCGTTTAGGTCTCCACCGCGGGCTACGGTTGAACCAGCAGGGTTACATCCTTCAACACGGATACCCCACTCATCAACAGGCAGACCGTTAGGTCCGTCGCCGATGCCGTCACCGTTACCGGCCATGGATAGCCACGCGTCAGTAAATCTCCACTGTAGTGAAGGACCTGGCTGAGCGTAGTCCATGTGACCATAGACCTTCTTGCCATCAACGGTTCCGTCGCCATTTACTTCGGTTGAGAAGAACTTAGCGATGTCCTCGTAAGCAGACCAGTTAACTGGAACGCCTAGGTCGTAACCATAGATGTCCTTGAACTGCTTCTGGATGTCAGCGTCGCTGAACCAGTCGTAGCGGAACCAGTAAAGGTTCGCGAACTGCTGGTCAGGTAGCTGGTATAGAACGCCATCAGAACCAGTGGTGAAGCTCTTACCAATGTAGTCATCGATGTCCAAACCTGGGTTTGTAATCGCTGCGTCCTTCATTAGCTCGGCTACTGGGTAGATGTAGTCTCCACGCTGATGAGTTCCGATAAGGTCGGAGTCATTTACGTAGCCATCGTAGATCGAGGTACGGGTCTTGATTTCGGTCTGGATTCTTTCAATAACGTCACCCTCACCGATGAGGTCGTGAGTTACTGTGATTCCAGTTAGTTCCTTGAACGCCTGTGTAAGAGTCTCTGACTCGTACACGTGCGGGTCAATGGTCTCTGAAACAACGCTGATCTCGGAAACTCCAAGACCGGCAGCCGCTTCAGCGAACCACTTCATTTCAGCAATTTTCTCATCGCGGGTCAATGCGCTGAGTGCAAACTCACCATCGGCCCACTTTGCAGCAACTGCATCCACGTCAGTAGGTGTAGCCCCACCTGAGGCACAACCTGTGACTAGTAGTACCGCGGCGGCCGACATGGCCAATCCAGCGATGCTACCTTTGCGAACATTTCTATTCATTTTTACCTTTCGCATTGCCGTTGAGGAGGCCGATTTGGTCTTCTCAACATTTCTAGAGCTCGGGGATATCCCCAGGCCCCAAAACGATGAACAAAGCTTGCTCACCGAATTCTTTAGCCCCATATCACGATCACCACTGCCATGGCTAGCGCTGATATGGCCCATATAGCGGTGTCACTGTCCACAATCGCGAACGAGATCACCATCACTAGTGCAAACGAAACAATCGCGATGTAAACGCGCTCGGTTCGATCTGTCACTATCCCCAAAAATCCCTTACGTCTTACCGGTGGACGGTAGTGTCCCCAAATGGTTAGACCCGTGATCATAAGAGCAACACCGATAAACACAATCGCAACGGGTGTTGTCCAAGGAATCCAGTCAAATAGATCGAACATTTACACACGTCCTAACGCGAAGCCCTTGGCGATGTAGTTTCGAACGAACCAGATCACAATCACTCCAGGAATGATCGTCATAACACCAGCAGCCGATAGCAATGACCAGTCAATACCGGAAGCTGAAATGGTTCGAGTCATCTGAGCTGCGATTGGTTTAGCTGCGGTAGCCGTAATGGTTCTGGCAATAAGCAGCTCAACCCAGCTGAACATAAATAGGAAGAACGCTGTCACACCGATACCTGAGCGAATCATTGGAATGAAAATCGTCAAGAAGAATCGACCGAACTTGTAGCCATCGATTTCAGCTATTTCATCAAGTTGCTTAGGCACTCCAGACATAAAGCCCTCGAGGATCCACACCGCCAGCGGAACGTTGAAGAGCATGTGGGCTAGAGCCACACCAAGCGGAGTATCGAATAGGTCCACTGCCTGGTAAAGCTGGAAGAAAGGAAGCAAGAACACAGCGGCTGGAGCCATGCGGTTAGTTAGCAGCCAGAAGAACAGGTGCTTATCTCCTGAGAAGGTAAAGCGGCTAAATGCATACGCTGCAGGCAGTGCCACGATCAAAGACAGCACGGTGTTCATAAGTGTGTAGGTGATCGAGTTCATGTACGAACCGATCCAACTTGAATCCTCAAAGAACTGGGTGTAGCCGTTCAAGGAAATCTCGGTCGGGATCACCTCGAACTTGGAAAGGATGTCAGCGTTGTCACGGAACGACATCGAGATCAACCAAATAAGCGGAAGGGACCAAACGGCCATGATCAGCCAGAACAGCCAGCTTCTAAGGTCAATGCGGAACCTTGAGGTCTTCTTACCGGCAGCGGAGGTAGCCATCATTGTCGTCATTTTTGCACCTTCTCAAGTTTCGAACGCACTTGCTTTGGTTCTTTAGCGAGCTTCGCTGCCTTCTTTTCCTTAGGGGTGACTTTGGTAGCGCCTGGGCGCTCGTCCAAAGTCAGCACTGTGAAGAAGATGAAAGAGAAGATCTGGATGAACAAGAAGTACATCAGTGAGAAGGCTCCGGCCACACCTAGGTCGAACTGACCAATAGCAATCGTGGTTAGCAAAATACTCAAGGTCTGAGTGGATGATCCAGGACCTCCACCGGTGACCACAAATGGCTCGGTGTACATCATGAATGAGTCCATGAAGCGAAGCAAAATTGCAATCATCAGCACACGTCTTAGCTTTGGAAGCTCAACGAAGCGGAATACCGCCATGCGGGATGCGCCATCGATGGCGGCTGCCTGGTAGTAAGCCTGCGGAATAGAACGAAGTCCCGCATAGACCAGCAAGGTCACTAAAGGTGTCCAGTGCCAGGTGTCCATGACCAAAATCGTGGCCCAAGCATCGGTGGTGTCCTCGCTCAGGTTGTAATCGAAGAACTGGTTTACGAGCACTCCACCTAAACCGATGTCGCTACGGGTGAAGATTCTCCAGGTGGTTCCAACTACGTTCCAAGGAATAATCAGTGGAATTGCAACAACAACCAGAGCAGCAGATGCCTTCCAGCCCGAGCGAGGCATGAGCCTGGCTAGGAAGATTCCAAGTGGAATCTGTATAAGAAGTATCTGAGCTGAAAGAGTCAGGTTCCTGGTGAAGGCATCCTGGATGTTTGGATCGGTAGCTACTCGCTTGAAGAAATCAAGTCCTACGAACAAGCGGTTGGAAGCGCCCTGAATATCCTGCAGTGAGTAGTTAGCAACTGCCATCAGCGGAATGATGGCGGTGAAGGCAACAACAAACACCACTGGCAATACTAGGAACCAAGCTCTGTTGTTTTTCTTCTTGCCATCCATGATTAGTTACCCCCTGCACTGCTCGGTGAAACAGTTGACACGGCCTTTTTGTTCATGTCGTAGACAAAAGCTCGCTTGGCATCAAAGCTGAAATTCGCCTTGGCGCCAACCTTGGCGTCGTAGCTTTCTTCGGTTTTGGCGATGAACTTGAAATCGTCCTTGCTCAAATGCACCAGCTTGAAAACACCGCGGTCTTCGACTCGGTCGATCTTGAACTCAAGACCGGATTTGCTAGGAACCAAGAACTCTGGTCTTACTCCAAAGCGGTGAGAACCATTCAGGCCAGCCTTGGCAGCTTTACCAATTGGCTTGCCGTTGTGGGTAAGAACAGATGAGCTTGCCTCAACGTCTAGGAAGTTCATGCCCGGAGAGCCAATGAAGTAGCCAACGAATTCATGCTGGGGCTCCAAAAACAGTGACTCGGAAGTTCCAGCCTGAACCAAGGAACCTTGATCCATAACCAAAACCTCATCGGCGAATGTCAACGCCTCGGTCTGGTCGTGAGTCACGTACACAACTGTGACACCGGTTGCCAAATGCAATCTTTTTAGACGGTTGCGAAGTGTCCACTTGAAGTTCTGGTCGATAACGGTAAGTGGCTCATCGAACAAGATCGCCGAGACGTCTTCGCGAACCAGGCCACGACCCAAGCTCACGATCTGCTGAAGATCAGAGCGAAGCTTAGATGGCTTGCGGTCAAGGTCTTTTTCAATTCCCAATAGAGCTGCAATTTCGTTGACTCGCTCTGCAACCTTGGCTCTAGGAACCTTGCGGTTCTTTAGTGGAAACTCGAGGTTTTTTCTAACTGTCATGGTGTCGTACAAAACCGGGAACTGGAAAACCTGAGCGATGTTTCTATCGTCAGTGACAACATCGGTGACGTCCTTGCCATCGATGAACACTTTTCCTTCCGATGGCTTTAGCAGTCCTGAGATGATGTTCAAAAGTGTGGTCTTGCCACAACCCGAAGGACCAAGCAAGGCGTAAGCCTTGCCGTCTTTCCAAGTCATGGTGATTGGGTTCAGGGCGTAAGTCTTTCCTCCGTCGTAGGAGTGAGCAACACCTTCTAAGCGAATCTCAGCCATTTACTTCCCTCCTGAAATTGGAGCAAAAATTGCCTTGCCCGAGGTTGGCTCAAAGCCATAAAGATCTGCTGGCTCAAAGTAAGCAGTTAACTTCTTATCCAGAGCAAAATTCTGGGTGCCCTCAACTTCGATAACGATCTGCTCGCCTGATTCGAGCTTGACGTGAACGAAAGTTGAGCTACCGGTCACCTCAGCTAGCTGGACCTGGCACTTGATCGCAACCGACTTAGAAGATGCTGCCTCAAGGGTGATCCTGCCTGGCTGGATACCCATAGTGATCGACTTGGCTGAATCTGATAGCTCAGGACGAGAGAACTTGAAGCTCTCTGGTCCGAAGTTGGCTGTTTTGCCATCCACGGTTGAGGCCAGAAGGTTGATCGGTGGATCAGCCATCGCGATAGCTGCGGCAACGGATTTTGGAGCCTGGTAGATATCCAGCGCCTTACCGGTTTGGATCAGGCGACCTTCGTCCATAACAAAGGTGTCGGTAGCAAATTCCAATGCCTCGGAAGGCTCGGCGGTTGAGTAAATAACAATCGATTTCTCGTCAGAGAAGATGCTCTGAAGCTCGGCTCGAAGCTGCTCGCGCAGCTTGTAGTCGAGGTTCGCAAGTGGCTCATCCAAAAGCACAATATCGGCAGGTCTTGCCAGTGCGCGAGCAATAGCAACTCGTTGCTGCTGACCACCGGATAGCTCAGATGGCTTGCGCTTTAGGAATGGAGAAAGACCCAAAAGTTTAGCCATTTCCTCGACTCGGGCTGCAACTACTTCCTTGGCTGGCTTTTTCTTGGCAGCCAACAAAGGAGAAGCGATGTTGTCAAAGACAGAAAGTGATGGGTAGTTGATGAACTGCTGATACACAAAAGAAACCGAACGCTGCTGGACTGGAATCTTGGTGATATCCACCCCGTCCAGGGTCACAGTTCCGGTGGTTGGCTTAACCAGACCCGCGATGATTCTCATCAGGGTGGTCTTTCCAGCGGTGGTTGGACCAATCAACAAATTGATTCCACTCTTAAAAGTGGCAGAAAGATCGTAGATGATCTCCTCTGAGTCTTGGCTCAGGGAAATATCCGTTAGGACCATCTTGGTCATACTCGAGACCCCGCTTCAATGTGGACGCCGGAAACTTCAGAGGAACTCTTGCCGGAATCCCAGCCTAGAGGTTTTTGCATGATGCTCGCCAACTCCTGTAACAGGGCGGTATTCATAGATCCGGTGAAGGCTAGGTTGGTGCGACGGTTGACTAGGTCTTCTAGGCGATAAACGCTCTCATTCTTGACCAAAAACTCGATTTCCGAATCAGAAAAGCTTGGAGCGTGCTTCAGCATCGTCTCAGGCGTTACCAAAATGTAATCAATTACCGCCTTGGCCCTGGTTCCGTAGCGAAGAAGTAGCTGCAGAGCACGATCTGCCGAAACTGACCCCTTGTTCTCTTCCGCCCACTGCTTCTGGGATGCATCGGTAGTTGGGTAATCTTTTCCGCCACCGATGGACATCTTCGCGGTTGATTGAACGCGGACTTTACCCAAAAGCTTCAACACGTCAGAGGAAAGGTGCTCGCCAAGGGCTCTAAAGGTTGTCCACTTGCCACCAACCAGGCTCAAAACTGGGATTTCGTTCTCAGCTGAGGTTCTAACAATTCGGTAGTCGCGAGAGATAACTCCCGGGTTGATATCTCCGCTGGCTGCAAGTGGTCTTACACCCGAGTACTTAAAGACGATCTGGTCCTTGTCGATGCGAATCTTTGGAAACACGTAAGCCACCAACTTAAAGAAGTAGTCAACTTCCTCATCGGTGCAAACCGCAGGCTCTTTCATATCGTGAGGGATATCAGTTGTTCCTACCAAAACCTTGCCCAGGATTGGATACATCAACACGATACGACCGTCGCGGTTTTCGAAGAAGATCTCGCGGTTATCGCAAGCATCGAATAGTTCCTGGTTATCTAGAACGATGTGTGAGCCCTTGGTGCCTGCCATGTAGCCGGTATTAAACCCAAGGCTCTGGTTTGTCATGTCGGTCCAAGGACCAGAGGTGTTAACAATCACATCAGCAGTGAAGGAAATCTCTTCACCGGTGAGCTGATCTTTCAAAACTGTCTTGCCATCTTTGTGGCCACTTGCTGCCAGATAGTTAAAGGCGCGAGCATTGCTGCCTGCGTCGAGACCATCAAACAAAACATCGAGAGCTAGTCTTTCGGGATTGTCCATCGCTGCGTCGTAGTAGGTGGCGGTGAACTTCACGTCTTTGTTTAGCAAAGGCATTTCTGCCATGGATTTTTTCTTGCCTAAGAATCGATGCCTCGGCATTGTTCCACCGTTTCGACCAAAGGTGTCATAAAGAAGTAGTCCAACTTTGATCAAGATTGCGCCGCGCTCTTTTGGCTTACCTGATGAATGAGTGAACAAACGAATCGGAGCGCTGATAAGCCCTGAAAAAATCGAGAAGATCGGCATTGTGGTTTTTAGTGGCTTCACATAATGAGGAGCTGCCTTCAAGAGGCGATTTCTTTCCTCGAGTGATTCTTTAACTAGACGGATCTCACCGTTTTCTAGATAACGAACACCGCCGTGAATCATGTGTGAGGAAGCAGCAGAAGCTCCGGAGCAGTAATCGTTTTTTTCAACTAGAACAACATCGATGCCCTGATAGGCCAAGTCGCGGAAAGTGGCGAGGCCATTGATGCCGCCACCGATAATGAGCACCTGCGCTTTGGGGTTTTCCCGGAGCGCGTTTAGTCGAGAAGATTCGACTGTGCTCTGGTTCATAGACTGCCGCTTTCTTCTTTGAAAATGCCCGAATACCAGCAATCTATTGACCCTTTTGGCCCTCTGACATAAATTTCAGCCAACTTGCACATATGTGCAATACTTTCGTTATGTTGGACGAGGTCAACGAGAAATCCAGGGTTCGCCTAGCCCTCAAGGCCGCCCAGCTTTACTACCTGCAGGATCTGACCATGGACGCCATCGGCGATGAGCTGAAGGTCTCAAGATCCTCAGTTTCCAGGCTGTTACAGATGGCCAAAGACCGAGGCATCGTCGAATTCAAGATTCACTCCCCCGAAGATGCTCCAAGACGCATGGCAACCGAAATCAAAAAACGCTACGGAGTCAACGCCCACCTAGTTCCGATTGCCGAATCGGCTTCCCCAATCGACCGCTTGGACCGGGTGGCCCTTACAGCCGCACGAATGCTCACCAACTTTTTCTTTTCCGGCATGACCTTGGGTGTTGCCTGGGGATCAACTACCGCAGCGGTAAGTAGGAACTTGGCTCCAAGACCTTTGAGAGATTCAAGGGTGGTCCAGCTCAATGGAGCTGGAAACACCTTCACCACAGGTGTTACATACAGCGGTGAAATCCTTAGGCGCTTCGGTGAAGCATATGGAGCAACCGTGGAACAGTTTCCAGTTCCAGCCTTTTTTGATGATCCTTCTGCCAAAGAAACACTCTGGAGAGAAAGAAGTACCAAAAGAATTTTGGATATCCAGTCTTCGATGGATGTTGCCCTATTTGG
>CAMAXJ010000012.1 GCA_945862155.1 Rhodoluna limnophila
AGATTCAACTCAACTTCACTAATCTGCAACCCGTTGCCGTGCCTGGTGTGAAGCACCTCAACAACGTTTGCGTGTGCTGCCGCAATTACCTCAGCGGTAAGCGCAAGCTGACCTGGACGGTCAGGAAGCATCACAGTAAAGTTGGTGTACCGATCCGAAGCCGATAGCCCGTGACGAATAACTCTCTGAAGTAGCAGCGGGTCCATGTTGCCACCGGACAAAATGGCAATGGTCTTTCCCTTAGCTTTGGCTTTGCCGTTTATTAGGGCTGCAACCGCTACCGCACCAGCTGGTTCAACTACCTGCTTGGAGCGCTCAAGCAAAACCAAGATGGCCTGAGCGATGTCGTTTTCTGAGACGGTCACTACCTTGTCGATGTGTTGCTTGATCAGTTCGAAAGGCACTCGACCAGGCTTTGAAACAGCAATTCCGTCGGCGATGGTTGGGGTTGCAACAACCTCGGTGATTTTTCCAGACTTTAGAGACACTGGATACGGAGCGACGTTTTCAGCCTGCACGCCGATGATGCGAATCTTCTTACCCCTGGCCTGGGCGGTCAACTTGGCCGCGACTGCAACTCCAGCAGCCAGGCCACCGCCACCGATTGCAACAACAATTGTTGACACGTCTGGGTGTTGGTCCATAATCTCAACCCCGACGGTTCCTTGACCTAAAACCACATCAATGTGATCAAAGGGGGGAATGAATATCTCACCAGTTTCCTTGGCCTGTTCCTGAGCTGCCTTCAGAGCCTCCCCAAAGGTTGCTCCAACTAGAACAACTTTGGCTCCGTAATTTCTGGTTGCTGCAACTTTTGGTAGAGATGCACCAAATGGCATATACACGGTTGCTTTGATGCCTAGCTTCTTGGCAGCTAGTGCTACGCCTTGGGCGTGATTTCCTGCAGATGCTGCAATAACACCCTTTTTCTTTTCTTCTTTGCTGAGCTTGCTCATGCGATTGAATGCACCGCGAACTTTGTATGCTCCGGTGCGCTGAAGGTTTTCACACTTTAGCCAAACCTCTTGGCCAACTAACTTAGACAGGTAGTGAGAGTGCAGAACTGGAGTCTCAATAGCAACTTGTCTAACATTGGCTAGAGCTTTCTCAAACTCACTCAAGGCAGGAACAACTACCGGAGGCTGGTTGGACATTAGTGGCCTTTCAAAAAACTATCTAGCCCCCAAGTTTAGTTAGGTTTGAGCCCTAGAACTTAGTCCCCATGGTGCGAATTCTCTCAATGCGCTTTGGAATTGGTGGGTGGGTAGAAAATAGGCGCTCAGTGAATCCAGGCCTGATCGGGTCATTTAGGAACATGTGGGCCATGGAGGCGCTCACCTTTTGCATAGGCCGCCCATACTCGCCCAGCTTGTTTAGAGCGCTGGCCAATCCATCTGGATAACGGGTTGTTTCCACACCGGTGGCATCAGCTAGATACTCTCGCTGCCTCGAAACCGCAGCACTGACAATTGGACCGATAAACCAGGCGATGGCGCTAGCAACCACACCAATGATCAAAAAGATTGCTCCAGCGCCATCTCGGGAGCGGTTTCCTCCGGCGAAGAAAGCGGCACGAATGGCAAAGTCAGCGAGTATTCCAACTGCACTGACTAGCCCAAAGACGATTGTTGAAACTCGGATGTCGTAGTTTCTAATGTGTGCAAGCTCATGTGCCATAACACCCTCAAGCTCGTTATCGTCCATGATCACAAGTAGACCCGTGGTGGCGGCAACAATTGCGTGTTCTGGGTCGCGCCCTGATGCAAAAGCATTTGGGGCCGGATCGTTGATGATATAAACCTTTGGCATCGGGATTCCCTCTGCTATTGAGAGATTTTCAACAACTCTCCACAGTCTGGGATTGTCTGATTTTTGAATCTCGACTGCGCCCGTAAGACCGATGGCTATCTTGCCCGCCATGTAGTACTGGAAGATTGTGTAAACCAAAACAAAGCCAACAATGAAAAGTGCCGATGAGCCATCGCCCGAAGCGGCTCCCCACCAGAGGGATAATCCACTGAGCAATGCAACGAACAACACGACGATGATAATCGTGTTTCGCTTGTTGGCAGCTATCGCTGAATACATGAGGTCAGTCTATAAAACTAGAAGCTGGCTTTAGGAGGTTCGGCAATACTTGCACTATCTGCAACTTCAAAAAATTCACGCTCAGGGAAGCCTAGGGACTTTACAAAAAGATTCTGTGGGAACTGCAAGACCTTGGTGTTCAGCTCTCTAACCCCTCCGTTGTAGAAGCGTCTAGAAGCCATTATCTTGTCTTCGGTGTCGCTTAGTTCAGCTTGGAGCTGAAGGAAGTTTTGACTTGCTTGAAGAACTGGATAGGCCTCTGCAACTGCGAACAGTGACTTCAGCGCTCCCTGAAGCATGTTCTCGGCTTGGCCGGCTTGCTCAGGGTGAGCTAGGGCATCTGGAGAAACGGTTGCTGCTCTGGCTTGGGTAACGGCTTCGAAAACCTGACGCTCGTGAGAGGCGTAACCCTTTACGGTTTCAATCAGGTTAGGGATTAGGTCAGCTCGGCGCTTTAGCTGAACTGTTATATCGCTCCAGGCCTCGTCAACTCGAACGTTGAGTGCAACCAGAGCGTTGTAGGTGGACCATAGCCACAGCCCGATTAGAACTGCCAAGCCAACAACTACCAATAGTGCGATTTCCAAAGTTACCCCTTAGGTTTTTTCTCTATACAAAATGGTAAGCCAGACCTGCCAAAAAACTTCAATTTGTGAATAGCTTCTCAGCTAATTCAAAGGTGCCCCCGATGGGACTCGAACCCATACTGTGACGATTTTAAGTCGTCTGCCTCTGCCATTGGGCTACGGGGGCCGCAATCACCAGAGTCTAGTTCTTGGCTCTGGAGGCCCAGGTTTCAAAGGCTAATCGAGGGTTCTTCACGGCGTCGATTGACACTACGTCGCGACGAAGAACGAAGTTCAAAATCCAACCACTGAATACGCGAATCTTTCTTTCCCACATCGGCATTGCTAGCCCGTGGTAGCCACGGTGCATAAGCCAAGCTAGGAAACCAGTGACAGCTAGGTTGCGGTATTGGAATACGCCAACTCCGATTCCAAGTCCGGCAACTGCTCCCATGTTCTTGTGGTTGTAATCCTTGAGTCCTTCGCCTCTAAGTGCAGCAACGAGGTTTTTAGCCATAAGTTTTCCTTGACGAACTGCATGCTGTGCGTTTGGAACGCAGTAACCGCCAACTCCATCTCCTGAAAGATCAGGGACTGCTGACACATCGCCGCACGTCCAAGCACCCTCAATCAAGTTCTCGCCATCGACTACCCGCAGAGCAGTATTTGCAGTTATGCGACCGCGCTCATCAGTTGGAAGATCGGTGTGCTTAACAACTGGGTTGGCCATAACTCCAGCCGTCCAAACTATTGTTGCCGCCCCAAATTTTTCACCGGTGGAAAGCTCAATCATGCCGTTATCGGCGGAAAGCAACTGAGTATCGAGATGAATCTTGGCGCTTCTACCTTCAAGGTTTTTGATTACCCAGTAGCTGGTCTTTAGCGAAACCTCAGGCATGATTCGACTCATGGCCTCTACAAGGTGGAAGTTTATTTCTTCAAACTTCAGGTTCGGGTAATAGCGCAGCAGGTAGGTAGCAAGTGAGAGCATCTCAGCAAAAGCTTCAATGCCGGCAAATCCTCCTCCAACAACAACAAACGTCATTAGGCGAGCACGCTCAGGGCCTTCTGGCAGGTTCGAGGCCTTGTCAAAGTTGATCAGAATTCTGTGCCTGACCTCAATGGCTTCCTCGATGGTCTTCATTCCAATTGCAACTTCAGCAACTCCTGGAATTGGGAATGTTCGGGAAACTGCACCTGCAGTTACAACCACATGGTCGTATTCGCGATCGAATGGGGCAAGGCCAGGAACCTCGATTGTCACCTTTTTGTTGGTGTGAGAAACGTCAGTGACTCTTCCGGTGATAATCTCGGTGCGCTTTAGGTGCCTGCGGTGAGAAACAACCGCGTGCCTTGGCTCGATTGATCCGGCTGCAACCTCAGGAAGGAAAGGCTGGTAAGTCATGTATGGAAGCGGGTCAATCATGGTGACCTCTGCCTCGTTTTTGCGCAGGTACTTCTCGAGCTTGCGAGCGGTGTAGAAACCGGCGTAGCCGCCGCCGACAATCAGAATTCTAGGCATTGGTCTAATTTACTACTTTCGCTTGTGGCTTCTTGGGCCTTTGGCTTTTGGCCAAAAGGCTAAATACAAAAAGGTGGCTAACAGCCCTAACCCAGCATAGCCAGCCAAGGGCAGCCAGAGGTTCTGTTCGAAGCCAACGGAAGCAACAATTTCAGTAACTGGCGTATCGAATGGGGTCACAATTTCACCAGGGCTTCCATCGACAGGTGCCTGCTTACGATAGAGCCTTATCCATTCGGATAGCGATCCAAGCGGGTTGTCTTGAATATCAGCAAGTTCGATATTCAAGGCAGCTTCGGCATCAATTAGACCGTAGCCATAGGCGCTCGAGTAGTTTTCAAATCCATATTTGGTGGCAGATTGAATAACTCGATTAACAACATTTGCTGCATCCATTTCTGGGTACAAAGATCTAATCAGTGCAACCATGCCTGAAACAATCGGAGCGGCACCGCTGGTGCCTGACCAGATTCGATACTCTCCCCCTGGGTAGGCAGCAACTAAATCTTCGGAAGGTGCCGTGACTCCGATTGTGAAACCACTGGTTGACGAAAGTTCACTGGCGTTGGCTTCAATATCTACTCCGGCAACAGCGATGACACCGGGGATTGTGGCAGGTGCTGAAACTTGTTCGGTTCCATCAACTCGGTTTCCAACTGCCGCCACAATTACTACATCGTTTTCAAACGCATACAAGAATGCCTTATCCCAAGACTCGGGCCAAGACACCGAATTTCTGGTGAGAGATAAGTTGATCACTTGCGCCCCGTTGTCTACCGCCCAGATGATTCCCTCGGCAATTTGTGAATCAGCATCAACGCCCTCTACTCCAAATGCCATAGATACCGACAGCAACTGAGCCTTTGGCGCAGTACCCAATACTCCTGCACTCTCATCCCCAGGGTTGCCCCTTCCAGCAATCAAAGAAGCAACCATGGTCCCGTGATAGTTGTTTTGACCAACTGGAGTAAGTCCATCCGGTGTGCCCAGGCCAGAGACATCGATACCTCCAACTACTGCTGCATCAAGGGCTGGATGCGAAGCGTCGATACCGGTATCAATTACAGCAACCTTCACTCCCGCACCTAGGCTTTGCTCCCAAGCCTTGGTGAATCCGTAATCGTTGAGCCAGTACTGCCTATCGCGCACTGGGTCAGAAGATGCTGCCTGAGGAACCATAGCAACCAGCAGCGCTACAAGTACCGATGCAATTATTTTTGGCATACACACCGATTCGGCGACCAACTGCAAGCTTCCAGAGCCAGATCCCCGATGAGGTTCAGCCCTGGTCCTTTTGCAAGTGAGTGCGCAACAAGGGAATGTAGGCACTTAACACGCGTTGGCATCCCGCCTGCGGAGATGCCTTCGATTTCTTCAACATCGCCAAGATGCGCGCGATCATCCAAATAACTTTGGTGAGCAATCGCGTACGAGGCGGCAAGATCCGGCTCTTGAGTCAATCTGTTCTGAAGTTCAATCATCAGCCCCGACGCTTCAAGGGTTGAAACAGCTGAAGTTGCTGCAGGCAGTGTCAGATAGTAGACAGTTGGAAATGGAGTGCCGTCTTCAAGCCTTGGCTTGGTTTGCACAACAACTGGGTTGCCGCAAACACATCTGGCTGCAATTGCCACGATGTCTCTTGCGGGGCGACCGAGTTGCATGGAAACAGATTCGATGTCCTGTTCGGTGACGTTAGTTAGTGGCACTGTCTATTTCCTGATTGGGCTGTTCAAGGCCTGCCCGAAGAGCGGATTCAAGAA
Source organism: Rhodoluna limnophila (assembly GCA_945862155.1). Lineage (GTDB taxonomy): Bacteria > Actinomycetota > Actinomycetes > Actinomycetales > Microbacteriaceae > Rhodoluna > Rhodoluna limnophila_A. The sequence continues at coordinate 5,937 of CAMAXJ010000012.1, forward strand.
AGGCATCAACCCAATTTCTTTTGCTTGCAAGCACCTCGGCACTAAATCCACTGCGCTTACGCTTCTCGGCAAGCATCGCACCAACAGTTCCTGAAGTATCAGACACATCGATGCCATCGGCATCCATAACTAGAAAGCTAACTTCGCCCGGCATTACAAAGTACAGTCGGTCTCTTGCCTGGGCTCTGATGTAAACCTCATCATCCCAGCGAAGTCGCTCGGCTTCCATGTCTTCAAGCTCAACCTTGGCTTGCTCAACGAGGGCTTTGAAATCAGCGATCTCTTGTCGCTGTTCGTACCAGATCTGGATGCTTGGGGCGAGTGTAAAAATTCCAACGAGAATAACTGCCAGTAGGGCTAGCGTGTAGCTGTTTAGCCGACCGGTGATTCTCATGTTGGATTCCTAGCGGAAGTTTTTGAAAGCTTTGGCTCCAGGGTAGTAAGCGGCGTCAGCTAACTCTTCTTCGATGCGAAGAAGTTGGTTGTACTTAGCCACTCTCTCGCTTCTGGCAGGAGCACCTGTTTTGATTTGACCTGCGTTTGTTGCAACCGCTAGGTCAGCAATAAAGGTGTCTTCCGTTTCGCCCGAGCGGTGGGAAATGATCGCGGTCATACCGTGGCTCTGAGCCATTGATACTGCATCCAGAGTCTCAGTCAAAGTACCGATCTGGTTTACCTTAACCAAAATGCTGTTGGCACTACCCCTCTCGATACCGGTAGCTAGACGCTTAGGGTTGGTCACGAACAAGTCATCGCCAACTAGCTGAACTTTATCCCCGAGCTTGGCTGTCATTGCGGCCCAACCATCCCAGTCGTTTTCGTCAAGAGGATCCTCAATGGAAACCAACGGGAACGAAGCGATTAGCTCTTCGTAGTAGGAAATCATTTCGGCTGAAGTGCGAGCCTTTCCTTCAAAGTGGTACTTTCCATCTTTGTAAAACTCAGTGGCTGCAACATCCAAAGCAAGAGCAAAGTCGGTTCCTAGCTTGTAGCCAGCTTTCTGAATTGCCTCAGAGATTAGTTCGAGTGCGGCACGGTTGGATGGAAGATCCGGAGCAAAGCCGCCCTCGTCGCCAAGACCAGTTGAAAGTTTCTTGGACTGAAGCAGAGCCTTTAGGGAGTGGTAAACCTCTGCACCCCAGCGAACGGCCTCAGAGAAAGTCGGAGCACCAACAGGAACAATCATGAACTCTTGAATGTCAACGCCGTTATCAGCGTGAGCTCCTCCATTGATGATGTTCATAAGAGGTACAGGAAGAGTGTGTGCATTTGGGCCACCCAGGTATCGATAAAGCGGTAAGCCACTGCTGTCTGCTGCCGCTTTAGCAACGGCTAATGAAACACCAAGGATTGCGTTAGCGCCAAGGTTTGATTTGTTGTCAGTTCCATCAAGTGCAATCAAAGCTGTGTCCACAAGACGCTGATCGGTTGCGTCAAAATCAACCAGTGTTTCGTCAATTTCCCCAATGACTTTTAGAACAGCTTGCTGGACACCTTTGCCCAGGTAGCGCGCCTTGTCACCGTCCCTGGACTCGTGAGCTTCGAACGCACCGGTTGAAGCTCCGGATGGAACTGCGGCGCGACCAAAAGAATCATCGTCGAGAAGTACTTCAACTTCGATAGTTGGGTTTCCTCTGGAGTCTAAGATTTCTCTGGCGCCAATGGCTTCGATAAGTGACAAGTGGTTTCTCCTTAGAAGAGTTGAAATAGTGGCCGATCGGCCTCAAGAAACATCGTCGTTCGCTCTAGTTCTAGTTTAGTTTGAGCAGTCAACCCACTAGCCGATTGGCTTGATCTTGAGCCCCTGAAAGCCTTTCTTTGGCTCTTCGAGCACAGCAAACTCGGCCATCCCTTGATCTTTTAGTGAATCCAGCAAAACATTCAACTTCTTAGGTGCTGGCTCTAATCTCACTAGATACCCGGCGGCAATTGCTTCAGTCTGGACTGAAAGAGCAGCCTGCTGCTGTTCAGGTTCGAAAATCAAAACAAGAGACTTAGAACTGGTGGGAGAATCTGAAGCCAACTCGGCAACTCTCTCAAACCCGATTGAGACTCCAACCGCAGCAACTTCCGTGCCTAGCCACTTTCCAACCATTCCGTCATAACGACCTCCGCCACCGATTGACGAACCCGAAGAGGGATGTTCAATTTCAAAAATTGAGCCGGTGTAATAACCCATTCCGCGAACCAGTGTTGGATCAAACCTAAGTTTGCCTGGGTGCAATTGCTCTACAGCTTCAAAAATTTCATTCAGCTCACTGGGAATCTGCGGGTTGCTTGACAAAGAGGAAAGCCAACTGGATGTTGCATCGGAGATTTTATCCCCAAAGCGCTCTTTCATTTCTAGTTCGACTCCGTCCGGACCAATCTTGTCAAGCTTGTCGATTGTGATCATTGCCTTGCCGAAATCAGACGGTGCAACACCCAAAGATGCAATTGAACGTGATAGCAATTCACGGTGATTAATGCGAATCTTTGCATCTTTGATTCCAATAGCAGACAACGCATTTAGGCTGGCGTTTAGAATTTCAATCTCGGCAAAATTTGTGTCATCGCCAATGATGTCAATATCACACTGAACAAACTGACGGTACCTTCCCTTTTGAGGTCGTTCCGCCCTCCACACTGGTCCAGTCTGAATCGCCTTGAAAACTTTTGGTAGCTTTGCATGATTGGTTGCGTAGTAGCGAGTTAGTGGAACAGTCAGGTCGTATCTAAGACCTAGGTCCGAGAGGTCATCGACATTTTTGCCGAGGGCTTGGTCAAGTTCTTCGCCGCGCTTTAGGACACGGAATGCAAGTTTCTCGTTGTCTCCACCATCTCCCGAGCTGAGGCGCTCGATGGCTTCCAGTGCAGGAGTTTCTATTTCTTGGAATCCATGAGAGGCATAAGATCCAACAATCTTGGAAAGTAGGTCATTTCGCAAGGTCTTTTCTATGGGAAGAAAGTCCCTCATACCGCGAGGTGGATTAATTTGCGATGCCATGGTTCCAAGTCTGGCAGACCAGGGCTAAAAAGCCTGGATACTTCTTGGTTTGTTGGCCTAAGCCTGGCCCACTACTCCAGCATCAAATTCATCGCTGAGTTCGAAAGCTCTGATCTCAACTTGAAGTTCTCGAATCGTTTCCCGTAATGCGCGCTCAGCATCTAAGCCCTGGTGCTTCGCTGACAAAACCAATGCCAGTAACAATCCCCCGAGTTGATCTTCATCTTCTAAAGCAAAGGCCGGTGTTGCTTCAGTCTCCAAGACACCAAGTTTTTGGGCCTTACCAATTACTTTGTCGGCAAGCAGGAGTGCAGGCAGTGAATTAGGAATCCCATCCAACACACTTTGGCGTTCAGGCTTTTCCTTCATCTTGTGAGCATCCCAGCTTCTCATGACATCATCGCCTGTTTCTGCTTTGTATTTCTCTAGCTCTTCGGCTGTTCCAAAAACGTGAGGGTGTCTGCCTTTCATCTTTGCAATCGAAAGCTCGGCAACATCCTGAATACTAAATGGTTCCCCGAGGGATCCGGACTCAGCAAGGTCCGAGTGAAAAACAACGTGATAGAAAACATCGCCAAGCTCTTCAAGAATTTGCTGACGGTCATTTGACTCAATCGCATCAATTAGCTCATAGGTTTCTTCAATGAGGTATTTAGCCAATGACTGGTGAGTTTGCTCTGCATCCCAAGGGCAACCACCTGGGGCCCTAAGTTGCCTAGCGGTTTGAATTAGCTCATCAATTTTTGTCATTTACTTGTCTTCCCTTTGAAGGTTTGCGATCACATCAAAAACTTCCCTGGCGAAGGAGATAAGTTCTTGGCCCGAAACCACATCGCCATCAGCGGATTTCGGAATTGGCAACTGCAGAGAATTTGCCGATCGCAAATACTTTAGCCCGACATATGCTCCGCTGAGTTTGACCTGCTCGGACTCAGAAAGCTCTACCGGCTGAATTCTGGCTACTGCCGTGAGGAAGTTCACATCCTTTAGACCCACTCGATTAGCGATCTGCCTAAGCTCGGTCACTTCGATCAGGTTTTTCACTTGCTCAGGGGCTTTACCGTAGCGATCTTCCAGCTCGGCAAGGATGCCATCCAGAGTTGCTCTGGTGCTAGTTTCTCCAGAGGCTGCGCTGAGCTTGTGGTAAGCCTCTAGTCTGAGTCGCTCTGAATCCAAATAAGTGTCCGGGATATGGGCATCGATTGGAATTTCAAGTTTGAGCTCTGCCGGCGAATCGAGCTTGATGCCCTTGAATTCGGATACGGCTTCGCCGATCATGCGAAGGTAAAGATCGAAGCCCACTCCTGCAATGTGCCCTGACTGCTCGCCGCCCAGCATATTTCCCGCACCTCTAATCTCTAGATCCTTTAGGGCAACTTGAATACCCGCACCAAGTTCATTGTTTTGGGCAATAGTTGCCAGTCGATCGTGTGAGGTTTCACTAAGTGGCTTGGAAGGGTCATAGAAGAAGTAAGCGTAGGCACGCTCTCTGCTTCTACCTACTCGGCCTCGAATCTGGTGCAGCTGGGAAAGGCCGAAGTGTTCGGCTCTATCAATAATCAAAGTGTTGGCGTTTGGAATATCGATTCCAGTTTCGATGATCGTAGTGGAGACCAAAACATCAAACTTCTTTTCCCAGAAGTCAACAACCACCTGCTCTAAAGCAGCCTCCGGCATTTGACCGTGCGCCACAGCAATACGTGCCTCAGGAACCAACTTTGCAAGATCATTTGCGGTTTTCTCAATAGTTGCCACTCGGTTGTGGACAAAGAAAATTTGTCCTTCTCTAATCAGCTCACGCCTTATTGCAGCCGCCACCTGCTTTTCGCTGTAGCCACCGATGAAGGTAAGAATTGGATGCCTATCCTCTGGAGGTGTGGCAAGCGTTGACATTTCACGAATGCCAGTGATCGCCATCTCTAGGGTTCTTGGAATTGGAGTAGCGCTCATCGCCAAAATGTCTACGTTGGTTTTTATGGCTTTGAGCTTTTCTTTGTGCTCTACTCCGAAGCGCTGTTCCTCATCAATGATGATCAGTCCAAGGTTTCGAAATTTGACGTTGTCTGAAAGCAGTCGGTGTGTTCCGATTACCAGATCAACTTCCCCGGTAGCCAAACCGGCAATTGTTTCTTTGACTTCTTTAGTGCTCTGAAATCTTGACAATGACTTTACGTTCACTGGGAATCCAGCGAATCGCTCAAGGAAAGTGTCGGTGTGCTGTCTCACCAGCAAGGTCGTAGGAACCAGCATGGCCACCTGCTTGCCGTCTTGTATGGCCTTAAAAGCAGCGCGCACCGCAACTTCGGTTTTACCGTAACCCACATCCCCCGCCAAAAGGCGATCCATGGGTACTGGCTTTTCCATGTCTCTCTTAACTTCGTCAATAGTTGTTAGCTGGTCAGGGGTTTCCTGGAACTGAAACGCTTCTTCTAGCTCGTGCTGCCAGGGAGTGTTGGATGCGAAGGCATATCCCTTCGAGTTCATTCGAGCCGAGTAGAGCTTAACTAGGTCAATTGCAATCTTTCGAACGGCTTTTCGTGCGTTGCCCTTAGCTCTTGCCCAATCAGAACCTCCGAGCTTAGAAATCACAGGTGATTCCCCGCCCACGTAGCGAGTAAGCATGTCGAGTTGATCGGTTGGAACAAACAAAGTGTCTTCTGGGTAGCCGCGCTTAGGAGATGCGTATTCAATCAACAGATACTCCCGCTGGTGCTGTCTTGAGCCAATGCCGCTGGTTCGCTGAACAAGTTCCTTGAATCTTCCGATTCCGTGAATTTCGTGAACGACAAAATCCCCAGACTTTAAAGTAAGTGGGTCAACCGCAGCTCCGCGTTTGACAGCTAGTTTTCTAACCTGCGGTGAGGCATAGCTGCTCTTCGAGTAGTACTCGGTGTTGGTTAGAAACGTTAGTTTTGAGCCTTCGGAAACAAAACCTTTTTTTATCGGAGCCTGAATGACATAGATTGTCTTTGGTTTCGGTTCAATTGGAAACTCTTCCACCAGATCTGCTTGAAGTTTTCCATGGATGAAAACCTCACGAAGCCGCTCCGCAGTTCCGTGGCCTTGGGCAGATATGACCACAAGGTGACCTTGGTCAACTTGAGTTGCAACCCATTCCAGTGCTGTTGCGTCTACGCCCTTGAAGTTAGGAACCTCAAGTATTCCTAGATTGACAACTTCTTCGCTATCTTCCCCAAAAGGCGAAAGTGTAACAAGCTGAAACTTTGCCATCTTCTGACTGAAGGATGCAAAGTCAATAAAGCCACCGCCGGATAAATCAATTGGAGCTGATGCTCCATCCATCGCTGCATCCCAGGCTGCGTGCAAAAACTCTTCGTTGGTTTCAACCAGACTTGCAGCCCTTGCGGCGGCTTTTTCTGGGGATAACAGCACAACTGTCACGTTCTTTGGCAGGTAATCAAAGATTGAGACCATCGCATCGGCGAGGGCTGGGGCAAGAGACTCCATTCCTTCAACTGGTATACCAAGCGAGATCTTCTCGAGCATGGCTGAAAGGTTTGGAAACTCATGCATCATCTCCCTTGCCCTTGAAGCCACCGCAGGCGTGATGATCAGTTCTCTGGCGGGATAAAGAGTTAACTGCTCGAGCTTCGTGGTTGAAGAGCGCTGATCGGACACAGAGAATTCACGAATCTCTTCAAGTTCATCTCCGAAAAATTCCAGCCGCACCGCGTGTTCAGCGGTAGTTGGGAAAATATCAAGAATTCCTCCACGGACAGCAAACTCCCCCCGGCGTGAAACCATATCGACTCGCTGATAGGCCTGCTCAACAAGCTTTAGCGATAACTCAGGAAGTAAGTAGTCCTTGCCTTGAACTAGCGACAACGGAGGGAACTTCTCTAGGCCAGCAACGATTGGCTGCAAGGCCGCACGAATGGAAATCAGAACATAAACCTGGTGAACCGGTGGTGTTGCAGATAGCTCATGAAGTCGGGCCAAAGTTTGATATCTCCGACCCACCGTTTCAGCACTTGGACTAAGCCGCTCGTGTGGGAGTGTTTCCCAAGATGGAAACAGCAGAATCTCCGCTTCAGGGTCCAAGTAGGCAAGCTCCTGCTCAATGTCTTCGGCTTCGCGTCCGGTTGAAGCAACGATGAGTTGAATTGGGGGCTTATCGCCCTTGAGCTCAGAAAAGAGTGTGAGTAAAAATGAATTTGCACTCTGAGGTGCAACGATCGAAATCCTTGAGTTTTCAAGGTTTGACTGAAGTTTTGCAAACGGGTAGCCCTGGCCCAGGCGCGCGAGTGCCCCGTGCTTTTTCACAAGTTCAAGTCTAAGCAGTACCGCTCTCGCCTGGTTCGTGGAATTTTGCCTGAGCGGCCACGATGCCATTTCGAGCCATTTCTTCAAGCGCGTCAGCTGCTATCTCCAGAGTCACAGCCAGCTCAATTTTTTCTGAACTTGAGAAATTTTTCAGAACGTAATCGGCTGCGTCCGCCGATCCGGGTGGTCTACCAATTCCAAGGCGGATGCGAGCAAAATCATTACTATCAATTGCTGAGATTATGTCGCGGGTTCCGTTGTGCCCACCGTGTCCGCCGCCCTGTTTCAATCTGAAAGTAGCTGGCGGTATGTCTAGTTCATCGTGGGCAACAATTAATGACTCAGGGTCTAGTTTGTAAAAGTTCATAAGCGAGGAAGTTGGGCCGCCGGAAAGATTCATAAAGGATAGGGGCTTAGCCAGAATTAGCTTTGGCCCGCCAATAATCTTTACTTCGGCCACCAATGCATTTGACTTGTGGGCCTTGAAGGTTTCACCGAATCTTGCCGCAACAACATCGAGCAGCATCTGCCCAACGTTGTGACGGTTAAGTGCGTAGTTGGGCCCGGGGTTGCCGAGCCCAACTACTAGAAAGGTATTAGTCAGCTTTGGCGTCCGGAGCCTTAGCTGCCTCAGGAGCAGCCTCAGCCACAACTGCAGCTGGTTCCTCGTTCTTGCCAGCTGCGGTGATTACAACCGAAGCAATTAGTTCATCTGGCTTTAGTTCCAGCTTGGCGCCAGCAGGGATGACGATGTCCTTGGCGAGCAAGTGGAAACCAGCGCCTTCCTTGTTGAAGACAGCTTCAACGTACTCAGGAATACTGGTTGCATCCACCTCTAGCTTTAGCGTCTTGTGCTCAAGATCGATTGTGGTACCAGACAAAGACTCGCCAACAACGTGAACTGGAACTTCAACGTGTACGCGTTCACCCTTCTTGATCTCAATTAGGTCAACGTGCTCAATAACCTGTGTGACAACATCCTTGGTTGCGGACTTTACAAGTACCAGCTGAGCTGAGCCTGCGATGTCCAAATCGATTAGAGCGTTCTTGTGACGAAGCACAAGAGCAATTTCATGAGCTGGAAGTGTGATATGCCTTGGCTCGGAGCCGTGGCCGTAGATAACTGCTGGAGTCTTTCCAGCGGCGCGGAACTTACGCGCTGCACCCTTGCCAAAGTTGGTTCTAACTTCAGCAACTAGTTTGTTTTCTGCCATTTTCATTCCCTTTACTAGATAGCAAGCCCGAGATGAACTTGATAATTCTTTTTTTCTACTCAAGCGTTGAACGCGAGGATCTGGGAACTGGTCCGAAGAAACCCCGTCGATAACGGCTCCCGTAAAGAAGCCCTCGCCGTTGTTATTTTCAAGCCTACCGCTAGCTAGCTAGCGGAATCAAACCCTAAGACTGGCCAGGAAACAAGGAGGTGACTGAGTCGTCACCAAATACCGCCGTGATCGCCTTGGCAATCAGTGGGGCAATGGACAATACAGTCAACTTGTCGAACTCTTTATCTGGGGTAATTGGCAAGGTGTTGGTCACAACCACTGCATCCACCGAAGCATCCGAGAGGCGCTCAACTGCTGGCTCTGACAAGACTGCGTGGGTAGCTGCGACGATAACGCGCTTGGCTCCATTGTCCTTTAGGGCTTTGGCGGCGGCGACAATGGTTCCGCCGGTATCAATCATGTCGTCCACTAGCACGCAGGTGCGGCCTTCAACCTCACCGACTAGTTCGTGAACCGAGACTTTGTTCGGCACGTTTGCGTCGCGGCGTTTGTGGATGATTGCCAAAGGAGCTCCTAGGCGATCAGCCCAAATGTCAGCTACTCGAACTCTTCCTGAATCTGGGGAAACAACTGTCAGCTCTTCATTGCCCCATTTGTCTTTCACAAAATCAGCAAGCATAGGCAAAGCCCAAAGGTGATCTACCGGTCCGTCAAAAAATCCCTGAATCTGAGGTGAGTGAAGATCAACCGACATCACTCGGTTAGCTCCAGCAGCTTTGAAAAGATCAGTGACAAGGCGAGCTGAAATTGGCTCACGTCCCTTGTGCTTCTTGTCTTGACGAGCGTAAGGAAAGAAAGGCGCAACAACAGTAATTCTTTTTGCGCTAGCGCGCTTTAGAGCATCGACCATTAGCAACTGCTCCATCAACCAGTGGTTGATTGGAGATGGATGCGACTGAATAACAAAAGCGTCCACACCGCGGACACTTTCTTCAAATCGGACGAAGGTTTCGCCGTTTGCAAAGTCGTATGCAGTGGTTGGGACAAGTGTTGTTCCAAGTAGTGCTGCCACTTCTTCCGCAAGTCCCTGATGGGCTCTTCCGCTAACCAATGCCAGTCTTTTTTCTCCGGTGGTCTTAATGGTCAACTGCGGGCTCCTAGTTTCTACTTGGACTTGTTTTTGGAAGCTGCTTCTGCGGAGGTAGTTCCAGGACGCTTGTTTATGACCCAGTCAGCAATGCTGCGCTGTGGTGAAACGTTCATTCCCAGTTCTCCTGAAGCTACATCTTTACGAACCACTGTGCCGGCCGCTGTGTAGGCTCCATCTCCAATCGTAATAGGCGCAACAAAGACGTTTTGCGAGCCAGTTCGAACGAAGGAGCCGATCTTGGAGGTGTGCTTGTTCACACCGTCGTAGTTGGCAAAAATCGTTCCCGCTCCGATGTTTGAGCCCTCGCCGATTTCAGCATCCCCCACATAAGACAGGTGAGGAACCTTAGATCCGGTTCCAATCTTGGCATTTTTGGTCTCAACGAAGGAGCCAATCTTGCCGCTCTTGCCAAGGTCGGTTCCAGCTCGCAGGTAAGCAAATGGGCCAACTTTGGCCGCCTCATGGACCGTACTGTTTTCGATAACTACCGATGGTCCAACTTCAGCATTAGCCCCGATGGAAGTTAGGCCCCGAAGATGTGTCGATGGATGAATGGTTGCGTCCTGGCCAATTGTGACTTGAACATCAATCCAAGTTGACTCCGGGTCCAAGATTGTGACGCCGGATAATTGCCAAGCTTTGCAGATGCGGTTGTTTAGTTCTTTGGCGACTTCAGCTAACTGAACTCGATCGTTGATGCCGTGAACCAACCAGTTATCTGAAACTATCTCAGCCATAACTGGATGGCCGCCTTCTACAAGCAACGCAGCCACGTCAGTTAGGTAGCGCTCCCCTTGGGCGTTGTGTGACTGAAGCTTAGATAGCGCCTGTCGCAAGTCAGAAGCGTCAAAGATATAAACGCCAGCGTTGATTTCAGAAATCGCAAGCTCTGCCTCGGTAGCATCCAGGTGCTCAACAATCTTGGCAACCTGGCCATCGCTTCCGCGAATGATTCTGCCGTAGCCGGATGGGTCTTCCAATAAAGCAGTGAGAATAGTGGCCGAGGCTTTTCCGGATCTGTGAGCTGCAACCAGGTCGGTAAGTGTTTGGGTGTCCATCAATGGAACATCTCCGCTGATAACCAGAACATCCCCTTTAAAGTCGGCCGGGATTTTTGAAAGGCTTACCTCAACCGCACGGCCAGTTCCTGCAATTTCATCCTGCTCAACCTGAATGGCGGCTGGATAGCTTTTGGTTAGGTACTCACTAATTATTTCTTTTTGATGACGAAGCACAACATAGACTCCCGAAGTTTCCAGAGAAGTGGCCGTTGCCATAACGTGACCAAGGAGAGTACGGCCAGCCAACTGGTGCATAACCTTTGGGGTGGCGGAAACCATTCTGGTTCCGCTGCCGGCTGCTAGTACAACGCAGACAAGCCCTTTAGCTGACATCAACTTCTCCCAATCGGTTTTCGCTCCGCCCTCAGGATTCGAACCTGAACTCTACGGCTCCAAAGGCCGCCGTGCTGCCGTTACACTAGGGCGGATCACAATCAAGCAAGGCTCGATTACACCCTAAGTCTGCCAGAAACCTTGAGGCCTTAGGCCCGATTCTCGCTTTCAGCCAACCAACTAGCCTCAAGCTGGTCTCGTTTTGTGGCTAGCTCAGTAGCTCTGGTGGCCAGAGCAGCTAAGCCCTCGTAGTCGGCTGGGTCATGCTTACCCAAATCCGCCCGAACCTCAATTTCCTCTGCCTCTGCCTTTGCAATTGCCCGCTCGAGCTTTTGAAGATTTTTCTGACTCGCCCTAGCCTCGGCTCCAGAAGTTGCTTTAGCGGCAGGTACTTGTTCCTGCACCCCGCGTGACTTACGCAGCTCAAGATACTGATCAACACCGCGGGGTAAATGTCTGAGAGCCCCATCGCCAAGTAATGCGTATTGCATGTCGGTTACTCTTTCGAGTAGATACCTATCGTGACTTACAACAATCAATGTCCCAGGCCAAGAATCCAAAAGGTCTTCCACCTGGGCAAGCATGTCGGTGTCAAGATCGTTGGTCGGCTCATCAAGAATCAATAAGTTAGGTTCGCCAAAAAGCAGCCTTAGAAGTTGAAGACGTCTTTTTTGACCACCGGATAAATCACCAATTGGTGTTTGTAGTTGAAGGCTAGTAAATCCAAGCTGCTCAACCAGCTGGGAAATTCCAACTTCCTTCTTGTCAACAACAAAGGTGCGCTTCTCCCGAGCAATCAGTTCGAAGATGCGCTGATCGGCGAACTCATCAAGCTCACGAACCTCCTGACTCAAAATTGCAGGCACTACAGTTTTGCCGAGTTTTACACGACCCTTGGAGGCAGTTAGTGAACCAAGAATCAATTTCAGAAAAGTTGTCTTTCCTGCGCCATTAGCGCCCAGTAAACCAATTCGATCCCCCGGGCCCAAGCGAATAGTCAAATCAGATAATAGCTGCAAGCCATCAATTGAGTAGTAGAGATTTTCGATATCCAAAACGTCTTTTCCCAAACGAGTGGTTGCAAGCTTGGCCAGGTTCACACTGTCTCTTGGAGGCGGTTCATTGGCGATTAGCTCGTTAGCAGCATCGATACGAAACTTGGGCTTTGTGGTTCTGGCCGGGGCTCCTCGGCGAAGCCAAGCTAATTCCTTGCGGAGCAGATTCTGTCTTCTAGACTCACTGGCAGCCTGTGATCTGGACCGCTCGTTGCGCTCGAGAATGTATGCCGCGTAGCCACCATCGTAGATATCAATAACTCCGTCGTGAACCTCCCAGGTCAGGTTGCAAACCTCATCTAAGAACCAGCGGTCGTGGGTGACCAGTAGCAATCCCGAGTTAGCTTTGCCCCAGCGAGACTTCAGATGCTGAGCGAGCCAAGCCACGCCTTCAATGTCCAAATGGTTAGTTGGCTCATCCAGCATCAGAATGTCCCAATCACCTGCCAGCAGGGCAGCTAGGGCGACCCTTCGACGTTGCCCACCCGAAAGCTGAACTACCTTCTGCTCGAAATCAAAATCAGCCAACAGACCTGAGAAAATATCGCGGATTTTGGAATTGCCGGCCCACTCGTGCTCGGCAAGGTCCCCGATCACAACTTGAGAAATGCTCTGATCGGGTAGGAAATCATCCACCTGGTCAAGCATTCCAACGCGCACATCACTGCGCTTAGTAATCTGGCCTGAATCCGGCTCTTGAGTTTTAGCAAAGAGTCGAAGCAGAGTTGACTTACCGTCACCGTTTTTACCTACTATGCCAATGCGGTCGCCATCTTGAACCCCGATGGTTAGATCTTTGAAAACTTCCGTTGTTGCAAAGCTGAGTCGAATTCGCTCAGCTCCCAATAAATGTGCCAACTAGTTCTCCAAGCGTGTTCCGGAAACAGATGTGTGGGTGGCAATCGAAGGAAATCCTGCTCCAGCTAGGCGATTGGCGATTTGCTCAGCGTGAATCCGATTTTTAGCAAGATGAGCGATGGTTGGTCCAGATCCGGAAACCATCGACTTCAATGCTCCCGCTTTTGTTCCAGCGTAGATGGTAGCCGCAAGTTCTGGCCTTAGAGCCAAAGCGGCAATTTCTAGATCGTTGTGCATGTAGTTTGCAACTTCCATCGCGTCTCCTGAAACCAGGGCTGCGACAAGCTCTAATGGAACTTCGGGCTTTCGCAGAGTTGATACATCAACTCCCAACTCTGTTCGCATGATGTCAAGCTTGCGATAAACATCTGGTGTGGAAAGTCCAAGTTGGGATGGTGTCAAGACCCAGTGCAGGATTGCATTTGTTTCTATCTTCGAAAGATTCTCGCCGCGACCTGTGCCAATGGCTGTTCCGCCCTGCATAGAGAAAGGAACATCGGAGCCTAGTTCGGCTGCGACCACTGGAAGCTGTGGAACTAGATCAGCTTCAAATAAATGGTTTAGAGCTAAAAGAGCGGCGGCGGCGTCCGCGGAGCCTCCGGCCATACCTCCGGCAATTGGTACGGATTTGTGAATGACAAAGCTCACCAGTTCTGGCAAAACTGCGGCGTTTAGATTCTTGAGCGCAAGCCCTGCCTTGTAGACCAAATTGGTATCGTCTGTGGGCACTAGATGCTTGCTTGACTCGGCAAAGGGGCCAGCAAATCCGATAGAAAACTTACCCTCTAATTCGACGCTCACAACTTCCCGAAGACTCAAGGCTTGGTAGCAGCTAGCGACCTCATGGAAGCTATTTTTTAAAAACGCCCCAACCGCAAAATACACATTCACCTTCGCAGGGCTGGAGGCGACGGCTGAGGAGCGGCTGCCCACTCGGCGAACTAGCATTTTCCAGATTTCCAACCAATACGACTCGAACTCTGATTTTGCTAAACCGTCGGGGAATCCATCCAGCACGACCTCTAACTGACAAAAGTCAGTTCTCCAAGAAGAAATTGACACAGTGGCTCGCTCTACACCGTCAAAATTCAAAACGATTTTTGATGGCGAACTAGCCGAAGCAACTCTTGGAGTTCTAATCTGTCCCCAAGAAGAAGGGTCGTTGAGAATGTTGAACACTCTGGCTGCGCTGGTCGAAAAATAGGTGGTTGCAACTGAAGCAGAGCTAACCTGGCGAAAGTCTTTTTCAAAAATCACTTCTTACTCGCCAGCCTTACAAAATCATCAATAATCAAATCTTCACCGCGTGCTTGAGGAGAGATTCCAGCTTCGACCAATATGCGCTCCGCTTCGGCAGGCGAACCTGCCCAATCCGAAAGTGCCTGTCGAAGAGTTTTCCTCCGCTGAGCAAATGCTCCGTCAATAACTCTAAACACTTCTTGGCGAAGCGCGGCGGGAAATTCATCCTCTCGCTTTTCGAAATAGACCAGTGCGGAATCTACATTAGGAATCGGCCAGAAGATATTTCTTGAGACCACTCCCCCTGATGAAGCCTTTGCGTACCAAGCTAATTTGGCACTTGGAGATCCGTACGTCTTGGACCCCGGTGGCGCAATTAACCTAGCGGCGACCTCAGCCTGGACCAGAACCAAACCCTTTTTTAGGGTTGGGAAAGTTTCCAAGAAGTGCAAAATAACCGGAACCGATATGTTGTAGGGAAGATTTGCCACCAGCGCATCTGGTTCAAAGGGCAACTCCGTCACGTTCATGGCATCGGCAGAGATGATGTGGCACTTGTGCCCCGAGGCTCTTTGGTCCAGAGTCTGCTTTAGCCGATCTGCCAATCGGCTATCGAATTCAATAACCGATAGCGAGTTTACCTTTTCCAATAAACCAAGTGTCAATGAGCCAAGTCCTGGTCCAATTTCAACAACCTTGTCCCTGGGAGAAAGATTCGCGGCGCCAACAATTTTGCGGATGGTGTTCGGATCAATAACGAAGTTCTGGCCAAGCTTTTTGGTGGGCTTTAGATCAAGCTCTGCGGCTAATCTTCTGATCTCTCCTGAACCCAGTAGCTCAACCATTAGTTGTCCCAGGATCCGTAGACCTCGACGGTGTTGAGCGCTATTTGGCCAGAAAGCTCGTTGGCATCCATGCCTAACTGCTCAGCCATAAACCGCACGGTAATTGGAACAAGGTATGGAGCGTTAGGGCCGCCACGAAGTGGCTCAGGGGTTAGAAACGGGGCATCGGTTTCAACCAGAATCTTAGTTTTTGGCATCGCCTTTAGTGAGTCGCGAAGGTGCTGGTTGCGCTTGATAGTGATGTTCCCGGCGAAGGATGCATACCAACCGTTATCAGTGCAAATCTTTGCCAGCTCGAGATCTCCCGAGTAGCAGTGGAAAACAACTTTCTCTGGTGCGCCCACCCGAAGCAAAGTCTCTACCACTTTGTCGTGGGCATCACGGTCATGAATCTGCAGTGCAAGATTGTGTTGCTTAGCGATAGCTATGTGACGCTCGAACGAGTATTGCTGAAACTCAATTCCTTGAGAATCTTCAGTTCTGAAAAAATCTAGTCCGGTCTCGCCGATGGCGCGGACTCTTGGTTCACTGGCTAGCAGGGCAATACCTTCGATGTCGTTATCGAGGGCTTGTGTGGATTCATACTTGGCAGCTTCGTTCGGATGGATTGCAACGGCTGCGAGCAATCTAGAATCTGTCGCCGCTACCTCAGCACACCATTTTGAGCTTTCTAAAGTCACACCGACTTGGACCGCTCCAAGAATTCCAACTTCACCGGCAAGGCTCATGTGGTCTCGGTAATCCATTGGCTGATCACCATCGGCTATTTCAAGATGGGTGTGATTATCGTAAGTTCCAACCAAAAGTGGTTCTGGGAGTTCTGGGTAGCTTAGGTTCTTTCGGTTTCCGTCGGCGTCAAAAAACTGCCGAGATCTAATGTGCTCGTTCACGCGCTTAAACTAAGCCTTTTCTTCTGGTTCAATCCTTGGAAACAGCGATTCCAATTCGCCAATCTGGGTTCCTGGCTTGACCTGTCCCCAACTGGCAGCTTCCAGAAGTGCTTGATCTGCAAGATCGCCAAGTGAGCCTCCGATTGCCGCCCAGAGCTTTGCACTGGCTTTTGGAGTGAAGGGAGCAAGTAATACGGCCAAAGCCCTAACTCCCTCAAGGGAGGTGACCAGGATGGTTCCAAGGCGCTCAAGGTTAGCCTCGTCCTTGGCCAGAATCCATGGCTCTTGCTCTGTTAGATAGCCATTTAGTTCATCCACTAGTTCCCAGATTGCAACCAGCGCGTCCTGAATTGCAACCTGATCCATTGCTTTATCGGCTGCCTGGACCGAAGCCTCGGCAACGGTTGCAATCTTCTTGTCAGCTTCAGTTAGGTTCTTGCCTTCTGGAACAGCTCCACCGAAATAACGGTGAACCATTGCAACCACGCGTGAGGCGAGGTTTCCAAAACCATTGGCTAGCTCTGATTGATATCTAGCAGATAGATCTTCCCAAGAAAAAGATCCGTCTTGACCAAATGCAATTGCCCTCATGAAGTAATAGCGGAAAGCATCCGAGCCAAAGACGTCTGTGATTTGCGTTGGTGCAATTCCAGTGAGCTTAGATTTCGACATCTTCTCGCCACCAACTAAAAGCCAGCCGTGAGCAAAAACTCTTTCGGCGGGTTTTAGTCCGGCAGCCATCAACATTGCTGGCCAAATCACTGCGTGGAATCTCAGGATGTCTTTTCCAACCACTTGGATGGATGCTGGCCAAAGACTCTCAAACTTTTTCTCATCATCGCCATAACCAATAGCGGTTATGTAATTTAGCAGCGCATCAAACCAAACGTAAATTACGTGGTTGGTGTCCCAAGGAATGTCTATTCCCCAGTCGAACTTATCCTTGGAACGGGAAATCGAAAGATCTGTTAGCTCACGCTTAACAAAGGAGATAACTTCGTTTCTTGCCGACTCTGGTTGAATAAAGTTTGGGTTCTGCTCGTAGTAATCAAGCAGCGGCTGCTGGAATTCACTGAGCTTAAAGAAGTAGTTGGTTTCTTCAAGACGCTCAACTGGTTTTGAGTGGATTGCGCAGACAAGTTCCTCGGCAAAGGCACCCTCGCCCTCGACTAAATCGGAATCCGTTTTGAACTCTTCGCAGCCCACGCAGTAATTTCCTTCATAGGAACCCTGGTAGATAAAGCCTTTGTCGTGCAGATCCTGTAAGAACCGCTGGACATTTTTCTTGTGTCTAGGTTCAGTGGTTCTAATGAAGTCTTGATTGTCGATATCTAGCGTCTCGAGCAGCGGCAACCACGAATCGTGCACCAGCTTGTCGGCCCAGGCTTGTGGAGAAGAGTTATTGGCACTGGCTGTTCGAAGAATCTTCTCGCCGTGCTCGTCGGTACCGGTCAACAAGAAAGCATTGCTGCCTTTTTGGCGTTGCCAGCGAGTAAGCACATCAGAGGCAACTTCAGTGTAAGCGTGGCCGATATGGGGGGCGTCGTTTACGTAAAAAATGGGTGTGGTGACATAAAACGACTTTCCCGATGGGCTCACGCTAGACATGAGTACAAGCTTAACCGAGCAGGGCTACCTAGTCTCGCTTGAGAGCCAAAGCATAGAGCTCAGAGCTTGAGGCACCGTACTGCTTAGCAACGCTCGAGCAAGCTTGCTTGAGTCCAGTTCCCTCACTTTTGAGCGCAATGACCTTTGCCACTAGGTCCTCCAGGTTGAATACCACCGGTTCCGCTCCAGATATCACCAAGACCATTTCACCCTTTTGGTCCTTTGCCCAGTCCTTAAGTTCTGGCAACGTGCCGCGCTTGGTCTCTTCGAATTTTTTTGTCAGCTCCCTTGATACCGAGGCTTTTCGATTAGGCCCAAAAACTTTAGCTGCATCATCCAGCGAATCAACTATCCGATGAGGGGATTCGAAAAAGACCATGGTGCGAGTTTCAGAGATCAAAGACTGAAAGAGCCTTGTTCGCTCTCCAGATTTTCTTGGTAAGAAGCCTTCAAAGCAAAATCGATCGGTTGACAATCCGGAAACAGCTAGCGCTGAAATAACTGCTGATGGGCCCGGTACAACTTGAACCTCAACTCCAGCTTCGGCACAAGCTCTCACCAACGCAAATCCCGGATCGCTAATGGTTGGCATCCCGGCATCGCTTACCAAAACCAAGTCAGCAGTTTTTGCAATTTCAACTAATCGATCGAGTTTTTGTAATTCGTTGTGCTCATGAAGGCTGATTAGTTCTGCGGCGAGCTTTATCCCCAAATGATTTGCAAGCTTGAGCAAAGTTCTGGTGTCTTCGGCTGCAATAACTTTGGCGGATGCAAGGGTGATCTTGAGTCTTTCCGATGCATCGCCAATGTTTCCAATTGGAGTAGCGGCCAGAATGAGCATTGCTTCATTCTCGCAGAAACCCAAGCTGAAGGTTCATTAGCATGGGCTTATGCGCCTGGCCAAGTATTCAATTGTGGAAGTAATCGGATTTACCTCCGTAATGGTGATTGCCGCACTTACGCGACTTTGGAATCTGGGCTATCCATCGAAGCTCGTTTTTGACGAAACCTATTACGCGAAAGATGCCCTGACATTGAGCCTTGAAGGCCATGAGAAATCTTGGCCCGAAGGTGCCGACTTCGCTTTTCAATCAGGAGATGTATCTGGCTACCTGGGTGATGCCGCATTTGTGGTTCACCCGCCCTTGGGTAAATGGCTTATAGCCTCTGGGATGTGGCTAACGGGGCCCGATCAGTCCACCGGTTGGCGCCTTAGCACCGCGATTTTAGGAATCGCAACAGTTGCGCTGTTGATGTTGGTGGCGTTCAAGCTTTTCCGCTCAATCGCGTTGTCGATTCTGGCCGGATTCTTTCTTGCAGTTGATGGACTGGCTATCACGCTTTCACGTACAGCGCTTTTGGATGCATCCCTCACATTCTTCTTAGTGTTGGGGTTTTGGCTATTCCTTATTGACCAGGATAAATCGAGGCTGAGAATTACCCGAGCCATTAAAGAATCGAAAAACTCAATTCTTCGGTTTAGACCGTGGCTTATCTTCGCTGGAGTCGCGCTAGGTGCGGCAAGCTCAATTAAATGGTCGGGGCTTTATTTGCTTGCTGGCATCGGGTTATACGTAGTTTTTTCCGAGTCCTTACTTCGCAAAAATTCAGGTGAGCAAAATTGGCTGCGTCAGGGTGTTTTGTTCCAAGGTTCATACTCTTTTGTTTCACTGATCCCCGCTGCACTAGCAACTTACCTTTTGACTTGGTCTGGTTGGATATTTGGCACGGGTGGGTACTTACGAACTTCGGCCACCGAAAATCCCCCAACTGGAATCTTTGGGCTTTTGCCGGATTGGATGATCTCACTATGGAACTACCATGAACTGATTTATGGCTTCCATGTGAATCTCACTAAAGAGCACCCATACGAAGCAAACCCACTGGGTTGGCTAGTCGGGCTTCGCCCGACTGCATTTTTCTATGAGACCTACCCCCTTGGATCCAATGGTTGCCAGATAACAGAGGGATGCTCGAGTGCAATAACAGCTCTCGGCAATCCCTTCATCTGGATTGGCTCAGCCGCTGCACTTGTTTACATCATCTATCGCTACGCAAGGCACCGCGAGCGAGTTCTGGGGTTAGTGCTTCTTGGAACAGTAAGTCTTTACCTTCCGTGGATTGTTTTATCCGAGCGCACTGTATTTCAGTTCTATGTGGTGAGCTTTCAACCTTGGTTGATTCTGGGGCTGGTGTTGGCAGTTCAACAGCTGCGAAGAAGACTTTTACTCACATCGAAGACCCTTGCTAATGCCACAACTGTAGGTTTTGTTTCTTTGGTCTTTGGGGCTTCTATTTTCTTTTATCCAGTGAACACAGGGATGTATTTGCCCTTCGAGTTATGGCAACTTCGGATGTGGCTTCCAAGCTGGGTCTAACCCCTGCGCCAATAGGCTAGCCAGGTACTTACTTGAAAAAGAAAGAAGCCATGCCAGTTTTCGCAGTTAACTACATTTACTCTGCAACCGAAGAGCAGCTCAATGAGATTCGGCCAATCCACAGGCAATGGCTTGGGGCTCTGCTGGAAAAAGGTCAACTGCTGGCTTCTGGCCCGATGGTTGATAATCCTGAGGCACTACTTATATTTAGCTCCGAATCAGCAACCGAACTAGCGAGCCTTTTGGATAACGATCCATTTGATATCGCCGGCTTTATTGGATCTCGCTCTATTCAGAAGTGGAATCCGGTGTTTGGGCCCTTTAGCTCTTCTTAGAGCGCTTCTTTTTCGCTGGGGTATTGTTCACGGACTTAGTTTCCTTGCTAGTAGCAATCAAGCTGATGATGGTTGTTAGGACCAAAGTCGAAACGATAACTCCAAGAGATAGCTCAGTTGTAATTTCGGGAATTACCTTAATTGGTTCTCCGCCATTTATAAGCGCTAGCTCGTTCTTGTGAAGGGCATGAATAACTAGCTTCACTCCAATCCAACCAAGAATTACCGAAAGTCCAACCGCCAGGTACTTTAGGCGCTCCATCAAACCACTCAATAAAAAGAAGAGCTGGCGCAGGCCAAGCAGTGCAAAGGCATTGGCCATAAACACGATGTATGGCTCACTGGTGAGTCCATAAACGGCTGGGATGGAATCCAGAGCAAACAGCAAGTCTGTAAAGCCAATTGCGACCATCACCAAAAGAAGTGGGGTGATAAAACGCTTGCCTTTTTGAATAACGGTTAGCTTTGTGCCGTGGAATTCGTCAACGGTTCGGAATCTAGTCTTGATCAAAGCGACAATCTTGCCACCGGGAACCTTGTCTTCTTCTTCCTCTTTGAAGGTGTCCCAAACCAACAGGACAGCTGTGTAGAGCAAGAACGCACCAAATAGGTAGAACACCCAGCTGAAATTCTCGATGGCGGCGGCACCGAGGGCGATGAAGATTCCGCGAAGAATTAGGGCTAGTACGATTCCAACCAGCAGAGCTTCGCTCTGCAGGTGCCTTGGAACTTTGAACTTAGTGAAGATGATTAGAAATACAAATAGGTTGTCCACTGACAGGGACCACTCGGTGATATATCCAGCCAGGTACTCACCGCCAAATCGACCACCCCACACCTCGGTAACCAAGAGTGTGAACATCAAGGCAAGACCGAAGTAGACCACGTACTGAATAGCAGACTCTTTGAAAGTGGGCTCGTGCGGCTTTCTAACCTGAACAATCAGATCCCCGATGATTACTAACGCAATGGCTGCGATTGAAACGATCCAGATCCAGGCTTCTACGTTCATAACCTCGGACAATTCGCACCCATTTCTTGGTTGGCCCCTTGGGGATTAGTGTTTAGCTCTAAATTGTACAAGACTACGAATGAACCATATTGAGAATCACCGATTGGGGACTAATGCGTGTACTTATATCTGGCGCGAGCGGGTTAGTTGGTACTGAGCTGGCACGTCAGCTTAGAGAAGATGGCCATGAAGCCCTCAGGCTTGTTCGCAGGACCGCTAAGGCCGCTGACGAGATTAGCTGGAATCCTGCCAAAGGCGAGATTGATCCAGAGATTATGGAAAGCGTAGACGCGGTTGTAAACCTTGCCGGAGCAACTACCGGAAGAATTCCATGGACTGCCAAGTACAAAAAAGAAATAGTCTCCTCAAGAATCGACTCCACCAGAACTCTGGTCACAGCAATCAACCGGGCCAGCAATTCCCCCAAGGTTCTAATCAGCGGATCAGCTTCCGGTTTCTATGGCGAAGGCGGCTCGACCTGGCTCAGCGAGGAATCCCCCAAGGGCGAAGGGTTCTTATCTGACCTTGCCCATAACTGGGAGCAGGAGGCCATGAAGGCTAGAGCCCGTGTAGTGCTGATTCGAACGACTTTGGTCATGAGCCGAAGAAAAGGCGCTCTTGGTCCACTGATGCCCCTTTTGAAACTTGGGGTAGGTGGCCCAATCGGATCAGGCAAACAGTTCTGGGCTTGGATCAATCTCGTCGACGAGGCTGCGGCAATCATTCACTTGATCACCACCCCGGGGACCATCGGCCCTTACAACCTAACCGCACCAGAACCGGCTACTTGCGAAGAAATGATTGTTGGCTTGGGCAAGGCTATCCATCGGCCAACGTTCTTTAGAATCCCGGAGTTTCTAATGAAGATGTTCATCGGAGAGGCAGCCCAGGAGCTACTGCTGGTTAGTCAAAAGATGACGGCAAATAAGCTCCTTGCTTCGGGCTTTAGTTTCCGCTATCCGGACCTTATGTCCTCAATCCACTGGGTTGTATCTAGCCCCAAAAAACATCTTTGAATTCGAGGCACCGAGACAAGAGAAAAACCCCACTCTTTCGAGTGGGGTTTTTCTAAAGTAAGAAAAAAGAATTACTTCTTTTTCGCAGCTGGCTTGCGCTTTGCTGGCTTACGCTTTGCAGCTGGCTTCTTAGCAGCTACTGCTTTTTTCGCAGCTGGCTTGCGCTTTGCTGCAGTCTTCTTAGCAGCTGGCTTGCGCTTTGCTGCAGTCTTCTTAGCAGCTGGCTTGCGCTTTGCTGCAGTCTTCTTAGCAGCTGGCTTGCGCTTTGCTGCAGTCTTCTTAGCAGCTGGCTTCTTAGCTGCAGTCTTCTTAGCAGCTGGCTTGCGCTTTGCTGCAGTCTTCTTAGCAGCTGGCTTGCGCTTTGCTGCAGTCTTCTTAGCAGCTGGCTTGCGCTTTGCTGGCTTCTTTGCTGCTACTGCTTTTTTGGCAGCTGGCTTGCGCTTTGCTGCAGTCTTCTTCTTGGCTACGGCCATTTTTTTTACCTCTTCTACTTCAGCTACAGTCTCGTCGGCGATGTCGCGGGCAAGTCTGCCCATGGCCTTCGAAACCGGCTGTGCGTTGTCGCGGAATATTTTGTTTACTCGTTTTGATACTCTTTTTGATACTCGTTCAAATGTGTTCACTCTTTTACTCTCCTACTTAGATTATTAAAAGCCTAGCGTTTTAGCACGAAATTACGCTGTAGCGCGTCTTTTGCGCAAGATTTTATTTATTTCGTCTTGCGTGTCGAAATTCTTCCCCGAGTGATTAATTTCGGTCACAGTCGCAACGTTTGGTATTTCGAGCTCACCGACTCGATCTCTATACGCAGGTGAGGGTAGTGAGTTCGGAGTCCATGCTCTAGGGTCACTTTCCGCTAAAACACTGGTCAGAACGGGTTCTTTCCAGGATCTAGCAAGGTTGGCTGTCATTTCGGTTTTCGACAGGGCAACCCTGATTAGCAACTTTCTAATTTCGCTGGAAGCCTTTATCGCAACCAGCAGCGTGAACATTCCCACTAGCAAACCAGCCCCGGTGG